>CAZLFF010000037.1:0-27862 GCA_964558755.1 uncultured Pirellulaceae bacterium
CATAATGGACCGGATGTGGAAGTCCATGATGCTTTCTTTAACATCAAACCGATCGTCGATCGCCGCGTCGCGGCTGATTAGGGGGCGTCGTGACTCCATCACCATCTGCGCGATCGTCGAACTGACGCGGATGTTCTCGTCATCGGTGGGCCGCCGACACTTGAAACCCAGCGGTTGCAGTTTGCCGGACTCGTCTTTGAGCATCACGAAGCCGCGATCCGCTTGAACGAATAGATCGAACATGAACTCGAGAATCTTCTCAAGCACTTGGTCCCGCTCGACCAGATCGCTCAAGGAATGAGTGATCTTCATCAGTACTTGCAGTTTGTCTTCCGCGCTACAGTGGCGGTGCAAGCGTTGGGAATGGGAGGGGACGTCCAGCTGCGAGACTAACTGGGAATCGTCTTTCCGGTTGTCCTCAAGAGCGAAGCTGCCAGAAAGGGACGTGTTGATCTCGGCGGAATCGGTGACCAGCGTCGGCCGAGCTGGATGATCCGAGGAAACCGAACTACGTGTAAAGCGGAAGACCGTGTCGCAGATTTGGATCTCGCTACCATCGAACAATCGAGTCCGTTCGCTGACGAACTGATTATTGAGCATCGAGCCATTGCGACTGTTGAGGTCTTCCAGATAGTAATGGGGCGATTCATACACAATCTGGGCGTGACGTCGGCTGACCGATCCGTCGTCGACCTGGACCTCGCAGTCCGGATGGCGACCGATGACAACCGGTTGCCGATCAATCCTGACGCTTTTATTGAGCACCGTCGCGCTGGAAGAAGTAAGAAGAGGCATCGAAGCTGCGCGGGTGAAAGTGTCTACCGTTGGCGGCGCAAGCACGACTGCATGTCGCCGAAATCTCATTGTAAACGGCTGAGATCAAAAAAAAAGCTGGCCCCGCAAGCGGAACCAGCTTCTTATTGAGATTTGTTGTCCATCGTTCCCGTCGTGCGTGATGAGGCACGGTCGGAACCTGGTCATCATTATCCGATCACGTCGAGCATTCGTGCCATCGCTGCATCCAAACGCTCGTTGGTGTCGTACTGGCCGGCGGCGATTTCGGCTCGCAGCTCAGCCACTCGATCGGCTCGGATGCTGGTGGTCGCGTCAGTGCCCGACATCGATTGGGCCTCGATAGAAATGTCCAACTGATCGACGGGGGCATTTGCCACGTCGTTGGTGGTTGACTGAGTGGCAGTGTTGGTCTGTAGGTTGACTGCCTGAGTGTTGATTGCGTGACTGGTTGGTCGAATTTGCATTTTGTTCTCCCCGTTGCGGGATTAGGGTTTGCTGCGTAAGTGAAGCAAACCAAGTTTTCTGATTTAGCACAATTCCAATTCTGGAACTTCTTGGGTTAAACCGGTCATAGCGAGCGGCAAAAGGTACTCACGAGGGGACGGGGACGTACCCAGTTTACCATTTGGCTAAGCCCGGTTCGGGCTGGCGGCCGTGAAACGTTTGAAAACGGTTCGCGGCCGTCCGCTGCAATCCATGTCGAAGAACGTGCCATCCGTAACGGTGAGTCGACAATGCCAGCATCGTAGGTTATCGACCGATAGATGCAGGCGGTGTTCGGGGCGTCGTCAAATTGACTGATTTACAGCTAGCGACAGGCGGACGAGATTTGCCGATTAAAGGCTGGCCAAATCGTTTGACCGACTGTCGCGATTGATTGGTTCAATGTGATTTTTGGTGTTTCTTACTGAGCCATTGTTTGACTCGCTGGTGATACGTGCCACCGAAGGGGACGGTTCATACCTAGCAGCGGAATAATCATAGAAAAAACAGGGATGCTATCAGATAGCGACTTGCATACCGATCTTGCCAGCAATCAAGAAAAATGGGTTTGGGCAACGAACCTGCTTGGGATAGATTGCGTTTATAGAGACAGATTGTTTAACGATTTTTTGGGCCGAGAAGCATCGGTCCTCGGGGCTGCGAAGATTGCGGCCATTTTCGACGGCAGGGAATGCCACGTTTTTCTTCTTTCGCAGAAGGGTATTCCCATGTTCGCGCGCCACGAATTACCTCGCCAAGTTCGTTTGACCGACAGTCGTTTTGAGCAGCCGCTGTCGGTTGATATGCAGGCTTTCTTCGAGTTCAGCTTTGACTTGGCTGAGGACCTTTTGGACCTCGAGGCGAAGTACGCGCCTGCTCCGACGGGCGACTGCTTTGATATGGCGGCCAAGCAAGCGATGTGGATGTAAGTCAGCAAGCTTCCGCTTTTCGTTCGGCGCATGAAAAATGGCTTGCCGTTTCCGGCAAGCCATCTTGGTTTTTATGCTTTTATGCGGAAGCTATTTGCCGAACTCGACGCGTCGCCGTCCCAGTTGCTGTTGCAATCGTTGAACGATGCTACTGTGCATTTGGCTGACGCGGCTCTCGCTCAAATCAAGCGTTGAGCCAATCTCTTTCATCGTCAGTTCTTCGTAGTAGTAAAGAATGATGATCAATCGTTCGTTGCGATTCAAGCCTTTGGTGACCAATCGCATCAGGTCGTTCTTTTGGATACGACGCGTTGGATCTTCACCTCGTTTGTCTTCTAGGACATCGATTTCACGAACGTCTTTGTAGCTATCTGTTTCGTACCATTTCTTGTTAAGGCTGACCAAGCCGACCGCGTTCGCGTCGGAGATCATCTTTTCTGTCTCTGGTACGGTAAGCTCAAGCTTCTCAGCCAGCTCGACTACCGTCGGGGCACGGCCGAGTTTCGTTTCTAACGCTTTGGTGGCGTTATTGATTTTACTGGCTTTAGAACGGACTAAACGGGGAACCCAGTCCATCGTTCGTAGTTCGTCCAGCATGGCACCGCGAATACGCGGTACGCAGTAGGTTTCAAACTTAACGCCGCGTTCCATGTCGAACGCGTCGATCGCGTCCATCAGGCCGAACACGCCTGCAGAAATTAGGTCGTCCAGCTCGACGCCATCAGGCAGTCGCTGCCAGATGCGTTCGCCGTTGTACTTGACCAATGGAAAGTACCGTTCCATCAGCGTGTTACGCAAGTTTTTGTCTGAACAATCGGGTTTGTACTCCCGCCAGACTTCCATGATCGGGTCTTCGACTGCCACCGTGGTCGCCATACAATCCTCCGTGACTGGTATGCGAATCTTGCCCAAGCGTCGCGAGTGGTTGACGACGCGGGCAATATTTTTGATTTCGTTGAGGGGTAAATATCAAAGCGGGGTGTGTGAGTCAATGAACAATTTACACGGTCGCGACCATTGGCAAAATTTTTCAGAATTGACTCGGGACGACCGTTATTCATCGTCGCTCGATGGTTGAGCGTAGGTCGGCACTTGCCCTCCGTCTGATTCGACCTGAGGGAAGTTGAGACTTGATTTAAAATTCGTTTTTTATGGGTAAGACCGGTTGGTGGGCGGTAAGCTGTGCTGGCAACGCGGGCACTAGGCGGCTGCCAGTGAGGTAACCTGTTCGATCGTGACCTCGCCGAAATGCTCGACAGGGTGGCGATTGAGTTCTTGATGTCCCAGCACGAACAGTGGTTCTTGGATGCCCGCGGCGAGTTCTGCAATTACTGGGCGAATCGGTTGATCGACCAACACGACGGGCCGACAGCCAGTTTTTCTCATGCTAACGGCGGCTGATTCAAGCGATGCTGCCAAGCTTTCGATGGTTGCTCGCGGCAGATCTAGGCGGATTTGATCGCTCACGCATTCGTATCCGCAAGCAATGCGATCTTGTAAGTCTTGGGTGATCGTGAAGACCGGAATTGGCGTCTGCTGGCCGTCTGACAAGCTGGCCGTGATACTGGCCGCCAGCCGCACGCGGACCTTTTCGATCAAAGGGGCTATCGCTTGGCCGGCATCAACATGGTCACCAATGGTCTCTAGGATCAGCGCCAACGGACGGATTGAAATTCCCTCGGCAAGCAGGCCCTTGAGCACCTGTTGGATTTTTCCAATCGATAGTTTGTTTGGAATCAGCTCTTCGACCACCGCAGGCGATGTCTTGCGAGTTTGCTCGATCAACTCCACCGTCGCATCACGGGTCAACAAGGTCGTCGCATGCGTTTGAGCGGCTGCTTGCAGTCGATTGGCCAGCACGAAATCGGCCGAGCAAACGTCGTACCCTTGGAATTCGGCATCCTCGGCGGCTGATGTTGTGATCCAGTAGGCCGCGTGGTCGGACAGAATTTTTGAGGCCATCGATACAATTGCTCCGTTGGCCAACGGTTGGGTGGCGGTGCGTTTATCAATGGCCAATTTGTTATCGGGTAAAAGCTCAGCTTGCTCGACGTCGTTGCCCTTGATCACGATTCGATACTCGTTGGGTGACAATCGAAGGTTGTCGTGGACCCGAACCTTCGGCAAGATCATGCCCAACTTGGCGGCCAGCTCTGCACGAGCATCATTGATCAACGGTAGAAGTTGGCCGCCCTGATTTCTGTCGGCCAGTTGAATCAGGTTGACACCCAGCTCAATCGCCACGGCGTCTTCGCTTAACAAGTGATCGAGCGTTGTCTCGGCAGGTTGGATCGGTTCCGCTGGCGTGGTTGATGTCAAATCTTTGATGTGAGCGTGGTTTTGCGCGGAGGGTTTGTTTTGGAGTATCCAAGCGGTCGCCAAACATCCGCCGGCCAGCGTAAGCAATGGTAGTTTTGGTAGGTCAGTGATTACCAAAATGCCAAGGAAGATTGCGGTGACGACCAAGACGATCGGCCTAGCGAAAACTTGATTGATTGCCTCGCCTGGGAGATTCGTTTGTCGAGTGCTGCGGGTCACCAGCACGCCAGCAGCCAGCGAGATCAGCAGTGCCGGTAACTGGCTGACAAGGCCGTCACCAATGGTCAGTGAGGTAAACGTTTGTGCCGCATCGGCGATGGACATTTGTTGTGAAAGCCCAATCGCTAAACCGCCTACGATGTTAATCACGGTGATGATGACACCGGCAACCGCGTCGCCCCGCACGAATTTGCTTGCTCCATCCATCGCCCCGTAGAAATCTGCCTCGGCAATTACATTGGTTCGCCTTGCGTGGGCTTCCTGTTGGTCGATCACGCCCGCGTTCAGGTCGGCATCGATCGCCATTTGCCGGCCTGGCATTCCGTCGAGTGAGAATCGAGCGGCCACTTCACTAATGCGGGTGGCTCCTTTGGTAATCACGACGAACTGAATCACCACAATGATTGCGAATATCACCAAACCAACGGCTAGGCTATCGCCGGTCACAAAGCTCGAGAAGCCCTGGATCACCCCACCGGCCGCTTGTTCGTGGTCGATCGCTCCGCGAGTGAGGATCAATCGCGTGGTACCGACGTTCAGGGCCAAGCGAGCGAGCGTCGTTGCCAACAAGATCGATGGAAAGACGCTCAGTTCGAGCGGTCGGCCGACGTAGATGGTCGTGAGCAGAATCATCACGGCGACGGCGATGTTGGCTGCCAGCAGCACGTCCATGATCGCCGTTGGTAGCGGAATGAAGATGATGAGCAGGCAGCCAACGATTCCGACGGGCAGCAAGAGTTCTGGCAGGCGAGATTTTTCCATGGCAGCTTGGGCGATTGCTTGTGAGCACGATTCAGACCGGCCGGGGACTTTAGGGAAAGTCAAAAAAAAGATCCAGATCGACGGTGCTATCACATTCGCTCTTTTGCTAACGCGATGACGCTCCTAAACTCCCGCCGCGAAAATGATCCGAGCCACCGCTGCGCTCGTGGGAGTGTTCGCGTTTGATTGGAAACGATTAGGAGTCAACGCTCATGCTGTCTGTCATTCGAAAACTACCGTTGCTAGGCGTGCCTGCCATTGTTGGTTTGACGCCGGTGCTCTCTTGGGCTCAAGAGGTTGCCGATGGAGAAGGGTTTGATCTCAGTTCGGCGATCAGTCAGGGGACCCACACGTTCCGGGACGCCATTCATGGTGACCACGCGGCTCAGATGACAATCTTGCGCGAGTACTTGGCGACCGCGTTGGCCGTCTGCGCGGCGGTCGTTATCAGCTACACGGTTGCGTCGGCGATTGGCCGCGTGGTTGGAAAGGTTGTTTCCGAGCGCGTTGATCTGACGCTAGGAAAGTTTTTGACCAAGGCCGTTCGTAACACTTTGATGATCATCGTTGCGATGATGGTGTTACCCTACTTTGGCATCAACATCGCGGGTTTCGCAGCGATTCTAGCCGCGGCTGGTTTTGCGATCGGTATGGCTTTGCAAGGCACGCTGGGCAATTTCGCAGCCGGCGTGATGTTGTTGATGTTTCGGCCCTTTAAAGTGGATGACTACATTGCCGTTGCAGGGACCGAAGGCACCGTCGAAGAAATCGATCTGTTCACGACACGCTTGAACGCGTTGGACAACCGGCATCTGATCATCCCCAACGGCGAGATCTTCGGCAGCTTGCTGGAAAACTACTCACGGAACCAAACACGCCGCGTGGACGTAAGCGTGGGCGCTGCCTATTCGGCGGACCTGGACGCAACGCGGAACGCGTTAGAAAAAGCCGTTCAGCAAACACAAATGCAAACTGCCGCCTCGCACGAGGGTGGTCAGGTCTATCTGACAGGGCTTGGTGCATCGTCAGTTGATTGGCAATTGCGAGCCTGGTGTCGCCCGGAAGATTACTGGGACGTTCGCGAGCAATTGACCGTATCGGCCAAGCAGCAATTGGATGCGGCTGGAATCTCGATCCCGTTCCCACAAATGGACGTGAACGTGGTCGGAAAAATGATTACCAGAAGCCAAGCGGCATAGGCGATTTTACGTACGACGCCGCATCGGCGAGCGTTCGTCCGATAAAAACAGCCCGCTCATTAAGCGGGCTGCTTCAGTGTACGCACCAGAATTTGCGTGCTCGGATCCTAGTCGTTGACATGCGTTTCCAAGAAACGGGCCAAGCGGTGGAAGTCACTGTCGGTGTCGATGTAACGAACGACGGTGACAAGCGTTTTCGGATCGACCAAGTTCTCGAACGGCTCGTAACGAAGATCCAGCTGACCGCTGACGCTTACCATCACGCCGTTGAGCTTCTTTTCGGCCAACGCGCGGAAGGCTCCGACGCCCAGCTGGCTGCCGAGCATGGCGTCGAACGCGTGTGGCTTGGCACACCGGGCTTCGTAACCCAGCTGTAGGCCCTTCACGGCCTTCTTGCTGCCGGTTTTCTCGGTGTACTTTTCCTCGATCGCCTTCGACATGACCCGGTAAAGGTTGACCTCGCTGATGTTGATGTGACCGTGATCATCACGTTTGATACCCATCACGTAGCTGAACGGCAGGTACTCAGCCAAGCCCTCGGCAATCACGATCACGCCATACTCTTTGCCTTCTGCCTCGCGTGCCAACATCGTTTTCACGATCCGTTCCGTCACGCGGCCCATGTCCATGCACTTACGAGTTTTCGTTTCGCCCGCGTCATTGGTGAATTCTTCGTCGACCAAGTAACCAGCCATCACGTCTTCGACGCTCACGACAAGACTTGCCTCGCCAGCGATCGCAGCACCGTAGGACAGCCAGCCGGCACTGCGGCCCATGGTTTCGGCCAAGAAGTACGAACCCGTTGCTTCGGCGTCGTAGATCAGGTTGCGGATCTCGGTGGCCAAGAAATCGACGGCGGTGAAGAAGCCGAACGTGAAATCGATGCCGTGATAGTCGTTGTCGATCGTCTTGGGCAGGTGAACGACCGGAATCACGTCCGCTTCGCCCGTGGTTTCTTGGTACAGCTTAAACTTGTTGGCGGTCTTGAGTGTGTCGTCACCGCCGATCGAGATCAACGCATCGATGTTGATCGACTTCAGGGCGGCAACCGTCCGCTTCATCGGCGCGGTTTTCTCGGTGTCGTTCAGGTCTTCCGGGCAAGTGATCATCTTACCTGGGTTTGAGCGGGCGGTGCCGATGATGATTCCGGGCTGGTTGCGAGTTCGCTTGAGCACCGTGGGCGTCAGTTTGAAGAACGCTTTCCCTTCCTCGAGCGGCTGCGCTGGATCGAAATCGACCAGCGATGAGTAGCCGTGCTTGATGCCGATGACTTCCACGCCAGCACGCAAGAACGAAGCGGCAGCCGCCGAGATCACCGCATTGGCCGACGGAGCAGGTCCGCCAGCGAACAGGATTGCCACGCGCTTAAATTGGTGATCGGGACGTTTAGGAGGTGAAAGGGTGTTGGCCACGATGAAGAGCCTTTCCGTCAAATAAGGGTGAAGAAACCGTTCTCAAACGACGCGACAGTGTATTCAAAAAGCGGCGCCGGCGATACTGGCGTGCGAAGGCCTGCGATTGCGACCTGCGGAAACTCAACTCTTAGAACGCCGCCGTAGATAGCGAGAAAGTGCGTCCCCCTGAGGCGTAATAGCGGCGGCGGAGGAGTTGAAAGTTCTCAGGTTGCAGCTCGAGGTGGTGGTGCGGCATCGAGCAAGCAACCGAAAACGGTAGCCTGTAAGCTTCAGGTGTCGCTTACATATTTCGTTCGACCCACTTGGTGTCGACTTTCCCGTCAACGAAATCTTGGTGCTCCAAAACTCGCTTTTGGAAATCGATCGTCGTCGCGATCCCCTCGACTCTCAGTTCGTCCAACGCCCTTAGCATGCAAGCGATTGCCTGTTTGCGAGTCGGTTGGTGAACGATCAGTTTGCCAATCATCGAATCGTAATACGGGGGAACCGTGTAACCCGTATGCACATGGCTGTCGAAGCGAACGCCCAATCCGCCCGGCGGCAGAATCTGTTCGATCAAGCCCGGGCAGGGCGCGAATCCGCGATCTGGGTCTTCCGCGTTAATCCGGCACTCGATGGATGCCCCGTTGCACTGGATGTCTTCTTGCGTGAAAGGCAGCTTTTCACCCGAGGCGACCCGAATCTGCTGTTGGATCAGATCGATGCCGGTCACCATCTCTGATACGGGATGCTCGACTTGGATCCGCGCGTTGACTTCGATGAAGTAAAAATCGTTGTTCTTATCGACAATGAACTCGACCGTGGCCGCGTTGTCATAGTCCGCATGTTGAATCATCCGTACCGCAGCCGCACAGATTTCGGTCCGGACTTTCGGCGGCAAGGTCGGAGCTGGGCTCTCTTCGATCAGCTTCTGATGACGACGTTGGGTCGAGCAGTCACGTTCCCACAGGTGGACGACGTTGCCGTGCTTGTCAGCAATGATTTGCACTTCCACGTGCCGCGGTAGTTCGACGAATTTTTCCAGGTACACGCTGCCGTCGCCGAATGCTGCTTTGGCCTCGGTTGCCGCCTGATCCAACGCTACCTTCAGATCGGCGTCGTCCTTGGCGACTCGCATGCCCTTGCCGCCACCGCCGGCGCTGGCTTTGACCAACACCGGGTAACCGATCTCATTGGCAACCCGCAGGCCCTCTTTCTCGTCGGTGATTAAGCCGGGACTACCGGGCACGACGGGCACGTCCGCCTTGCGAGCCAAAGCGCGGGCTTTGTTCTTGTCGCCCAGCATGTCCATCGCCTGAGGCGAGGGACCGATAAAGTCGATGTTGGAGTCGCGGCACACCTCGTTAAAGTGCGAGTTTTCGGCCAGAAATCCGTAGCCGGGATGAATCGCTTCCGCGTCGGCAAGTTCCGCTGCACTGATAATCTGGTCGATGCGGAGATAGCTGTCGGACGAGCGCGGGTTGCCGACGCAGTAGGCTTCGTCGGCCATTTCGAGATACTTCGCGCCACGATCGCCCTCGCTAAAAATCGCGACCGACTCGATTCCTAACTCTTTGCAAGCGCGAATGACACGGAGAGCAATTTCGCCTCGGTTGGCGATCAAGATGCGGTTGTACATGAGGAGTTTTCAGTGTTCGGTTTTCAGTTTGCGGTTGTTTTGGGGCCGGCGCCGAGCACCGCGGGTGGAACCGGTCGCTCGGCGGATCAGCTAAAGTCCGATGTCGTTGCGCTGTTGGACCCGGAATTTGCCGCCAACTCGCGAATCCATCTAATGAGATCGACCCGAGGCGTGCGACGCGTTAAAGGACGGGCGAGCCGGCTACGCCGCTTTCCGGGACCTCCCGGACCTAGTTCGGCACGACTTTGAACAGCGGTTTGTTGTTATCGACCGGGTCTTCGTTGCTGCACAGGCATTCGACGATCTTGCCTGAAACTCCCGCAGGAATCTCGTTGAACATTTTCATTGCTTCGACCAAGCAAACGATCGTGTCCGGCGTGACGGTATCACCAACCTTAACAAAGTCGGGCGCGTCGGGTTTGGGTTTGCTGTAAAACGTGCCGATGGTCGGGCTCTTGATGTAAGTCGCATTGTCGTCTGCCGCCGGGGCAGCAGCTGCTGCGGCCGGTGCCGCTGCAGCCGCAACGGGGGCCGCTGCCGTGGGCGGTGCGGCGTAGCTAACGACTGGCGCGCCCTCGGCGCCGCGTTTGAGGCGGATGCGTTGTTCAGACTGCTGCAAGTCAACCTCTCGCAGTTCATGCTCTTGCATCAGCTCGATCAGCTCGCGGATCTTGGCCACGTTAAACACAGATGATTCTTGCTTATCCTTGGACATCAGGGTCGGTTGCTCCGTGGTCGGATTAAGTTAGGCCGGATTCGGCTTTGCCGTTGGGTATAACGCCTCATGACGCGCTCGCGTTTGAACGCCCAGTGGCGTCGCGGTCAACGGCGACAAATTTAGGTCGATACGATACACGCATCTAGCTCTTTGGGCAATTCGCTTAAGACCTCGCAACCGCCCGGCGTGACCAGAATATCGTCTTCAATTCGGACGCCGCCCCAATTTGGGATGTATATTCCCGGCTCGACGGTCACGACCATCCCCGCTTTTAACGGCTGGCCCCCGCTTGGTCGCAGCCCCGGGCCCTCGTGAACAGCCAGCCCAATGCCGTGCCCCAAGCTGTGCGAGAAACGCTTCCCAAACCCAGCGTCCTCGATCACTTTTCGGGCCACATCGTCCACTTCCTTGGTGCAAAGGCCGGGGCGAATCGCGTCGATGGCGGCCAGCTGAGCGGCCAAGACGGTGTCGTAGACTTTACGAAGTTTAGCCGGGATTTTTGCGGAAGTGACGATCACCCGGGTCAAATCACTGGCGTAGTGGTCGACGAACGCTCCCCAGTCGATCAGCACAAACGAGTCCGAGCCGATCCGGGTCGCACCTGGCGTCGCATGAGGCAGGGCGGCGGCGGGGCCGACGGCAACGATCGGATCGAAACAGCATTCGGTCGCCCCGAACTGCCGCATTTGGTGTTCAAGGTTGAAGCCAACCTCTCGCTCGGTCTGATCGGCGGTCAGTTGAGATCGAATAACCTCAAAAGTGCGCTCGTTGACTCGAATCGATTTGCGAATCGCGGCGACCTCGTCCTTGTCCTTAACTGCGCGCAGAGCTTCGATGACTCCGGACGAGGAGATCAACTCGACCGCAGGTAGCAAAGATTCCAGCTCGTCGAACGCCGCCTTGGTGACGTTGGTCGCCTCGTAGGCAAGGTGGGATGTTTTTGCTCGTTTTAGCACGCGGCAAAGAAGCGACGCTAGGCTCTCGCTGGTACGCTGAATCTCGACATCTAAACCCGGGCATTCGTGGGCGACTTGAGTCGAATAGCGGCCGTCGGTTAGCAGCAGGATTTGGTCGGCGGTGACCAACAGGTGCCCTGCACTGCCCGTGAAGCCGGTCAAGTAAAAGATGTTGGTGCGATCGGTGACCAGCAAATTGGGCAGTTGCTGGCTCTTGAGTGATCGACGAAGTTCCCGCAGTCGTTTCGTGTGATTGAACATGAATCAGATTCTGCCAAATCCAACGCTCGCTGACTATCTGAGCGAACGTATTCGAAAAGGAGAACGCGACCGGGGAGCAAGAAAACGAAAAAACCACGAATTCATGAAGCACGCGAAGAGAGCCACCGCAATCTTCGCGCGTTGTTTTTCGTGGTCGGTCAAACGTTATTGCCTAAGACGTTTGTCGGCTGGTCGGTTTAACTATGGCTAGCCGTACAGAATCTCGCCCTTGGGCAGCACCGTCGAATCTGGGTCGAACTTTCTCAAGCCTGTCCACTGCAAGAACAGCAGGCTCAGGTAGTACGGGTTCAAGACCAAGTATCGATGCCACAATCGAGTCGGTTCCTTCATTAGCCGATAGAACCATTCAAGCCCGTATTTCTGCATGATTGGCGGAGCCTGATCCAGCTGGCCCGCGTGGAAATTAAAAGCGGCTCCGACGGCCAGCACCGGCATCCGAAGCTGTTCTTTGAACTCGTAAGCCCAAACTTCTTGCCGCGGGCAACCGAGGCCAACCATCGTGATCCCTGCGCCGCTGGCTTCGATCACGTCGATGATGTCTTGCTTCTCCTCACCGCTAACCGTGCGGAACTTGGACGCGAGGCGCCCAGCAATCTTCAGCTTTGGAAACTTCTGTAAAAGTTTCGCCTGCAAATCGTCCAGCAACTCTTCCTTGCCGCCGAACAAAAAGATCGAAACGCCGTTCTCTGCGGCTGCTTCGCAAGTTTTCAGCATCAGGTTCGGGCCATAGACGCGGTCGGTTAGTTCCGTACCGTGCAGCAAGTTCAAAGCCCAACGAACCGGCTGGCCGTCGGGGACGACTAGCTCCAAATCATTCAGCCGATGCCGATGAGTGTCGTCTTGCACACCCGTCATGACACCATGCACAGCCAACGCCGAAACGCCCAGCGGCTTGCGGGTTGTTGCCGCGTCGATAATCTTGCTGACGGCGGCTTCGTAGTCCACGGCGTCGATGCGGACGCCCAGCAGGTTGTGTCTTCCTCGATCGATCACTAGGCCACCGGCTCCTTCCACCGATCCACGTTGTAGGTGTGGATTTCGGTCAGAATCGTCTTCACGTCTTTGGTTAGTTTCCACTCAGGGAAGTGATTCTTGAACTTGCTGACGTCGCTAACGTACCAAATATGGTCGCCCGTTCGGTTGTCTTCTTTGTACGTGTAATCCAGCTTGGTGCCAGAGATTTCTTCACACATCCCGATTGCTTCGAGCATGCTGCAGTGGCTGTAGCGACTGCCGCCGATGTTGTAGACTTCGCCGCTGCGAGGGGCTCGGTAGAAATGATCGAAGGCCTGAATTAGGTCGTAACTATGAATGTTGTCGCGAACCTGTTTGCCCTTGTAGCCAAACACGCTGTACGGCGTTTCGGTGACCGTACATTTCATTAGGTATGACAAAAATCCATGCAGCTGGGTGCCGCTGTGATTGGGGCCAGTCAAGCAGCCACCGCGGAACGCGGCCGTATTCATGTCAAAGTAACGGCCATATTCTTGAACAAGAACGTCCGCCGCGACTTTCGATGCACCAAAAAGGCTGTGAGTACAGCTGTCGATCGACATGTCTTCGCGGATGCCGTCGTTGTACGTATGAGTCGGGTCAATTTCCCAACGCAGATCTTTCTCGATTAGCGGCAAACGGTTGGGCGTATCGCCATAGACCTTATTGGTCGATGTGAAAATGAAGACGGCGTCTTTACAATTCTGCCGGGTAGCTTCGAGCAAATTCAGCGTACCGTTTGCGTTGACGGTAAAGTCCTTGTGCGGATCTTTCGCAGCCCAATCGTGGGATGGCTGAGCGGCGGTGTGGACGATCAACTTGATGTCCGTTCCGTACTTGGCGAACAGATCATTGATCGCGTCGTTGTCACGGATGTCACAATCGACGTGAATGTAGTTGTCGCCTAGCTCCTCGATCAGGGTGTTGCGCTGCCAAGCGGTCGATGCTTCGGCTCCAAAAAATTCGCTCCGCATGTCGTTGTCAATTCCGACAACGGTCAGGCCTTGCTTGGCAAAGTGGCGGGCGGACTCTGAGCCGATAAGTCCTGCAGAGCCAGTGACGATGGCGATACTCATAAGATTTTGTTCGCAGAGGTTAATGGTTGAGAAGCGAGCGTTGTGGTGAACCCTCGGGCTATCGAGCAGCACAGAAGAGCTATGGCTCGATAAGACGCCACTAGTCTAGTTCCGAAAAATGACTGGTCAATCGTCACTTTTTTTGTGTTGCGTTGGATTTTGGGCAAAATCGGCGGACGAAGCGACGAATTACCGAAGGAACCGCCAACGGTCGCCATCCCAACTTTGCGGAATCCGAGGAGCGGTTTACGTCACCAATCCGAAACGGTGAACGGTCGTCTGCTGGTGCCGCTCGCCCGGGCTCAGCAGCGTCGAGGCGAAGCCGGGTTGGTTCGCTGCGTCGGGGAAGTGTTGGGTTTCTAAACAGAAACCGGTGTGTTGAGCGTAGCCGCCGGTACGAGGCCCGCCGTCTAGATAGTTCCCGGTGTAAAACTGCACGCCCGGCTGAGTTGTCAAGATTTCCATCTGTCGCCCGGTAGACGGATCGAACACGTTCGCAGCATTTCGCAGACTGCCATCCGACTGTTTGATCACGTAGCAATTGTCATAGCCAATCGGGTGGTTGGTCAACGTTGGCAGGTCCCGGCCGATTGGCTTGGATGTCAAGAAATCAAACGCGGTGTTAGCAACCGGACCCAATGCACCGGTCGGGATCAATGTCTCGTCATTCAGCAGATAACGCTCGGCATTGATTTCTAGGTGATGGTCAAAAACCGTGTTTGCCGTGCTGCCAGCCAGGTTCCAGTATGCGTGGTTTGTTAAATTCAGGTGAGTCGCGGCATCAGTGGTCGCATCAAAAGTGATCGTCAATTGGTTTTTATCATCCAATCGATATTCAGTAACCACGGACAGGTTTCCGGGGTATCCCTCATCACCATCGGGGCTGAGCACCATGAACCGGACACCCACGGCGTCGCTTTCCTCGATCGTTTCGCTATCCCAAACCTTTTTGTCAAAACCTTTAATGCCCCCATGTAAATGATTCGGACCGTCGTTGGTTGCCAGTTGGTGCTCGACGCCGTCAATCGAGAATTTTCCTTTGGCGATGCGATTGCAAACGCGGCCAACGATCGAACCGAAATAGGTTGTTGTTTCCTCGTATTGCTCAATCGAGTCGCAGCCAAGCACAACGTTCGCGATCTCGCCGTCACGATCAGGCATGTTGACGGCCTTGAGCGTCGCCCCGTAATCGATCAACTCAATCGAGTTACCGCTCGCGTTGATGCAGGTGTGTTTACGGACTGCGGTGCCGCAGCGAGTATTGCCAAAGGGGAACGTGGTGACGGGCATTGGGTGCAGTTGTTAATTAGCTGGAGCGGTCAAGAATCGGCTCAGTCTAGTCGACGCGACGTGCTGCGTGATGCATGTTTTGACGTTCGAACGAGCATTTTCCCAGCACGGGCGAGGATCTAACGTTTAGGGAACGCGATACCGGATTGGATTTAGCACCTGAGGAGAGTTTAACAATTGCACATCAAAAGCTGCTGCTGAACTCTCGGCCGGCTAAACATTCCTGTACGCTGCCGTCACACCGCGCGTTTGGGTTGTGGTCGATCGATGAAGCCACGAAAAAACCCGCCGTTGGAGCACGGCGGGTTCTGTTTCCGTTTCAATTTATCATGACTGCCTGTTTGGGCAGTACTCAATCGTGCGTGATGCCGCCCGATCGTGATTGACGCTTATCGCGTAAAGTCGTTGGGCTCACCACCGAAGCTATTGTCAGAATTCGCGGTCGACGTCTCGGGCATGCTGTCGCCGAAGAAGCGAGTTGTTCCTTCTGCGATCTCGCGGGCGTCTGACTCATCGCAAGTCAGCTGAGCACGAAAGACGTGCGTACCGCTCTTGAATGCTTGAGCCGTTACTTTGAAACTAACTTGCTGACCCGGGTCGATCTGTCGGATAGGCGAGAACAAGACTTGGCCCGGAACGATCTGATGCTCTTGGCCCTGAGCCGTATGTGGTTCGATTCCTTCGCTGAACTGCATCACCAAATCGATCGCTTTCGCTGAGCGACTGCCGCGGTTGCGAACGTTGATCGTATAGGTGACCTCTTCGCCGGTCGGCAGCGGACCTTTTGGGTCGGCAACACTCAACACGAGGTCAGCAACGGTCTCGACAGTTGTCAAGCACGCACTCGACGCGGCCAAGTCGCCCTTGCCTTTCAGGTCACGGGCACCCACTTCGAGTTGCAAGTCACCCGAGGCATCCATTTGGCAGTCGATTTCGTAAGACTTCGTCTTGCCCGGCGCGATTGAGCCGACGTGCCAGCGAACGCCGCCGTCCATTTGGACAACTGAATCCACACCGCCCAAGAACTTGACACCCGGCGGCAGCGCGACGGCGGTCATGACATCGCTAGCGACCGCGTCACCCGTGTTGGTCAACGTGACTTTGTAGCGGCCAATGCTTCCGGCGTACTTCAAAGCTGGGCCTTGAAGCGCGATACCCAGATTGGCTCGACGAACGATTAGCTTGCGATCGGCCGAGGCAGTTAGGTTGCCCTCTGCGTTGGCTGTCACTTCCAGTGACAAATCACCTGCCGTGCGAGCCAGTAGTTCGACTTGGAAATTTTTCTCTTTGCCCGGCTCGATGTTGCCCAGCAAGGCCGGTTCGCCGCCCAGTGACTCGGGAAGCTTGACGCCTACGTTTTCGGCGGTTCCCGTTCCCGGGTTGCGAACGGTGACGTGGTAAAGTGCTTTCTCGCCGAACTGAACTTCGCTCGGTCCCGCGATGCTCATTTCTAGGCGGGGCTCGGTGACGGTAACGTTTGCTTTGCCAACGCGAGGAACCAGCGTCCACTCAACACCGACGTCAAACATTTCCGCTTTGCGAGGAATGGCGGTAACGGTAATGGTTTGCGAACCTTTGGCCGGAATGCGGTCGATGTTCCAAACCACGCGAGCTCGATCTTTGCCGTCGGTGATTTCTTTGCCACCGGCAGTCAGGTTAACGTGATCAACGTCCACCCAGCTTGGCAGCTTAAGCCCGACCAAGATTCGCTCGGCGTCAGTGTGGCTGGCGTTGTGGACTTTGACTTGATATACCGCAGGCTTGTTGACGCCGATCGTTTGAGGACCAAAAGTCTCAACGCTCAACGCTGGTGCATCCAAGCGAATGGAGGCGTCCTCAGTTTCGTTTACGTAATTCTCAGCTGAAACCTGCCGAATTTGGTTGGCTTCGATCGAGCGTTCGGTGATCTGACCAATCGGGGCAACGCGGCTCGATCGAAGGTCAGAACTTGCGTCGCTGGCCGCAATTGGTGAGGCAGCCGGAGCTGTGTTCCGATCCTCAACAGGAGCGTTGTAGACCGTAGGCTGGCGTTCCGATTTGGCCGAGATCTGACGCACAAAGTCACTAGCCGAAATCTTGCTTGTCGGAGCATGAGAAGCTGCGACCGCGGCTGGACGAGAACCACGCAGGCCATTGGCATCGGCGTCGTCTAGGTTGGGGTGCACGGCAGGAGCAACCGTCCGCGCGGTAGTTGATGGCGTGTTCAGTTCGGCCGGAGCAACTTTCAGACTGTTGCCACGGACTTGGCTCATTGCGGCGGCGAAGTGGTCGGGCGTTTTACGTGGCTCGGCAGGGGCGGTCACGTCGCTCGCGACGGCCGGAGCGATTCGCTGTGACTTACGGTTTTCAGGGCTGGCGGCTTGGTTATTCGCACCCGGGCGACGTAGGATTTCCGGAACCTCGGGCTGATCCGGTGCGGCATAGCTGGTCTGTTGAATTACGTTACGATGATAGGCCGTTCGCGGAAGATCGTCGCGAAGCGAACTGTCGGACAGCGTGTAGCCGGCCGTGCTACCCATCGACCGCATCCGAGCCGGTGGCACATGAACCGATGGCGGCGCTTGGGCGGACGGTTGAGTCGGACGATATCGCTGCGACGGGAGCGTCTGAGCATCGACGTTCCACGATGCCGAGAAAACCATCGCCCCAGCCATGGCGTACGAAGCGATTTTTGATCTGAGAGCTAGCATTATTCCTACCTTGAAATCCGAAAGACAGCCTTGTCCTTCCAGTTTTCGACTTTGACGGTTAGGTAGGATTAAACAATTATGCGACTTTGTGGAAATTCCAATTCCGGCCGCTAGCACTCAATACAAACGCTGGGGAAAGTGGACCGGTGACTTGGTCACTGGCATGTTCCCAAACTCATCAAATCAACACGAGTTAGCAAAAACCACCTAAAACCCACAAAAACCAACACCATCTGGCTCGCTCTAGCCCGTCCCCATAGATTATTCGCTCCACCGCCGGTACAGGGATCGCCCGGCCTCCGACTTTTACCCCACTTCTACCATGCCGCAGCGTGAGATCCGACTTGTTGGTGTTCGCGTCAACAATTTAAAGAATGTCGATCTTGAGATTCCCCACGGTCAGTGGCTTTCCGTTTGTGGTGTCAGCGGAAGCGGCAAAACGAGCCTCGCCATCGATACGCTCTACGCCGAAGGCCAGCGGCGGTACATTGAAAGTCTCTCACCCGGTCAACGACAGTTCATTCAGCAGCTTGACCGTCCCGACGCGGACCGCATCGAGAACATCCCACCCGCCATCGCCGTTCAAGCAGCCCGCGGAACGCCGGGTAAGCAATCGACGGTGGGGACGTCGACCGAGTTGCTGCCCTATCTGCGAGTGCTGTTCGCCAAAGCGGCGACCTTAAGTTGTCCGAATTGTGAGACGAAGGTCCAGTCGCACCATCCCGACTCGGTCACGCGTTGGTGCGAAGCACTTCCCGCCAACACGCGTTACATGGTGACGTTTGACCTATCGAGTGAACATGCTTCATTGGCAGAGCGGTTGCTGGTCGCGCGGCGGTCGGGCTTTGGCCGAGTCATCGTCGCCAACCAAATACTCAATCTGGCCGATGCATCGTTGACGGTCCCGCCCGCGGCCTCCGACGACGCTAAGATCAGCGTTGTGGTCGACCGTTTGACAGGCGAAAGCGACATCGCACGCGTCCGTGACTCGGTCGCGACCGCGTTTCAGTACGGCCACGGAACGTGCCGAATCCTACGCGTTGCTAACGATGACACCTCGGCGGCCACCAAAACCAAACCGACCAACGCTCAATCAATCGACGGCCGCCAGTGGCAAGGCGATTCCTTTGATCGTCAACCAACTTGCTCTCGTTGCGGGCAGGAGTTTGCGGAGCCGTCGATTGGTCTGTTCGATCGAAACCGGCCAATCGGACGCTGCGAGACGTGTGATGGCGAGGGCACAATCGATCAGGAACCTTGTTCCGCATGCCGCGCTACCGGCCGCAGTAAGCAGGCGCTCGGCTTTTGCGTTGGCGGGCAAGATCTGGGGCAACTGTGCGAGATGGAAATCGGCTCGCTGGCGCAATTCTTTTCTGAGCTTATCAAGCAGCGAGGTGAAAACTGCGCGGACGATGACGGCTCGCCGGAGCCATCGAGTGCCCAAGGTTCAATCCTGACAAGTCTGCTCCAGCCGATTGCCGAAAGATTGAGGTTCCTCTGTGAGGTCGGGGTCGACTACCTGTCGCTCAACCGCTTGACGCGAACGCTAAGCAGCGGCGAACGACAGCGGATTATGCTGACCTCCATCCTAGGCTCGACGCTTGTGAACATGCTTTACGTGTTGGACGAACCTACTCGCGGCTTGCACAGTCACGACCTGCCTTCCTTGGTGGCTGCGATCGGCCGCCTGCACCAGCGTGGGAACACCGTCGTCGCGTTGGACCATCACGCGGAAATGATCACGACCGCGCAGCGAGTTGTCGAAGTCGGGCCCGGTGCGGGCGTCGAGGGTGGCCAGTTGGTTTTTGACGGCACGGTTGATGGGCTCGTCGAACCCGATGCGAGTGACACGGGCGATTTTGTCGCCGGACGACGTGGCCGAGTGTATGACCCCGAACGTCGTTCGCCGCGCGGGCGTTTGAAACTAACTGGTGCCAGCGGGCGGAACCTGAAAAACGTGACCGTTCAGTTTCCCCTAAATTGCTTATGCGTTGTGTCGGGAGTCAGCGGTAGTGGAAAGACTTCGCTGGTCCAAGACACATTACACGGCGCTTTGTGCGATCGTAAGCAGAGGCCTGTCGAGGGGGCGTTGCCCTACGATGCCGTGTTTGGTGACTCGTCGATTGATGAAGTCGTCCTCGTTGATCAATCGCCCATCGGCCGAACGGCTCGCAGCAATCCTGTTACCTACATCGGGGCGTTTGATGATATTCGCCGGGTCTTTGCCGAGACTGTGGATGCCAAGACACGTAACATCAAGGTCGGCAAGTTTAGCTTCAACGTTGCCGGCGGGCGTTGTGACAAGTGTCAGGGCGACGGACAGCTGACGGTTGACATGAAGTTTATGACCGACGTCCACATCCGCTGCGATCAATGTCGCGGGACACGGTATCGCGACGAAGTTCTGGCGGTCAGGCACCGGGGCAAGAACATTGCTGACGTTTTGGCGATGACCGCAAAAGAGGCGTTTCCGTTTTTCCGTGGCCAACCGAAAGTGCAGTATCAGCTCAAAGCACTGATTGACGTCGGGTTGGGGTACCTGCAGCTGGGCCAGCCGGCGACGATGCTGTCCTCGGGGGAAGCCCAGCGGTTGAAGCTCGCGAAGTACCTGACCGGGGCCAAGAGCAAGCGAGCGTTGTTCCTGATGGACGAACCGACCACGGGATTGCACATGAGCGACGTCGTGCGACTGGCCGATTGTTTTGCGATGTTGGTTTCGGTCGGTCATTCGTTGATCGTGGTCGAGCACAATTTGCAGTTAATGCAGTATGCTGATTGGATCATTGACCTCGGCCCCGGCGCGTCAGCGGCGGGCGGTCACGTGGTTGCCGAGGGAACGCCGGAGCAGATCGCGGCCAGCGAACACTCGGTCACGGGGCGATACCTGAAAGAAAGATTGATGGCTTAAACCAAGCCAGACGAGCCCATGCCCAATCAAGACCGTTACTCACGTCAAATTCGCTTCCCCGCCATCGGCGAATCCGGCCAGCGCGCGCTGGCGGAAGGTGCGGCGTTGGTGATCGGTTGCGGAGCACTCGGTTCGGTCATTATCAACACCTTGGCTCGGGCGGGCGTCGGGCGACTGCGGATTGTGGATCGGGATTTTTTGGAGCTAAGCAATCTCCAGCGTCAAATGCTCTACGACGAAGCCGATGTCGCTAAGAATTTGCCCAAGGCGATCGCGGCCAGCGAAAAACTGAAGGGCATTAACTCGTCCGTGCAAGTCGAGCCCCTCGTAACCGACGTCGATGCGACCAATATTGGTCAGCTGTGCGATGGAGTCGACGTGATTCTCGACGGCACCGATAATTTTGAGACTCGTTTTTTAATCAACGACGCCGCGATCAAGTTTGGCATTCCGTGGATTTACGGCGGCTGTCTCGGTGCAGATGGCCAGACGATGACAGTCATACCCGGTACAACGTCATGTTTGCGCTGCCTGATGATCGATGGGCCGCCACTGCCGGGGACGACACCGACTTGTGATTCGGCAGGTGTGTTGGCTCCAGCGATTAATGTGATTGGTTCCATTCAAGCCTGCGAAGCGCTGAAGATTCTGTCCGGTAATGCTGCGGCTGTCAGCAATAAGCTATCGGTGGTCGAGTTGTGGACCAACCAAGTACGGCAGATGGATTTGTCGACGTTGCGGGATCAGGTCGATTGCCCGGCGTGCAAAGGCGAGGAGTTCGAATGGCTCGATGGCGAGCGGGGGAGTCATTCCGCCGTGCTGTGCGGCCGAAACGCAGTGCAGCTTAGTCCGCCCGAACGTCAGCCGGTTGATTTGGATCAACTGGAGGAGGGGCTGGCAGGGGTGGCTCGGGTCGAACGAAACCGCTTCTTGTTGCGATTGTTCGTCGATGACTTTGTCGTCACCGTCTTCCGCGACGGTCGAGCGATCATCGGCGGCACCGAAGAAATCGCGGTCGCAAGAAAGCTCTACGCCCAGTACGTAGGCGGCTAGGCATCAATGCCTAAGCTTATTTGCCAGATAGTGATATGAGCACCGAGCACCCAACACTGCACTCCGAAAACTCAGTCAGAAAAGACTTCGACCAAGTAACCGTCGGGATCCCGAATGAAAACCTGTGTCGCTCCGTCGGGCCGTTGTTTGGGCCCGTCTACGATTTCGATGCTCGCCGACTTTAGCTGTTCGGCCGCAAATTTCGCATCGGCGACTCGAAAGGCAAAGTGCAGCCCTCGTGAGGGACGCACGGTGCCGCGGTCTCCCGGCCCCGCTTGCCCCGAGGCTTCGTTGGCAAGAATCAGGTGCAGGAAAACGCCGCCCAATTCGAACCAAGCACCCGCAAAATCAAAGGCGGGCCGTTCGGCTGGCTTTAACCCTAGCAGGTCCGCGTAAAACTGATGCGATGCTTGTAAGTCAGAAACAACGAGCGTGAAGTGATCAAAGGATTGAGCATTCAGGCGGTTTGTTTCCATGAGTTCGCGTAACGCTTCGTAATGCGGTCCGACAGTCCCTCGAAAGAGGCGTATCGACTACCGGAAAAACTCGAGACCGAAGGCGAGTCCCAGGAATGTCATGCGGCCGTTGTCATTGTTGGTTGATCCCGAGCTGCGGTTGATCGTCCGTCGTATGACCCCATCCGAATCTTCTCCAAGACCTGGCAGGTTTCCTGTGACTGTCGCAATATCTTCTAGGTGGAACACGTTGTAACCTAGGCGGAAACGACCGCGGGGCGAAATTTGGTAGTGAGCCGTCAAGCCGACCTCGACACTCGATGCGAATGCGGTGCTTTCCGCTTCACGATCAAAGAAGTTGTTTCCATCCGCCGTTAGCCTGCTGTCGACCTCGTTAAAGTTCGCGTAGACGCCCAGCTTTCCATTCAGGGAAACCGACCAGCGGTAGCCAACATCGTAGAAGAACTCAGCACCGATGTGGGGGCCGATCAAGTTGTTCGTCGCATCAATCTGGAACTGACCGGTCGTTGCATTCGCTCCGTTGGGGTCACCCGGACGAGCGATTGCGTTGGCGTTCGCATTGCTTCCTGTCAGTGAATATTCATCATCCACGTAGATGTAGCGGATTCCGACAAAGCTTTTGAAGACATCCCAGCCCCAGCGAACACGGTTAAACTCGATCGTGTGGAAGTAGCTTGACTTCGATTGAGTCAGCGTATCGGCTGGGTTGAAAATCGATGCGACAGCCGGCTGAGGAATTACGAGTGGGGGACCTAGCGATCCCGGAACTGCTGGTAAAGCTTCGGTAAAGAAACCAAAGGGTGAGATCGCGGCACGGGTATCGCCCGTTGTTACAAACGGTGCGGGCACGGTGAACGATGTTCCGTCGATCGTGTTGAAGCCCTCGATAGGAGCGGTTCCCATGTAGCTCAGTTCACGTCCATTGATCGCATCGAACCGATTGCCAAACGTTAGACGCATTCCGCCGTTGCCCTCGAACCCATTCAACCGAATCGCGTCGGTGAAAGTGACGTCCCCACGGCGTCGGTCGAAGTACATACCCTCAACATGAGCGTAGCTGCGTGCCTCGCCCACCGAGCCGTACAGGCCCGCTTTGCTGGTGATATCGGCCGGATTGTAGCAACCTCCGGGGCCGCAGTTGCAGCTGCCGCACGAGTCACAGCCCACAGCACCTGAGGTGTTGCCGACCGAGGTATTGCAAGTACTGCAACCATCGCTGGCGATCGGGCCGCTGGCCACCACCGAAGTGCCGCCAATCACGGTGCCATTTGATATCGGACCCTCAACAATCGAGGTGCCCGAATCAACGACCGAGGTCGCTTGAGGATCGGAGAAAACACTTTGCTCACCACCGACAATCATTTCGCTGTCCGCCGAAATCGTTGGAGCCGCCGGCATCACAGGATCTGCTTGCATCACGCTGGGTGACATCACCTGGCCGCTGACGGCAGCCGGTGGCATCGATGGAGCAGCGATCGCGGGTTCTGCTTGGATACCGCTGCCGATTACGTTTCGCGTGCCACTGCCTTGGGTAGCACTCGGTGCGCGAGCGACGCGAGCGAACGGTCGAGCGGGGATGACCGGTGGGGCTGGCGAAGCAGCAACGGATGGGCTCGGGCTGGGCGAGTAGATCGGAATTCCGGCTGCCGAGAATCCGCCGCTCAGCTGTGCCTTGGGAGCGGTAGCGAATTTGGCTGCTGCTGGCTGCACGGCGTGATCAACGTGCGTTTTGGTCGTCGCTGAAGGGTTCGTCGCTTGGAAGCGGGGCTGCTCAGCTGGCGACGCCGGTTCGGCGGGCCGTGCATTGTAGGTTGAACTGGCTGACGCTTGTGACTTGATCACCGGCGGCACGTGCGGCGCGATGGCCGATTTGTATTTTGACGCATCGACTTTCCACGGCATTGCCGCTGGGGCAGATGCCGGTTGCTGACTCGTGATCGGAGCCAGCATGTTCGACCGCGCTGCCATCTGTTCCGACGACACGATCTTAGGCGCCACGGCGAACGAGCCATTGGGTGCTTGGCTGTTGGCGGCAGGCATCAGGACGTGCGGTCCGAATGCGGTTCCGGTGAACGTGGCCACCAAAGCGGCAATTTTGATGCTGAATTTCTGATTCATGGGTCACTACAGACGCAAATAGAGTCATGTTGCGGCAAAAAACACTCCTGCCCGTTCCCTATTTTCGGCCCGCGACCATGTTAACTTTTGCCGATTCTGTGGGTTTTCGCAGATATGCCGCAGACAACGGAATTGCCGGTCTTGCGGGAAATGCCCAATTTCCGGGGTTCGGCCCCGCCCTCGATGCCCTCAAGTGCCCGCAGGCCCTGTTTTTGGCAGGTGTAGCGTCTAAGCCTCCGGCGGACTCGACGCCGCAGCGAAACCGCCCGCTTTTTGCCTCGTATCCCTTGCGGCTTCTGGCCTCGGGCTTTGGGGAGCTGGCTAACACTTCGATGTGTTTCCCGATTTTCTGTCACAGTTGTTTCAGCGGGTTGGTGTCGGTGGCTTCCTCGCTGACTTGGTCAGTTCTTCTGTTTTGCGACGGATGATCCTGCCGAGTTGGTGGAGTAACGCCGGCAGATTGGGTATTATTTGGTCTGGCGATTTCATTGGTAAGCGATCGTTCTTTCTTACCGAAACGCGGCGGGTTCTATTTGGTTAAAGAAGCCATGAATTTTTTGCGCAACTTACTTGCTGGACCGATCGAGCTAATCTCAGGCCCGTTCCGTTTTTTCGAGGACATGTGGTACGAGTCCGACAAGAGCCGGTCTTTGCTGCTTGGTTTGCCTGCCATTCTCGTTGCTGTTTCAGGATTGGCAGCGTTCGGATTTGCCAACTACGCCAGCGGCGGTTTGGAAGAAAGCTACCTCGCGAACATGGAGCAGGTGTCCAAAGAGCGAAAGCAATTGGACGCTGAGATTCAGCGCGAAGGACGGGTCAACCGTGTTGCAGAATCGGAGGAGGGTGGCGGGGAAACTGACCCTCGGAAAATCCGACTCAAAAAATTGCGTGATGAAGAAGAAATCTACCTGAAGAAACTGATTTCGATGAACCCGGTCGAGCAGGAGTATCGGTACAAACTAGCGGTGGCGAAGCTTAGCACCGATCCGGCTCACGGGATCTCGATTATGCAGGACCTTGCGCCGGAGGACGAGGCTGGTTACTCCAAGGCTCATGCATTTTTGGCAAACTACTACGCTCAAGTTCGTTCTAACTCGCAGGCCCAAGGGGAGGCGAATCGTCGCCTAGCGTTGAAGCATGCCGAACACGGTTTGAAACGAGACAAGAATGATCGAACGGCCAAAATGATTAAGGCCAACCTGCTGATGCGGGAAGACCAGTTGGTCAAATCGTACGAATTGTTCAACGATCTTTTTCAAGACGATCCGAGTTTCTATCGCGCTCTGACTCAGATTAACGAGCGCCTTGATCGTCAGGACCGCAACCAGTTCGTTTTGTCCAAAGCTTTGCTTGCGTATAACGAGATGTTATCGCGAGGCGGCCAAAGCCCAGAAGACTGGGTGTCGCTTTGGCAACAGATGATCGGTTGCTATTCGCAGTTAGAGGACTTCGAAACAGCGACTGAATTGCTGGAGCGAGAACTGGGACGGCTGAAGGGCGAGATGGCTCGGGAGGGCGGCGATTTGGAGGGCAGCGCAACCGAGACCATTAGTGATCTCAGTTCGCGTTATAAATTCCTGCAAAAACTGTTGGCGAACGTCTACTTGGTGTCGGCCAGCAAAAAGGTTGTCGCTGCGAAGGAGTCGGGCAGTAAAGAGGACAAGATGGAAGGGCTGCGGATGGCGACCAACGCCTACCGCTTGACCACCAGTTCGAATGGCCAGCCCCATCCTGACGTGTTACGCGTGTTGACTCGTTTGGTGCTCGATGACGACCCCGAGGTCTCCGCGGCTGCGAAGGAGGTTTACGATCCGTACCAGCATTACAGCGCACCCCCTGTTGTTCTTAATGAACTTGGGGCCAGTGCGATGCAGCAAGAGGATTACGACGGGGCGGTTCGCTTTTTTGAACTGGCGCGTAAAAAGGATCCGAAGAACCCTATGATCCTGAATAACCTTGCTTATGCGTGGCTCCAGCGCGGTGATCGTGATCCTGAACGAGCCCTTCAGTTGGTTGACGAGGGTTTGCGGTTTGTCTCAGGTCGAGCCAACTTGCTTCGATATCGCAGTCATTTCCTCGACACACGCGGTAACGCACTGATGTATTTGAATCGCTATGAAGAAGCCATTGCGTCGTTCCAAAAAGCGCTATCGCAGCGTCCGGACGATGTTAACTTGTTGGAGCAGATGGTTATTTGTTACGAGAAAACAAACTTGGATCCGTCGGTTCTTGTGCGACGAATCGAGCGGATCAAATCCGGGTCTGACAATGAGCCAAATTAAGGCCCGGCTGTCGTGATCTTGTTTGACCGCAGTTGATCTCGCTTGCTCTGACTTACTGACTTTGCCCTCGCAAGCGAGTTGCCCGGTTTGGCTTGACTCATGGCGTCTTCGCCTCATTTAAACACAATCCTTCCGCATTATTTTTAAGTTGCCAATATGGGACGTAGAAATTCACACGACGATTTCGGTGGTTCTTTTATCCAGCGTACGCTGGCCGCGCTGACCAGCCCGTTTCGCGGTTTCATGGACGATGCATTTTCGGGGCGTTCGGGCATCAGAAGCGACCGGACTTTCGGTCAGCAATTGCTGCATTGGCTGACCTCGCCGTTGCGGTTCTTGACGGGCTTCGCGGTATTTTTGGTCCAAGCGTGGGCGTCGTCACGGTCCGGCTGGAAGTTTCTTCTAGGTTTGCCCTCGCTGGCAGTCATTGCGGTGTTCTTGCTGGGGGTCTGGTTCGTTGGTTACTACCCGAACCGAATCTACGGCTGCGCCGCGGCTGGGATGGCCCAAGCCATCGAAATGATCAACGACAGGGAAGCTCGCGATCGCGGGCGAGTTCAAAACGTAAAGTTTGCTGAGGCCCTGGTTCGGATGCGACCTGAATCCGAGCCGGACAAGTATCGGTTGGGAATGGCAGCAGCACGCGACGAGGAGATTCCATTTGCCTCGGACGTGATGCGGAAGCTGGCGCCGGATGACTCGGTTGGTCTGTCGGACGCTCACCTTTGGCGAGCGGCGTACTTTCAGAACGAAAAATGGTTTCAGGGCTCCGACGACCAGCGGGATTCGATGGTGCTTAAGCATTTGGACATGGCCATCGAGCAGTCTCCCGACAACAAGCGGGCCCATGAGCAGATGTCTGAGATTCAGATTCGTAAGGCGGCGACGTTCGATGAAGGAACCTCTGAACGACGTGAGTTTCTCGAGAAAGGACTGGAGCATTCGATCGCCATGGTCCAGGGAGGGATCAGAACGCAATCCGATCTGTTGGCGATTCTGCGAATCATCCGTCTGAATAAGGAATTGTTTGGCTTAAAGGCCGCCAGAAAGCAATTCGATCGGATGGAAACGAACTTGCTGGCTCCGTTGGCCGAACGGGCCCCCAACGTTTTCGAGGTCTGGATGGTGCTCGTTAGTTGCGGCATCTAACTTGAAGACTTCGACTTAGCACAACGGTTTGTGCGGCAAGGATTTGTCACCTCGGACTCTCAATCGGTACGCAGTGACATCGCCAAATTGTCTTCGATTGTTTTGCTTCGTCAGGCCGACCTAGCGGACGAT
>CAZLFF010000038.1:0-6014 GCA_964558755.1 uncultured Pirellulaceae bacterium
CTCCCACGGCAACCATTTGAACGACACAGAGGCTGACTTTGACTACGACGTAGTGATCGTCGGCGCGGGAGCAGCGGGCCTGATGGCAGCGACGGCGGCTGCCAGCCGCGGGCGGCGAGTCTTGCTGTTGGAGAAAAATCGCAAGCTGGGTGTCAAGATCCTGATGTCCGGTGGCACGCGATGCAACATTACCCACCACTGCGACATCGCGGGAATCATCCGGGCCTTTGGCCGTAACGGACGCTTCCTGCATTCGGCCCTCGCGGCGCTACCGCCGACGGATGTGATCGCGATGATCGAGGAAGCAGGCGTTGCGACGAAGGTCGAGGACACGGGGAAAATTTTCCCGGTCAGCAATCGAGCGATCGATGTGCGCGATGCGTTGGTCCGAATGGCGACCAATGCGAACGCAACGATCCAGGCCGACTGTGCGGTGGTCTCGGTCGAGCGATATCACAGCGGCTATCAAATTCTAACCGCAGGAGCAGGGCAGGGTGGTGGCTCGGTTTCGTGCCAGTCTTTGTTAATCACCACGGGCGGTCGATCCTATCCCGGCTGTGGAACCACGGGCGACGGTTACGCGTGGGCCCAGCAATACGGACACTCGATCGTCGACACGGTGCCGGCGCTGGTTCCGATTCTGAACAACGCGACTTGGGCGAATGAGCTAAAAGGAATCACGATCGAACGTGCGGCGGTGAATGTGATTAAATCCGCACCGAGTAAGATCGGAGACTCGCCCAAGCCAAAGAAGAAAAGCAAACCGCAAGTGCTGGCTTCGCGGGAGGGTTCGTTTCTGTTCACGCACTTCGGCTTTTCCGGCCCGGCGCCGTTAGACGTCAGCCGCGAGATCGCTCGGCATCCGGATCGCCGTCGGCTTGCGCTGGCCTGTGATTTTCTACCGAGCATCAAATCGGATGCGTTGGCGCTGCAGCTCAAGGAACGCAGGTCGGCCGATGGGCGGCAACAAACGGCTGGTCTGCTGGGGGACTATTTTCCGCGTCGCCTGTCCGATCAACTGCTGGCTCAAGCTGGGATCGAACCAACGACTCGCAACGCTGAACTTTCGAAAGCAAGTTTGCAGCGGTTAGTGGCGTCGGTCAAAGACACACGCTTCGAGATCAACGGCACGCTGGGTTTTGAAAAGGCCGAGGTCACCGCGGGTGGCGTCGAATTGAAAGAAGTCGATAGCAAAACGATGCAGAGCAAGCTACAACCGGGGCTGTTCTTCGCGGGCGAAGTGCTTGACTTGGACGGCTACATCGGCGGTTTTAACTTTCAATCCGCGTTCAGCACTGGTTGGCTTGCAGGGCAGTACGTTTGATTGGCTACGCGTCAGGCAAAAAGCGAATCGCCAGCGGATACTTCCAATCTTGGCCGCTGTTCGCTTTCAGCGCCGCAATGACCGGGAAGGCCACCATCAGAATCATGACGGCGATCAGAAGCGGGATGCCGATAAACACAAAGCACAACACACCCGCGCCGATCGCGTAGATCGCACTGCTGATGATCCAGTTCATCATCCGGTTGCCGTGCCGTTTAACCGTTGGTGATTTGTCCTTGCCGATTGCCCAGATGACAATCGGTACGACGACACCGAAGCCACCCAGAAAAACCAGCAACTGGGACAAGTGCATCAACATGCAGTACGTCGGCTCGGTAAAGCCAAACAGGTCGTCTCGCGGCACCGGCGATGCGACGGGCACGTCGTCTTGCGGGGAATCTTGTAAAAGCAGTTTGCGTTTGGCTTCTTGATATTCTTGCTCGGACAATGCCCCACTGTCGCGAAGAGTTCCTAAACGCTCCAACTGTGTCGCAAGATCCATGACGCCCCCACTGTTTAACGGCTATACCAAAACGAGACTCTCCAATAACAACCGCAACTTGCGAATTTCGCCATCATGATCGATGTCAGGATCGGCATCCGGTTGAATATCAACACAAAGTGCGCGGCGGTATTTGGCTTTGGTTAATAGGTTAGTCAATTTACCGAAATCGATCACGCCTTGGCCGACACGCACTTGTAGCGATTCGGCATTCGAGTCGCGCAAGTAAACATTGTGTACAAACCCAATCAATTTATCGTAATTCGCGGGATTTTCATTTCCGAAATGGTAATGACTTGGATCGAGGCCGAGTCCCAGCCCGTTAACGTGTCCGCAAATGACTGACACCGTGTCCGGGTCGGCCGACAGTCGTCCGGCTTGGCTACGCATGGCGACCCGCACACCATGAGCTTCCGCGATCGAGACCAAAGATTTATAGCGTTCAACTTCCTCGTTGAACGGCGTACCGTGCTCACCCGATTCGACGGTCAGGGTGACGATCTTTGATGCTTTCGCCAGCTCGCAGCATTTCGTGAAGCAGTCAAAATACTCTTGGCCCTCACCCTCGAGCCGTAGCCCAAGCCCCACGACGGTCAGACGCCGCGTCGAGTGAATAATGTCGTAGGCTTCGGAGAAGTGATCACGGATGAACGATGGCTTGAGGTGGTTTCCATTTTCGCTGACGGAAATCTCGATGTGCGAAAATTCGAGATCGGCCAGCTTTTCAACCGCTTCGTCTAGGGGCAGGTGGGGATAGCATTGAGTAGTAGCGGCAACGAACACACGCAACCTCCTTCACGCGACTTGACATCGAGGCAAACATGGCCGAACCTCAACGGCCGGCCTACTGGGCGGTAGCCTAGAGGAGCTGCGTATTTGGTTCAACACCAGTCGTCTACGGGGACAGGGCGGCTGAGATCGGGCAAGCTGACTCGGCCCATATTGTCCCGGCCGATCTTGGGTTAGATGAATGATGAAGTTTTCCAAATTGCCGCACGCACAACCGACAATCCGCAACCGCGTTGAGCGAATGTCGGCGGTGCGTTGGGCTACGATTTGCGTAGTCGCAGGGACAACATGGCTGATGCCGGCGGACATTACGAATGGCCAACTGCCAGCCAACGCGGAAAACCCAGCGGCGGAATCGGCGGAGAAAGCCGTTGTGCCGACCGAGGACCAAATTGAACAGCTGACAAAGCTGTTGACCAACAGCCGCTGGACGGGGCGTTTCACGAAGATCAAACCTGACGGTAGCGAGGGGAAGGCGGTCGAAGAATCTTACGACATATCAACCGTCAAAAAAATGTCCGACAGTAATGTGTGGTTGCTAACTGCCCGAATCAAATACGGCAAGCGTGACGTGACGGTTCCGTTGCCAATTGAAATTCTTTGGGCGGGCGGAACGCCAGTGATGACGGTCGATCAATTGCTGGTCCCGGGGCTGGGCACATTCGACGCAAGGGTTTTGATTCGTCGTGGTAAGTACTCGGGCACATGGTCGCATGGCAAAGTCGGCGGCCATCTGTTTGGCGTGATCGGACGGGCGGAACAGAAGGACGAGATCGAGCCAGCATCGCCGGACGACCGTTCAAATGAATGAGTGACCGCCACCGCTACCAATTTCGATTTACGCTCGGTTCTCAAACTGGGCTTGGCGCTGCCTGCCGCTTTAAAGCTGGAGTTGCTCATACAACGGGGCAAATCGCTACTTGGCGACGCCCAACGCAACCGCGGCGGCGATCGCAGCCGTTTCGATTCTTAGAATCGTTGGGGCCAATATCGTTGCTTGCCAACCGGCTTCGACAAACGTCGCTACTTCTTGATCGTCAAAGCCACCTTCCGGTCCGACGGCGATTAACGCCGCTCGATCCCGATCGACGTCCAGCTGACTCAATGGCCGACTATCGTACGGATGGGCCAACAATCGCAAGTTTGATGGCGCGTCCGCTGTTGCGATTTGAGCGACTGTTTGAGGTGACGCAACGGTCATCAGGTGACTGCGCTCGCACTGTTTGCTGGCCTCGATGATTTGTTTCTCGATCCGAGCGATCACTTTTGGGTTTACGTCGGCAACCGCTCGTTGGGTACGCAGCGGAATCAGTTGCCGCACGCCCAGTTCAACGAGTTTCTCGATCAAAAACTTCTGCCGATCTCCCTTGGGCAGGGCAACGGCGACCGTGATGTCACGTTTGACTGCCGGTTCGACGATCCGCGTCTCAATGACCTGAGCGATTAGACGTTTCTTGGTTAGCGACTGAATCGTTGCCGTGTGCTCGGTACCACGTCCGTTGAACAGAACGATCTGATCACCTAGGCCAAAACGCATCACGTTCGCGGCGTGATGAGCCTGATCGCCACCAAGTTCGATTTGACTCTCAATTGGCGGATCAGTGTGGTAGAAGCGGTAAGCCATCGGCAAAATACGGGACTGAACTAGTACTGAGTGGCTGGTCGGATAAACTGAGGGTCTGACCAATCGCGGTCGGTGCCTCAGCCAATGCAAAGGGTAACACGAAATTGTTTCGGATTTTTACATGACAGAGATAGTTTACAACGAGGGCGACGGCCAGTCAGTCGTCGTGAATTTGCGACAGCCGGGTAAAGCGGCTTTGCTGGCGTGGCTTTGGCCCGGGGCAGGGCATTTTTACCAGCGACGCTTCGTCAAAGGCTTCCTGTTCATGATCTGTATCCTGAGCATTTTCTTTTTTGGGCTGGGGCTTGGTCGCGGCCGAGTAGTTTACGCGTCGACCCGTGCGGACGATTTTCGTTGGCAGTATTTTTGCCAAGCGGGCATTGGCTTACCAGCGGCACCAGCGATGCTGCAAGCGATCAAGACATCCGGTGGCGGCGATCCCCTGTTCGTCATGTGCGAGCGGTTTCCTCCCGACTACCAGGATCGCAACCTGACTTTTCATCGCGTCACACCTGAAAACCGCGACGGTTACAACGGCCCGACGCTGAAGGATGGCTTCATGGCCCCTCCGCAAGGACCGATCTACATGAACACTCGCGATACGCTAGGCATGTGGCATGCGGACTACAAGCACAGTTTCGCAATGGGCACCCTGTTTACGGTTGTCGCCGGTTTGTTGAATCTGCTGGCGATTTACGATGCATACTGTGGACCCGCGATCGTGACGGCGGAACAGCGGAAAGACGGAAAAAAGTAGAGCAATGAACCCAACGATTCCAATGAATTTGATCCCTCTGATTGCCGTGATGCCGATCGCCAAGTTTTGGTACGCCGTCCCATTGATCGTGTCCGTCAGCCTTGTGTACGGCGCAACGCGACATGAGCATTTGAAGCCGATCCTCATTCACTCGCTGCGGTCGGCCGTTTGGGTAACCGGGTTCATGGCGATCATCTTCGCCGTCATCTGGCTGGCCGGATTTTGGAATTAGGACCGTGTGAGACACAGAAGAGGGCGTCCACAACTTACGCGTGGACCGGCGGTCTGAAGTTTAGATTTTCATAGCATAAAAAAAGCTCGGCTGTTCGGCCGAGCTTTTTCGTTGACATTTTCGGTTTGACGTTTCCGTTTTAGTTACCCGCACCAGGGTTCCCGGTGGCACCGTCGGCGTCGCCAGCCGAGTTGAAGGTGAACACGTCGATCAGCTCGGTAAACTGAGGCGTTACGCTGACTAGGACGTACAATCGATCGGCGGTTGTCGCGTGGTTCACTTGCATGAACGGGCCAAGCGGAATCGTTGTGATCTCAGGCTGGTAACCAACCACGCCCTGTCGACGTCGGTTAAACAGCAAGTTATTGAAATCACGAAGATCCGCGTTGCCGGACCCCAGCGAGGAGCCGAGGCCAGCTGCCGAAGCGGACGCAATTTGCTGAGCCAAAATATTTCGGTTGGAGGTCACTTGCTCGTCGACCACCGAGGCGATGGTGTGAGCCTCAAGCGATTCCGTGCGGCGACCGTCGGCCAACGCGAACTCAACTGCAAAACCGGGCCCATTGAGGTCCAGCTGGCGAACTTCGCTGACCTGTTGATCGGATCCGTAGTGCGAGTAGATCGCGACGGTGACCTTACCTGAGGTAACCTCACCAAGGATACGCTTTACGAACAGCTTGTAGTCGCCCGAGAAACCCTTCGGCAAAACGTAGTACTCGGCTGTTTCGCCGGACTCATCGGCCGCCGACGCGGACTGATCGCCCATCATCACGCCGCCACTGCGAG
>CAZLFF010000038.1:6024-27691 GCA_964558755.1 uncultured Pirellulaceae bacterium
GCTCTTGGACGTAGATGTCCAAATCGGCATCGCCCGTCCAGCTGACTTTTACAAAGCAGTCGCGTTGCTTAGCCGCGATTAGTTCCGCTTCGTACGCAGCCAAAGCTTCTGTGTCGCCCGCTTCTTGCATTTTCAAACGCAATGCGTTGGCGGAGTGACGTGCTTCGTCCACGACCTCCGGATGATCAGGCCACTCGTGCGCCAACACACCCAGCGTTGCCCAACGGACACCGTCGGCGTCGTCAATACGATTGGCGGCTCGCAGGCCCATCAGGACGGGCTCGGTGCGTGTTGGATAGGCTCGCGCGATGTCTTCGAATAAGCCAATGGCTCGTTTCTCCATCCCGTGAGTTGCCATGTACTGAGCAGCGTACATCGCGTCGTTGACATCGCTGGAAAGATCCACCGCTGACATCAACGCTCGTTCGACATCCGTCTTCGGACGACCTGCGATCTGCAAGGTTAGCGTCAGTGCTTCGTACATCCAGTCGTGACGTTGATTGTTCTCGATTGCGGCAAAAATCAAGGCGACGATTTCGTCACTCTTCTGCTGCTTCATCATCTCGCGAACCGTCAATCGAACGCTTCCCGCATCCGCGTAAACGTTGCTGAAATATTCGGACCACGAATCTGCCGTTCCTTCACTTGTCGTGATAGGAAGCGTCAAAACCTTTGCCTTGGGGGCTGTTGCGTTGACCGCAGTACCCGGTGAAGGTTCGGTCGTATTCGAATCGACGATTTTGCCTCGGTTGTGTACCAGCGTCAGGCCAGACTCTTGGATGCAGAAGACGCCACCGCCTCCACCGCCGCCAAGTCCACCGCCACCTCCGCCGCCGAGACCGCCGCCTCCGCCGCCGAAACCACCTCCACCACCGCCGCCGCCAATGCCGCCGCCAAATCCACCACCGGGATTGAATCGCGGGGCGACAAGGTCACCGACGTTGTACACATTCGTAACCAAGTACTTGGGGTCTTCCGCGTCTTCTAGCGAGATGATCTGCAATACTTCGTCCCGAACGATGAAGGTTGCGTTCTTTTCCTTCAGCATCAATCGCAACGCATTCTTTAGGCGGATACCACGCAGATTGACAGTGACCGGCTCGTCAACATCCAGTGAATCATCTTTTGCAGACTGGGTTAATACGATGTTGATCTTGAATTTCTCTTCAAGGTCCGCCTCGATATCTGACCACGCTTCATCCTCGTAGTCCAACGTCGCGGGTTGCTCCAACGCACGCAAGATCTTTTCGTCGTTCTCGCTTCCAGTCAGTCGAATCGATTGGTACTTGGCTCGACGCAGCTTCTTCCGCTGCCATTCTTCCGCAGGAGGAAACTGCATCAAAGGATTGGCCGGGAACGGGATTGAGGCTCTGCGAACTTCGAACAACGCGGCTGCAAAGTTACGCTGTTTTTCCTCGCGAAGCTGCTGATACTGAGCCGCCGCCGCCGCACGTTCGGCCGTGGCCGCGGCAACAATTGCCTCGGGTGATCTCGGAGCTAAATCGACCGCAGTCCGGGTGACTTCTTGGGCCGCATCGTAGTTACCTTCATCCATCAACGAGTTGAATCGGTTAATCAAACGAGCCAACTGCTCCTCGCGTCGATCCATCGCAGCCAGCTCACGCTCGCGAGCCAAAGCAGTCGCCTGAGCCTGCCGCAGTTGTGTCTGACGCTCGTCAAAGTCCAGCTTTTGCTGACGTGACGACAGCAGGGCGGATTCCAAACGATTGCGAAGATCTTGCCGCGTGTTGGGGAACAGATCAACCGTGTTGTCCAAAACGCCAATCATGCTTTTCAGACGCTCAATGGCCGCACCGGGTTGCGTGCGAAGTTCCTGTCGTGCCTGTTTAAGCTCGAACGAAACTTGTTTACGAATTTTATCGTTAATGATTTGGCGTTCTTGTTCTTCATTCAGAATCATCCGATTGGCCGTAGCTTCTTCTTCAGCCATTAGACGATTCAGGGCAGAGCCGTCCGTAACCGGCGGGCCGATCAGGTTGAAGCCACCGTCATTCGACGGAACGGCTTCCGGCTGAACGGGAACGACCGTTGGTGGCTCGACCACTGATCGTTCCTCCGATGGCGGCTGTACGATCGGCCCTTCGGACGGAGCAGCATCACCATCCTCGAACAACGCGTTAGGTCCAGAATCGGTATCGGCATCTGTTTCGTCAAACGGGCTGGGCTCTTCGACCATATCGGCCGCCGCAGGTTCGGCCGCATCGCTGCCACCAAACAGATCTTCAGCCGGTGATTCCGGGGTTGGAGCCTCGGCAGCCGGCGTTTCAGCCGCGTCGCTACCGAATAGGTCTTCCCCACCGTCGCCACCGAATGGATTACCTTCTTGCTTGGCAGGAGCGAACGATGCGTTCTTGGCGACCACCTGAGCCGATCGGTTCATCGGATCGATCACCATCGCCGCAGCAGCCAGTCGTTGGGCCGCCAGCAAATCGCCGTTGGCCATCGCTTGCTTGCCAAGCTGAGAAATCGCTCGCGACTTGAAACCTAACACGCGAGCGTATTCCAATAGACCAGAACTTCCAGCCGTTGGCATCATCAAACCGCGGTCTTTACGAGCGTCACGCAGCATGCGTGGCAAGAACGAGTACATCGAGTTAGACGCCTCGGGGCGAGCGGTAAATGTCATCGAGTCAGAACGAGCGTTCGTTTTACCCGACAGTTTCAACTGCACATCGGACGAACCAGCCAGCGTGCCCAAAACGATCGAGTCCCGGTCCTCACGCAGCGGCGGGAACGCGGTCGGGTAGGTCTCGATGACGCCGTCCGAGAACTCGGGTGACTCTGGCCAAAACACCGATCCGTGAACCGTGCTAACGAGTGCTCGGGCGGCGGCCTCGACCGAGCCCGGCATGTCGTTGTCGATCAACAGGTTTCCGCCGGTGTGGTTTGCGAGAACGGCCAACAGTTCCATGTTTCGGTCGGGACCGATGGCAAAGCTGGAAACGGAAATGTGATGACGAACCAAGCGGCTAACAACTTGATCTAGCACACTCGGATGCACGATCCCGCCGCGGCTGATTCCGTCACCGATATAAACGATGTTTTTATTGCGTGTTGCTTCGGATTCAAACTCCGCCGGAGCTGATTTCAGCATCTGCTTCATGTCGGTGCTGCCCAGCGGCGTTCGTTGACGCAAGCGGTCGATTGCGTCGGACAGTTCGCGACTGTTGGCCGGTACAAATCGATCGATCAGCGGAACGGGATCTAGATCGACTGCCAATAGCTTGACCCGATCATCGGCTGAGAGGTTAGCCAACATCTTTTCGAGTACCGTGATCGAATCCTCACGGAAGACACCCGTCTGACTGGCTGACGTGTCGACATAGATGACGACATCGGTCGGACGGGAAGGCTGATTCTGAAAGTCCGCTTTGACACTCAGGGCGAAACTGGTTTCGCCGGCACTGTCAAAGGTGGCCATTTTGGTTTGGGCGGACGCGGTCGTTGCAGACAGGCTAACGCCGCAACAAAGGATTCCCGCGATAAAAACTCGAAGCGCGACTCGGGCCGAGTAGCTTGATGACATATCCAACTCCAACACCTTCAAAATTGATGACAAAAAGAGCCACGATCAGCCGTCTGAATTCGATCGAGATCGATCCCCAAAACGCTGGTGGGCCGCCGTCCGCTCTTCCGCCTTGCCTGATTCGATAATATGCCCGTAGTGGTTACTTGGGGCCGGAAAAATCGTCAACAGTAGTCTATTTTGCTGGCATTCTGACTGCCACTGCTTTTAGCCAATTTTACCCATCTAACCATGTTAAACAGGGCTCGGGCAGCGACCGAGACCGATTGTTGGCTTCAGAGCCAGAAACCTGAAAGGTTATCGGTCACCTGAGCCGGTCGAACGCGACAATTCGGCGTTCGAATCGGGGCGGCAGCCCAAAAACGGCGTTGGCGCTAACGCTGACGGAAAGAATGCCGGTTTTTTCGAGGCCAACGGGTTCTCATCACCCGTTTTGGAGGGTTCCCAGCCGCTAATCAGGGTCTAGACCGCGGAAATGACCGGCTAAGGACCATGAAAAAAGGCCAATGACTGTCCGTGAGCCGCTTCAAACCAATCGCAGACCTCGTGAATGAACTCCCTAAGACCACATCCCAGGTCTTTCGCCGATGGGACGGTTGTCAGTAACGCTGGCGGCTGAACCGTTCGCACAAGCTGAACTCCCCATCGGTCGCAATCGGCATAGTAGTCCCAGTACTGCGTCTCAGGAAGCGTCTCCGCCAACAGCCACGATTCCTGTTGGTCCGCGAGACCATTCTCGCTGCGGCGATTCAAACCGACGTCGCCGATTGCCTTGAATCCGCTTCGCAAGCGAACCACAGCGTTCTTTCCAGCGGCATCAAGCCGTCGGTTGAAACTCTCGATTTCCTGCTCCAAATGATGAGTCATCGCCTCAATCCAATCCGCGACGGCAGTGATAGGGAGTACCGCCTGCTGCCAGGCAGAGGCAGTTAGCGGCTCGTGCTTCACCTTTGCTTCCTCGCCCAAAATCTGCGGGGAAGGCGCACCGACAAGGGTTAGTGCCGACGCCCGGGTGCTACGGACGGGCGTTTGCTTGAAATCGGCGTGGGCTGCGACGCAAAAGAAACAGAAAAACAGTGCGAAGGGCAAAACACGCGGACGATTCATGCGTTAAAACCTAAGAGTATTGGTGTTTCCGGCGACGAACAAAGCCGCTGATGCCCCGGCCTCGATTCCCGTCATCGGGGTTTGGTAATGCGTTTCTTTCAGCAAAAAATTTCGGTTTAGGCAAAGGTGTCCGGCAACCCGCAGGCTCAATGAGCTATGGCGATCATCCGGATTATTCACATTTTTGCCGAATCACGAGGTCGGGAATGAACCTCTAGCGTCGTCCAACGTAAAAACGCACTCGCGGAATCCGTTCAGCAAGTCCTTAAAAGCAAGCCACAGCGCGAAAAATTGGTCAACCCGCCACCACAAGAAAATAACAGAGCTGAACATCGAACACCGAACAAACACTGAGTACTGAGTACAACTCACCACGTACCAAAAAAACTGACTTTCACGAGCAAACTAAATGACGTCTCGCGTTTCAATTTTATTGTGCGTCGGCTACGCCGCGCTGGGTTCGCTATTCACGATTTTTCTGACTGGCAACATCCCTCTCCCGCCCGCGGCTGCCACCTGGTCTCGCTCGGCCCCGCAGGCCGCTGCTGCAGTTGGCCAAGCGCCTACCGAATTCGGCACCACCATCGCGGTCAATCAAGCCCCGCGCCGATTCACTTCCGATGAACAAGTGACGATTGGCGTTTATGAAAACGTCAACCGCAGCGTCGTGAACATTAACACTCGGATGATTCGCAACAACATTTGGGCGTTCGGCGGACGCAGCGAGTCCGAGGGTTCGGGCTCCGGCTGGGTGCTGGACGCCGAGGGGCACATCGTCACCAACCACCACGTCATCGACGGCAGCAGCGTCGTTACCGTGACGCTTTTCGAGGGCGATCCACTGCCCGCCCGCGTGATCGGCAGTGACCCACAGAACGACATCGCGATTCTCAAAATCGAAGCCCCTCGCGAGTTGCTGTTCCCCGTCACATTTAGTGACTCACGAACGTTAAAAGTCGGTCAACGCATTTACGCGATCGGCAACCCGTTTGGCTTAGAACGAACGATGACCGTCGGTATCATTTCCAGCCTGGACCGGTCATTACGGGCAAAAAAAGGCCGGCTGATGAAAGGAATCATCCAAGTCGACGCCGCGCTCAATCAGGGCAACAGCGGCGGCCCATTGCTTGACAGCGACGGGGCAGTCGTTGGCATGAACACGGCAATCGCGTCCCGCACAGGCGAGAACACGGGCGTCGGTTTCGCAGTTCCGGCCAACACGATCCGCCGAGTGTTGCCGCAGCTATTGCAGTTTGGGGAAGTCCGTCGTGCGTCATTGGGAATCGATGTGTTTTGGAAAACAGCCAACGGACTGGGAATTGCCCAGGTGATCCCCGGCGGCCCGGCCGAACAAGCAGGCTTACGGGGCCTTTCGATCGAGCGAAAAATTGTTCGCGACGGTAATCGAATTATCGAACTGGTTGTCCCCGATCGCAGTAGCAGCGACCGCTTACTGGCGATCGGCACGACCCCCGTCGCTAACACCGACGACTTGCAAGAGGCGCTGGAAAGCTACAAACCGGGCCAAACGGTAGACGTGACGGTGCTGCGTGGGAACAGTAAGATCACGGTACCGGTGACTCTCGGCCGCGACCGCTGATGCCCCGCCCGCTACGACCCATTCACTCTTCCAAGCCGATCCATGCCAACCTTTGCCGTCATCCTTGTCGCCGCCGGGCGCAGTACTCGTTTCTCCGGTGGCGAAACAAAAAAGCCATTCGTTTCATTGCAGGGAAAACCAGTCTGGGTTCGCTCGGCGGAGAAATTCGCCGCGCGTCCGGAGGTGCGGCAGCTGATCATCGTCGTTGCAAAAGAGGACCGGGACTATTTCGAACAGGCGGATGCCCACTGGATTGAGGCTTTTGGCGTTTCGGTCGTGATAGGCGGCGACGAGCGTACGGACTCCGTAGCCAATGGCTTGGCGGCAGTGGACTCAGATGTGACCCATGTTGCGATCCACGATGCTGCGCGGCCATGTGTGTCGCCCGAGTTAATCGAATCCACCTTCGATGCCGCAACGCAACATAAATGTGTGACTCCGGCGGTGCCCATCAATAGCACGGTCAAACGTTCGACCGACGGAGGCCAGACCATTGCCGAAACCGTCGATCGTAGCGAACTGTATCTCTCACAGACGCCGCAAGTGTTCGCGCGAGAAACGATCATTGAAATGTTCGACAGTCCGATTCGCCAAGCAAAGTTCACCGACGAGGCCCAACTAGCCGAAAGGGCAGGGCACACAGTAAAGATCGTTCCCGGATGCCCGCTGAACATCAAACTAACAACCGCACTCGACCTAAGAATCGCGGAAGCGTTCCTACGAGCCAGTCACGTCGACCAAATCGACGCTCTACCTTTTAACCCGAACACTAGGCTGGCCTAATCGACGCTGCTCGCGGTGACGAATCCAACCGGCGTTAACTCGGCTTCTCCATCGATTCCAAAACGAGAGGATCATCCGACTTGGGGTCGCCTACCCGAATCGCGTAGGTCCCGTCGAGCACTCGATCGATTAACGTCCCGACGATTTCCGCTCGCCAACCCTTGCTTAGCTCGGGCTCGACCTTCAGCTGAATCATCCCGAGCCGCCAAGCCGCCATCGTCCGCACATCGTCCGCCGAGCCAACGATTCCCGACGCGATCGATTCCGTCTTGCAAACGATCTTCAGGGCCGTCGTCAGGAACTGGCCTAACAACCCAAGATTGGCAGTTTTATTACGCCGCATGCGGGGCGGTAGTTCCGAATCGGGCAACTGATTGGCCCGTTCGATCGCAGCGGCTAATTGCCCGATCAACTGCTGAGACACCCGGCTCTCAAATCCACGAATCGCTTTGATCTGCTTCGTATTTGCCTTGCCGCGTTTGGCCAACTCGACGATCAAATCATCGGGAAGAACCCGACGTGGGGAACGGTTCCGTTGCTTCGCCTCGGCTTCGCGCAGTGTCCAGAGCTCACGAACGATCGCCAGTGCTGCCGGGCGAAGATTGGAAATTCCATTCACCCGACGCCACTGTGGCTCGGTAACCGTCCGCTCCAGCTGCTGTTGCCATGCGGTCATTTCCTCTTGCAACCAAGGCAGTCGATTTTTCGCGTTCAGCTTTTTCAACAGCCGATCGTAAATCGGCCGCAAGTGAGTTACGTCCTGCAACGCATAATCGATTTGGCGATCAGACAACGGTCGGCGACGCCAGTCCGTGCGCGTTTCACCTTTGTCGATCTGAATGTTGAGCGTTCGGCTAACGAGGTTTCCGTAGGAGGTTGGATACTCCATGCCGATCATGCCGGCCGCCAGCTGAACATCGAACAAACCGACCGGCCACCTGCCACACGCACGCACGCAAAACAAAAACTCCTCCCGCGCGGCGTGTACCAATGTGATTCGCTGCGGATTGGCCGTTTCGTCGGTCAACCAATCCCAGAACACGGAAATATCACCGACTGCCAACGTGTCAATGATCGCCAACTCGTTATCCGTCGCAATCTGGATCAAGCATAGCTCGGGCCGATATTGATTCTCGGAAACAAATTCGGTGTCGAAACCGACGAACTGAGTCTCGCGCGTTCGATCACAAAACTCTTTAAGTTGGTCCGCTTCGGTAATGAGTTCAAAAGGGGGTTGCTGCGCCATAAGGCAGGTGGTGGTCGACGGTTCAATGTTGGCGATACTGCACGTACCGATGCAGCCGTGTGGAAACTGGCGGCGGGTGCATTGCGGGTGGTCAACTCCCATTCTATCGTACGCGTCGGTTTCCCAACACCTCGGATTCGCCATCGAGATCCCAAACCACTAGCCATGAAGCGACTTCCAACCCATCGAGTCACGCAACGCTGGCCGCCCGGTTGCCTGATCAGCGTCCGTAACGCCACCGAAGCAACTCGGGTGGGGCAATCTGGCTTTCCCGTAGATATCCTCGACCTCAAAGAGCCCGCTAACGGTCCGCTGGGAAGGGCGGATGCGACGACGATGGACGAGTTCTTATCAACTGTCCCGCAGCAACAGCTCGTCAGCGTCGCGTTGGGCGAGCTAACTGAGCCGGGCGTTTCGCAGGCGGTCCGAGCCCTCGACGAGCGATTTGACTACGCCAAAATCGGGTTGGCCGGTGCCCGCAACGTCCGCGATTGGGAGGCACGCTGGCAAAAGTTACTAAACACGATGCCGCCCAAGGTCTCACGAGTCGCGGTAGCCTACCTAGACCACGAATCCTGCGAGTCACCGGAACCGACGGCCGTCATTGCAGCGGCAGCTAAAGCCAGTTGCGACGTCGTGTTATTTGACACATACGACAAACTGGCCGGCTCATTCGCGGATTTTGTCACGGGTTTAGACCTGGGCAATCTCTTGGCCAGCGTACGATCGGGCCGCATGAAATCGGTGCTCGCGGGCTCAATCGGAACCGAAAACCTGCTCGCAGCGGCACAACTTGCCCCGGATCTGATCGGCGTCCGCGGTGCCGTCTGCGATCACGACCGCTCCAGCGAGGTGACGCTTGACCGTTTGTTCGATTTTCAATTGGCTCGCGAATCGTTGGCAGAAAAAATTTCTTGACTTAGCGCGAGAACTTTCGATATTGGAAACAACGGACCTCGCCCGGCACGGAATAGCCGCCCCACGATCCTGCTTCCGGGAGACCTTCGATGCCTCGCTCTGTTTTAAACGCTATCGCTGACGGACACTGGGACTTTGAACCGGCCGAAGTCGACAACCAGCAATTCGACTCGACATCTGCCTTGCCGGGTTCCGAGGAGAAAGTCAAAGCGTTGGCCGAACGGCTGGGCGAAGGCCTACCGCTGTGGCATCCCGATGACCGCCGTTCGTACGACGATTTAGAAACAGCGATCGACTAACCGCAGCGTTTTCGGACTACCCGCGAGACGCTCATCAGCATGCCCACGCGTTAGCCTTTGGCCTAATGCCCTGCAAGCGCCGGTTGGTTACTCGACCGTTACGCTTTTCGCTAGGTTTCGCGGCTTGTCCACATCACAACCACGCATCACGGCAATGTGGTAGGACAGCAGTTGCAGCGGAATCGCCGCGACCACCGGTTGCAGGTACTCGACCACGTGCGGGATGTAAATCACCTCGTCGGCCACCTCTTTGATCCGCTCGTCGCCCTCGGCTGCGATCGCGATCACAGGCCCACCCCGCGCTTTGATCTCTTCCAGATTCGACATCACTTTTTCATAAATGAAGCCCTGTGGCATAACGAATACGCTTGGCGTGTTCTCGTCTACCAACGCGATCGGTCCGTGCTTCATCTCAGCAGCCGGGTAGCCCTCCGCATGAGCGTAGCTGATCTCTTTCAGCTTCAACGCGCCTTCCAAAGCCGTTGGGAAATTGTAATGACGACCTAGGTAAAGAAAGTTCTGACACTCGTAAAAACGACTGGCAATGTCGCGGATTTTGTCATTCTCTTTGAGCGCCTGCTCGATCTTCTCAGGCAGTTCTTGCAGGTTCGCAATCATCTTACGCCCCTTACTGTAGCTCATGTGCCCGATGCGACCGAGGTACAACGCCAGCATCGTCAACGCAACGCACTGGGAGCTGTAAGCTTTGGTCGAGGCCACGCCAATCTCAGGGCCAGCGTGCAAGTAAATGCCGCCGTCCGCCTCTTGAGCCACACTACTGCCGACGACGTTACAGACCGCTAACGTCGGGTGCCCTTTGCGCTTCATCTCGCGAAGGGCCGCGAGGGTGTCAGCCGTTTCGCCGCTCTGAGTGATCGCGAAAACCAACGTGTCGTGGTCCATTGGCGGGTTACGATAACGCAGTTCACTAGCGTACTCGACTTCGACCGGAATCTTCGCAAGGTCCTCTAACAGGTACTCGCCAACCAGAGCCGAATGCCAACTGGTGCCGCAAGCGGTGAACACGATTCGTTTGATCTTACGAAGGTCTTGCGATGACAGGTTCAAGCCACCGAACACGGCCGTGGCATCGTCTTCGCTCAGGCGACCTCGCATCGTGTTCCGAATGGCGTCGGGCTGCTCAAAAATCTCTTTGAGCATGTAATGTTCGTAGTTGCCAAGATCGACGTCGTTCGATTCGACGTCCAAGACTTTAACGTCATGAGACACCGGCCCCGAATCGCGGTGCGCGACCTGCAAGCTGTCGGCTTTGAGAACCGCAACCTGATGATCGGCCAAGTAAACAATGCGGTCGGTGTAACCGACCAACGGCTGCGCGTCACTGGCCAGAAAATGTTCGCCATCACCAACACCGATCACGAGCGGGCTGCCGAGTCTGGCAGCAAAAATCGCGTCGGGCAGCTGCTTAAAAACGATCGCTAGTCCAAACGTTCCACGGAGCTGACCAATTGTTTCTTTGATCGCGTCAATCGCGGCTTCTTGGGTTAGCTTTTCGTCACCGCTTGTCTCCAACCGCTGCTCAACCGCTTGGGCAATCATGTGAGCGACGACCTCGGTGTCGGTTTCACTGCGGAACTCAAATCCACGCGTCTTTAGCTGCGAACGGAGCTCAGCGAAATTCTCGATCACACCATTATGAGCCAACGCCAGCACTTCCGTCGCGCTGCCCCCGTAATGCGGATGAGCATTCGAAATCGTTGCAGCACCGTGGGTGGCCCAGCGAGTGTGGCCAATCCCGAGCGTCGACTTGCTGGGTGCTTCGGCGACCTCAGCAGCCAACGACGCAATGCGGCCAACAGACTTGGTCAACTTGATCGAGTCGCCCTCCATGGTCGCGACGCCCGCACTGTCATAGCCGCGGTACTCTAGCCGGCGGAGTCCCTCAAGTAAAAAGTCCTGCGCGACCCGGTTTCCGATGTAGCCAACAATTCCACACATAATATTTCTGACTCGGGCGATTTCGCGGCCCGAGGGCTTTCGGTTCAATGATGAAAGTGGACGATAAGAAGCGAGGCAAATCCATCGGATATTAGTCCGCCAACAAGGGGCAGGCAACGTATTTCGGCAGCTAACAACCGCCAAAAAGCCGGTGAATTTTAGGCCAACGGACTCGGTTAGCCACGGTGCTTTAACCATGATTCGTCCGCTGACCATCCCAAACATAAGGTCTTAGCGGTTGGGAGGAGCCCAAAATAAGAGGTTTTATGCCGTTCTGGCTTGCCTGAACCTTACAATTTTTCCAAATCTTCCAAATAACAAGATTCCCAGAACCACGCATATGAAAACATGGCTCGCCGAAGTCATCGCGATCGGAGACGAACTGGTCAGCGGTCAGCGACTGGACACTAACAGCCAGTGGATCAGCCAGCAGCTGGGCCAGCTGGGAATCCGCACCGCGTTTCACTCGACCGTCGGCGACGACATCGACCAAAATCAGGCGGTATTCGACACCGCGATCCGAAGAGCCGACATCGTGATCAGCAGCGGCGGACTCGGCCCAACCGCCGACGATCTGACGCGTGAGGTCATCGCAGCCGCCGCCGGAGTGCCGCTCGAACGACGGCCGGAAATCGTCGCTCACCTCGAACAGCTGTATGCGCGGCGAAATCGCCAGATGCCCGCGACCAATCTGTGCCAGGCCGACATACCCCACGGCGCGACGATCATCCCCAACCCCGAAGGCACCGCCCCCGGAATCGACATGGCGATTGAAGTCGACAACAGCGGCAGGCCAAACGACCAAGACGTTCACCGATGCCGAATCTTCGCTTTGCCGGGCGTGCCAGCGGAGCTAAAACAAATGTGGGGCGACACCGTCCAACCGGCGGTGCGACAGCTAACCGGCGCGCCGGCGGTTCTTCGTTTTCGCACCCTGCATGTGTTCGGCGAAGGCGAAAGCAAGATCGAGATGATGCTTCCCGACCTCGTCCGTCGAGGAAATGACCCGACCACCGGCATCACCGCCAGCGCGGCCACAATCACACTGCGAGTTTCTACTTCCGGCGCGACGGAAGCTGAGTGCGACGCAAAAATTGAACCCGTTTTGAAAACGATTCACGAGTGCTTGGGCGACCTAGTTTTCGGCGCCGACGGTCAGACACTTGGGGACGTCGTCGTCGACCGACTGGTCGCTACCCAGCAAACCGTTGCGATCGTCGATCACGGTTTGCACGGCGAGGTCGCGGCGGCGATTGCGGCCGCGGACCCACAACGCACCGTGCTGCAATTTGCCAACCTTCCTGAACCGCCGTCTGCGAAACCTTCGCTACAAACAGAGGCCGCGCTACTGCTGGAACAGACAACGGCCCAAGTTGCCATCGCCATCGGTCCCATCAACCGCGACCTAGCAATGATTGACGCGGGTGAATCCGAATTTGAAGTTGCCATCGTCAGCGCGGGCTCCATAGCTAATCCCCACGCCGATGGCCAATACGTTTTCCGCGGTCACTCCTCGTGGCGGCAGCAACGGGCAGTCAAACAGGTGCTGGACCAACTGCGAAAATACCTTTGCGAAACACCGACAGCAAATTAAGCGGCGCGACACGCTACCGATCCGCAGCAGCTTTGCCGGCACCGATGATCGGCAGTAGATGCATCACGTCCTTCATGGGCAGGTTGTTCAGATAACTGTGAACAGGTCGCTTGAGATAAAACGTTTGCTTGCCCGCAACTGCCCCCGCAACGTGAAAACACTCCCAACGTTCCGCTCCCAGTTCGTTCAGCTCCCTCTCGACAGTGGACGCGCTCGTCGCCGTCAGTGTCTTGTACTCCCACGCACCGGCGTTTTTCCAATCACTCGCAAGCCACTGCTGTGTATCACTCGCCGTGGTGAGCCCGCGGTTCTTTAGATTGTTGTACATTTCAGTTGCCCAAGCCATTGAATCGCTGGCCGCTTGCCCACCCGACTGGGTCGCGTCGTACAGCTTCTTCGCGATGGCGTCTTTGGCATTTTCCGCCTGATCGAGTGCTCCCGATAAACGATCCAAGTACGGAATCGCAGGCTGATCGGTTGACGCTGGCGTTGCCGGGACAGGCCCTTGGGCCTCGGCGGTTGTTGCCGTTTGAGTTTCGACGACTTGAGGTTCGGCAGGTGCGTTTTCGACGTCCGCAGTTTCGGCGTAGCATCCGTTCGCAAAAACTGCGGCTAGCCAAACGAGCGAAATGGCAATCGCTCGGTCGTATTGACGCGTTTGATGGCTTTGGCGATACATGGCATTCCCCTGACTGAGCGACGAAACGGACCGGCATCCGGCGCTCGCGTGGACCGCCGTCTAGCCTTCATCCTAGCGATTCGCCAAGCAGCAGCAAATATTAGAGCGTTGCTAACAGGGTTAGCTCGGTAGTCGAACGACGCCGGGCGCGACGATATGCGGCGCAAGAACCGGCACGGACCGGTGGGTGTTGGGAGTCTGAATCTTCTGCCGTAGTGACCGATCGACGAAATCTAAAAACACCGCATCGGCGGTCGGCACGCTCAGATGGAATGACGCGCCCCAGGAATGATTGCGTCGGATGATGCTGCTACGCTGATGTGTCGACGTGAACAGAACAGGGACGTCGTGGCGACCTGGAATCTGATGGAGTTCCGGGATCACCGTTTCTGACGTTCGACCCGCAGCGATCACGCTCCGGTCCAGCACAATCAGGTCGAGCAAAACCTCAGCCGCCAAGGGGCCTGCATCCAAAAGATTGGCGGCCGCGGTAACTTTGTAGCCGTTGTTTTGCAGCAAGCTCGCCGTCGTCTGCAGAACCTTGACCGATGCGTCAATCAGTAAGACGTTTGGCGAGATGGAAGCGGGCATATATCGCTGGGCCGTTTCGACCATCCTTTTGGGAGCGAACCTCATTGCCTTTCGGCGAACAAACAGCGCGTACACGATGCTGGCGGGCCAGTCGTTTCGTGAAAGCGGTGTCTCCGTTTCGTCAGAATCGGCAGTGTTTGCGGCTTAGCCGGAGGACTTTTTGCAAACCCGAGTACTCCTCCAATCCGGCAAAGTTGCGCAGTCGTCGGGGTGAGCTTTTTCCCTTACGACGCAGCTCAACGGTTGCGAGCCACATGATCTGAATCTCTATCAGAAGTCGTCCGAAACGAATGACGAGACAACCCACTGTGATTGCGTGGGCTTTCCCCGTCGGCACATCGGACGGGGTCCGCTACTGAAATTGTTATGAATTTCTTAAATCGATCGTGCGGTGCTATCAAGCCGTCGATTCCAGAGGAGCTACCCGGATTGGCCGAGCGCCGGTGCGACGGCGACGGTCTGTTTGACCGACTGACTCCCCATGGTTGGTGGAGAAGTAATAACACGATTTTTTGGAGACGGCTTAGATGCGAAACACACTTCAAGTTGCGATTGCGGTCGCTGCCTTGGTTTTCTGTACGGGCAACACGTACGCTCAATGCGGTTGCGAAACAGCCGGGAGCTACGTCGGTGGCTATGGATACGCTCCAGTCAGCGGCGCTGGTTTCGGCGGCTGCGGCGGAATGAACAACTGCGGACGAGCCGGAACCAACGCCCAAGCAGCTGCGTTGTGGGGCGATTACTGCACCGAAAGCTGCGAAGAGCGCAGCAGCTTACTTTCGCGTCTTAAGGGACGCGGCGGTTGCTTAGGTGGCGGCGGTTGCCTGGGTGGCGGTGGCGGCGGCTGCTGTGATAACGGTTGCTTCGGGTACCCGTCGGGCGGTTGCGGCTCGGCAGCCGGTGGTTGCGGTGGCGGATTGGCCAGCGGACTGCTGCGAGGTCACCAAGGTGGATGCGGCGGTGGTTGCGGAAAAAAGCTCGGCGGAAAACTGGGTGGAAAGCTTTGCGGCTGCAAGCGTAAGGGCAACAACTGCGATCCATGTTCAGCAGCACCTGTCGGTTTCAGCGGCGGATGCGACACGTGCGGATGTGCAAGTGGCAACAACAGCTATTTTGCTCAGCCAGTTGGTTACGATTACGGAACCGCTGGAATGCACAGCGTGATCCAAGGATCGGTAACAGGCGAATGTGCGGGCGGTTGCTCAGGCGGCCCCGTCCAAGCTGCTCCTCAAATCGTCGGCGAAGCCGTCGATGCAGCAGCGGCGGCTGCTGAGCCAGGTGCAATTCCTGCCGCTGGCAACTAGCGAACGGCCGAAACTTTCGGCCAACCTTTGACAAAACGAAATACCCCTCGCAATCATGTTGCGAGGGGTGTTTTTATGCGCGAACTTCAACGTAAAAATGGCCGACTACGGCTAGGAACGCCCACTACAAAATAAACCGGCTGAGGTCTTCGTCTTGGACGATGTTGTTTAGCCGATCGTTAACGTAAGCCGCGTTGATTTTTACCGCACCCATTTTCATCTCGGGCGCTTCGAAGCTTAGCTCTTCGAGTAGTCTCTCAAGGATCGTGTACAACCGCCTCGCGCCGATGTTGATGGTCGTTTGATTGACTTGAAAGGCAACGCTGGCCAGCGACTCGATCGCGTCATCGGTAAAATCCAGCGTCACACCCTCGGTGGCCAACAACGCCGTGTACTGCCGCGTCAGCGAGTTCTTGGGTTCGGTGAGGATGCGGATGAAGTCGGCTTCTGTCAAATCGTTTAGTTCGACGCGGATCGGAAACCGCCCCTGCAATTCCGGCATCAGCTCACTGGGCTGGCTGCGGTGGAATGCTCCGGCGGCGACGAACAGAATATGATCGGTTTTGATGTATCCGTGTTTGGTTTGGACCGACGTTCCTTCGATAATCGGTAACAGGTCGCGTTGGACACCCTGCCGAGAAACGTCGGCCGATTTGCCCTCGCCCGCGACAATCTTGTCGACCTCGTCCAAGAAAATGATGCCCGAGTTTTCCGCCAACTCAATCGCCGCAGCGTTGACCTTGTCATCGTCCAGCAGCCGATCGCATTCCTGATCGAAAATCACCTGCCGCGCGTCGCTTACTTTTAGCTTCCGCGTCGAAGTGGACTTGGGCATGATCTTTTCGAGCATTCCTTGAAAGTCTACGTCCATGCTCTCGACGCCCATGCCGCCCATCATCACGGGAGAAGCCTTCTGTTCGACCGTTAGCTCAACCTCGCGATCTTCCAGCTCGCCCGCTTGCAGCATCGCCAACATCTTGGCCCGCGTGCGTTCGAACGACGAAGCTCCTGCATCCCCCGGCGTCGCGTCAGCATCTCCCGCACCCTCACCATTTCCATCTCCGACCACGCCAGCATTCAAATCGGCCGTCGCGGTGAACGGATAATTGGCCGGTCGAGGGCACAGCAGATCGACTAAACGTTCTTCCGTATTCTCCTTGGCACGTTGTTCAACCTGCTTGCGTTGCTTCGCGCGGACGAGCCCAATCGCGTTGTCCAGTAGTTCACGAATCATGCTCTCGACATCGCGGCCGTAGTACCCCACCTCGGTGTACTTGGTGGCTTCGACTTTGATAAACGGAGCCCCGGTCAGCTTGGCCAGCCGACGGGCAATTTCGGTCTTACCGACGCCGGTCGAACCGATCATCAAGATGTTCTTGGGCGAAACCTCTTGTCGCATGTCATCGGTCAACTGTTGACGTCGCCAGCGGTTTCGAATCGCGACGGCGACGGCCCGTTTCGCATCGGCTTGTCCAACGATGTAGCGGTCCAATTGAGTGACGATGTCGCGAGGCGTCATGGGCGACTCTTCGGATTCCCCCGTCAGTGCGTTCTTAATCAAGTCCATCATCAGGCGGAGAGCTCCTGAACGGTAATGTTGTCGTTGGTATAGATGTCGATGCCGGCCGCGACGGTCAACGCCTCGCGAACGATCTCGGCTGCCGAAAGTTGGCTGTGAGCCTTTAATGCTCGGGCTGCCGCGATGGCGTAGTTACCTCCCGACCCAATTCCGACGATGCCATCGGTCGGTTGGATCACATCTCCCGTGCCGCTTAGCAGCAGCGTGTTTTTTCCATCGGTTACGGTCAGCAGCGCTTCCAACTGCCGCAGCGATTTGTCCAGTCGCCACAATTTGGCTAGCTCGATGCACGCGCGGACGACGTTGCTGGGCGAGTCTTTTAGCTGTTGCTCGAACCGTTCCAGCAGGGCAAATGCGTCGGCACTGCTTCCCGCAAACCCGCACAGAACCCGGCCGTCGAGCAGTTTACGAATCTTCATCGCGTCGGCTTTCATGACCGCGCTACCGAGGGTAACTTGGCCATCACCTCCCATTGCGACTTGGCCGTTGTGCTCGACCGTAAGGATCGTTGTTGCGTGAAATTGTTCTGGCATGAGGGCGTTTCTTACTGTCATCGGCACGCGTCTGAGGCGTACAAGCAAAGTCTGGTGGTTATCGGGGCAACGGTCGTCGGGATCGAGTCCAAAAACTAGGCGAGGTTGAAACCCGTTCCTGGGCCGACAGTGTCCCTGTTTTTCGATATCGACTCAACCGGCGAACCGCCGTTTGCATCACGGTCGATTGTTGCCACGGGCGTTAGCCGGTATTCTCGGGGAGTCTTCATTCACCAAGGCTATCTTATGACAGATTCTTCTAAATGGTTTCGCAGCGGTAATCTCCTGGCATTGCACAACACGGCTTTAGTTGTCATCGATGCACAGCAAAAGCTGCTGCCGGTGATCCATGAGGCAGAGCGAGTTCACAAACGAATCCAGTTGATGATTCGCGGGTGCAACGTATTGTCGATCCCGGTGGTCGTCACGCAGCAGTACCCGAAAGGGCTTGGTGACACCTCAAACGAGGTCCAGATGTTGCTCGAATCGAGCGATATCGTTGCTCGCGAGGACAAAACGATGTTCAGCTGTCGCAGCTGCGACGATGCGTTCGCGTCATTGCAACAACGCGGGATCGAAAATCTCATTTTGGTCGGCATCGAGACCCATATTTGCGTCGCGCAATCGGCGATGGACTTGATGGCCAACGGTTTTGAGACCTACGTGTGCGTCGATGCGGTTGGGTCGCGAAAAACCATCGACCACGACACGGCACTAAGGCGAATGGAAAACGCAGGGGTCGTGCCGACGACCGTCGAAGCCGTCTTGTTCGAGCTATGCGAGGACGCCAACCACGAGTCCTTCAAAGCGATCTCTACTGCGATACGGTAGTGAACGTCAACGGGCGGCGGACGTCACCGGGATTCGGTCACGTCGGATTACCAGTGGTAACGCCCGTGATGATGTCGGGGGCCAACGCCACCGTAAATGTGGATCCGACCAACCGGTGGGCCAGGGCGAAAGTAGATCGTTTCGCTGTGCGTGACGATCGGTGCTGGGCGAACGGCCACACGAGTTTGCGGTGCTGCACTGGCCAGACGAGCCCCTTGCATCGCGTCGATGACCGGTTCGCTAACGCCATTTTTGTGCAAGTGAATGATGTCGCTAACAGTCAGGCGATGAGTGACTCCGTGATCGCGAATTTGTGTCACGATCAAGTTTGTGCCCAAGCCGTTTTGAGACAGCATGATTGCGTCCTGCATTGAAACAGCTCGCCCAATACGCTCTTGGTAGGCCTGTTGAACCTGCTGCTGATATTGGTACTGCTGAATCTCGGCCTGGTCTTGCGACTGCCCCAGTAAGCCTCCGGCAACCGCTCCGACAACGCTTCCGATCGCGATCCCGCCCACCGTTTCTTTGTTTTGATGCCCAGCGATACCGCCCAGCACGGCACCCGTCAGCCCGCCCAAGACAGCTCCGTCTTTGCCGCGGGTCGAATAATTCTGAAACTGCTGAGCGAAACTCGGGCCGCTTGTCAGGACGAAAGTCGAAACCAGCGTGGCCGCGACGCCCAAAATTCGTGATTGTCGAAGAAACTGGGTAAACATCATTCCCTCCAAGTTTGATAGCGATGAAGGGACGGACGGTACTGAAATGCCGCCAAGGCAAAAAGGCAGATCCAGACGGTTGCCAGTCGGCTGATAGCAGGGGACAAAAACAGTTGGCCAACTAACGCCACATGTTTTCAAACGATTGTGCGACCGCCGTTTGGTCCGATAGCATCCAAGCCAGCGTGCCGATTGCCAGCAGGAGCGAGGTGATCAGCATCGGCACGCCGATCAGGTTCGAACCGACTCGCACGTCGTCCAGCGACTTGGTCAGCTCCTGCTCCAGCCGACTCCAACCTTCGTTACTCTGATGGTGCCCGACAGCGGTCAGCTGGACGTTTCGGACCCAGTTGTTGTGATCGACGTGCAAGTGAACACCCGCCGAGGGAATGATCAAACTTTCTCCCACCCAACGGCTCTTAATATCCATCGACATCGCCACGGCCGTCAGCGCGGGGCGCAGCTGCTCGATCGAGACGTTGTAGATGACCACTCGCGATCGCATCAGCAGCACGATCAGCGAAACGCACAGCCCATAAAAGACCAACAGCATCAGCCAGACCCACGCACCAAACTGGCTGGCGGCGCTTTCAGGAAAGAACAACTCCATCGGGCCCGCAATGACCAATCCCACCACGGCAATCCCAAGCGCCGCGATGTCTCGCGCGCCGGTTGTCACAAACGGTCGCCGTCGCAGGTTCAAAAACCCCAACAGTAGCAAGTAAACCGCCAGCGGAACGACCGAAATGCAAAAATGAAGTGAGTCCATGCCCTCAGTTTAAGCGATCCTGCCACCGTCGTCACCAGTCACCCGATCGAGCATCACAAACCCTCAGCGAAGAAACAAAAGCAAAAACCTTGAACTTAAATTTTAGCGCTTCTTCGTTTCGTAAAAGTTCATAACCTCCGCGTCGAACATGTCAATCGTTTGTTTGACGAACGGATTGTCACGTAGCTTACGGATCTGTTGGTTGCGTGAGAGCTTGGGAACCGGAGCCGCTTGGCGTTCGCGGGCAGCCTCGGAAACCACGAAGTCGACCCGAATCTGACGCCCAGCAGCAGCGGCCAAAGCAGCCTCGATCTTTTGCTTGCGGTCGGGTTTGGAACATTGCTCGCTGTGGTACGGGTTGCCTAACTTCACCGTCAGTCGGTCGCCGGCCGCCATCGTCAGCCCGTCGTACTGGCTGGCCATGTCCGAGGTCACGTCCGCCATCGCAGCCAGCGCCTGATTCCAAGCGGATTCAATGTCCGAACTGGCGGCAGGGCCAGAGGGCAGGGGAGGGGAAGCCTTATCAACCGCGGCAGCGACCGCGTCGGTACGGTGAGTCATCCCAGCCGGCGGGGTAGCATCTGCGGTCGCGACGGTAGCACTTGTCACTGCCATGCTGGCCTCGGTCTTCGTAGCCGCGTCTTTGATGACTACCGCCGCTGGGTTTGGATCAGCTTCTTTCCCAGTCGAGGGCACCGATTTCGCAACCTCAGGCTCAATCGGCTTGCTCAGTGGCTCAACTACTTCGTTTTTTTTTACCGGTTTCTTCGTCGCCTTTTTCGGGGCACCGGCGGCAACCTTGCCACCCGCATTGCCTGCCACACTGAGGCTCTCGATCAGATCTCCGATCGCGTCCAGGTGCTCAAGATTACAAATCCGAATCGCCGCAACCTCCAGCAATGTCCTCGCGTGAAGGCTGGATTGCATCCGCACGAGAGCTTCGTCCAGAACCTGGACGCAGGAGAGGATTGTTTCCAGCCCCAACTGATCGGCCAGCTGCTGTAGCCCGTCGATGTCCGACGGGCTGCAGCTGAGTAACGTGTTTTCATCGCAGCCGACGCGAACGGCCATCGCGTCCCGGAAATAACCCAGCAATTGCTCGGCAATCTGGCCCGCGTCGCTACCTTCGCTGATCGTGCGATGGATCAAGCCCAGCGTGGCGGAGGAATCCTTGGCCGCGGCCGCCGCAGCGATCTCTGCAATCCTCGCGATGTCCGACGTTCCGAGCAGCTGATGCACTTCCTCGACGGAAATCGTCTTATCACAAAACGAAAACAGTTGCTCCAACAGCGACTGACTATCGCGCATCGAACCGTTGGCTCGTCGGGCCAGCAAGGCCAAGGCTTGGTCGTCTGGTGTGACGCCCTCGGCCAAAGCGATCTCGCGCAGGCGGTCGGCGATCTTGTCGGGTTGCACGGGTGAAAAATCGAAACGCTGACAGCGCGAGAGCACGGTGATCGGAATCTTCTGCGGGTCGGTCGTGCAGAAGATAAACTTCACGTGACTAGGAGGTTCCTCCAAGGTCTTCAGCAACGCGTTGAACGCTTGCTGAGTCAACATGTGGACTTCGTCGATGATATAGAGCTTGAACTTGGCTCGACTTGGCCGCACT
>CAZLFF010000039.1:0-27390 GCA_964558755.1 uncultured Pirellulaceae bacterium
CCCGATCAGCTCGAGCGCGCCGCTGTCCACACCATTGCCCCGCCGAATTGCGACTTTGTCATACTGCAATCCGTACGCTGCCACGTTACCCGACCCTCCGTCGGCAACGTAAACAACACTGCGAGCAGGGGTTCGCTGACCTGAGTTACCCCCTGAAAACGCGTACGACCCCGTCGTCATGACGTAATCTTTTTCTCCCGCCCGGTCCGCTTCCAGACCCACGTTGACGTTCGCGGTGTACATCCCAGCGATCGCGCCGGTTTTTGGACTGATGACCCAGCACTGCAAATTGCCGGTCATGTGATCCAAAATGTAAAGTCCCTCGACCGCATCATCGATCCAGCCGGTCGCCAGCGAAATGCTTTTGCCGCGAGCAGCAGCGTCCGCGTGTAATTTCAACGGCGTCAGATCGATCGCGGACGAAGCATCGTTCGAACTAAAACGCGAACCGACGACAGAACCGGCCGTGAATGCAAGCCCCAACAACAAGGCAACGACGCCAAACGACTTGATCGAAAACGGTTTGGGGTTCGTGGTCGGCATAATGGTTTTCCGATCTCTAAATATTCTGAGGCCCGCGGACTGACAAAGTTCATAGTACCGAAATGCATCGCCAAAAAGTAGTGCGGCAATTCAGATGTTAGACTTGGGCCGACGCCAGCAAGCGATGTTCAAACGACTCGATTGGTTGCGTTTACCCCGCGTAGTGCAGTACCATTGACGGCTGGTTCCCAACGAAACCAGCGCACCACCATCCTCTCCGAGGCAATCCATGATCTCTCGCTTCTTGATCGCTTTTTCGCTCGTGATTCTTGCTTCCAACGGTTGCAAAGGACAAACGCCGACGGCATCCGTCGCCGATCAAACCGCGGACACTTCGGCGACCACCGAGACCGCAGAGTCTGGGCAAAAGCTCAAGGCTCTCATCATCGACGGTCAGAACAACCACACTGCGTGGCCGAAATCGACCATGATGATGCGCGACTATTTGCAAGCCTCCGGGCTTTTCACCGTGGATTTGTACCGAACCAAGTTCACTTGGAAAGGCTTGGACATGGTGAAACAATTCCCGATGGACGACGGTAAGACGTACGAGGACCTGGCCAAGCCGAAAACCGATCCAGATTTCAAACCCGACTTCTCTAAATACGACGTCGTCGTTTCGAACTTTGGCTACAAGGCCGCGCCGTGGCCGGAGGAAACAAAACGGGCCTTTGAAGACTACATGAAAAACGGTGGCGGCTTCGTGTCCATTCACGCTGCCGACAACTGCTTTCCGGAATGGAAAGAGTACAACCGAATGACCGGCCTGGGAGGCTGGGACGGACGCCAGAACCGTGACTTCTATTTGTACACCAAAGAAGACGGCGAAGTCGTACGTGACGATTCCGATGGCGTGGGAGGTGGACACGGGCCGCAGCGAGAATTCGCGGTCGTGATACGAAACACGACCCACCCGATCACCGAAGGCTTGCCGCCCGAATTTTTGCATGCGAAGGACGAACTGTATCACGCATTGCGAGGCCCGGCGGAGAACGTCACGATTTTGGCAACGGCTTACGCAGATAAGAAACACAAGGGCAGCGGCCGCCACGAGCCGATGCTGATGACAATCGACTATCACGACGGACGCGTCTTCCACAGCACGCTCGGCCACGCCGATTACAGTTTCGAGTGCCTTGGATTCCAAACGACTTTCCTACGCGGCACCGAATGGGCAGCGACCGGAAAAGTCACTATTCCGATTCCCGATGACTTCCCGACCGCCGATAAAACAAGCGTTCAGAAATGGGAACCCGCCGCAGCCGCGGCCAGCGAGTAGAACCTCGAAACAGGCCTGCGACCAAATCTAATTCCCGAATAGTTGTCAGCGAACTGATTGTCGCAGCCGAGCCAGTGGAACGATCGTCATCCAGCTGTTGTCTGAGACCATCACGCCAACCACCTCACCCGAGTCGACGCTCAGAATCGGGCTACCGTTCCACAAGTCCTCGTCACCCTCGAACTCGGGGACTTTCCAGATGCCATCCCGCTGAATCACAAGCTGGTCCCAGTCGATTGGCAGGTGCACAAACGTCCCATCAGAAGCACCCACCGGGTGGCGCACGGCAATCAGGGGCTGATTCTCGATGCCAGCGGCAGTTAGTTTCTGCCACGGCAAATCAATGGCTGCGTCGATCGGGAGCACGATAACGGGCAACGTCCCCGACTTTCCACCACCGGCAGATGCCATGTCAACAAACGCCTCAAATAACCACTGATCAAACGAGTCTTTTTCGAGCCCATCGATCGTGACGCTCTTCGCCGACAACTTGTTCGCGTTAAACTCCATCAACAGATTCGTCGGAACAATCAGCGCGCGTTGACCGGATTCTGTTTGCACAGGAACTGCCGACGCCAGCCGCGTCACCTCGCGATTTCCCAACAGTCCAAAACGCGATGTCTTGATCACCAGCGTGACGGCTCCCTTGAGATCCACCGTTGGCAAGCGAATCTTGTTGGCTTTCTCTAGCCATTGGTCTTTTGGTTTTCGGTACAAAGGAAACACTTGCCCAGCGGTTAGTTTTTCCCCCGCAGTATCGACGGTCAAAAACGAAACACCACCGCGGGCGATGGTCTCGAGCGAGTCCGTGTCCAGCGACAACCCTTCGCGCAAGCTGAAATCTACGTCGATGCCACTATTGGCCCAAAATCTAGACTCCGAGGTAACAAGACGCTGATGCGGATGACGAATGATGGCTCGAAAGTTTACGAATCGCGAATCGTCAGACAAACGAACGTCCAGAATTTTTCCAACCTCAAAACCTCGGTAGGTCACTGCGGATCCCGCGTTGACGCCAAACTGCTCGTCGGCTTGAAAAACAATCTCGGTACCGCGTCGCTCACCAACCTGCTGAGGCGCCTCAGCGAGGCCGCTGAACTCACGAGGGGCCGACTCAAGGGTTAAACTGTCAGGTTCCACCGCAATGTACTTGGGGCCCACAGCAGTTTCTAAACCTGAAACCCCCGACAACGCCAGCTTTGGCCGGACGATCCAAAAATTGGCTCCGTTGGACAACAGCGACTTAGCCGATTGATCGATCGTCACCGAAACGTCGACGCCGTCACCGCGGCCCAGCTGAATGCCTCGAACCGTGCCCACATCAATTCCACGATAACGAACGGGGTCGCCGGCGCGCAAGCCATGGCCGTCTGGAAAATGGATTGAAATACGAGTCCCGGGTTTCGGCATTGACGACCAGGCCAACCAGATCGCCAGCAGCAACGCGAATCCAGTCAGGATCCAGACTCGTGATTGCAATACGCCCCGTCGCTTCGTCACCACCGCGGTCGGCAGTGCCGCGCCGTCAACGCCATCGATTGAATCAATGTTTGTCATCGCCGTCCCAGATCAAATGCGGGTCAAAAGAAATCGAAGCCAACATGCTCATCGCGACACATAAAACAAATGCGATCACCGCCGGCCCCAGATGGAACTCGACCATGTCGCCCAGCTTGACCAGCATCACCAAAAAGGCCAGCAGCATCACGTCCATCATGCTCCACTTACCCAGCTGCTCCATCAGCCGCAGCGTAAATGATTTGTGTTGTCTTTGAAGCAGTTGAAAATAGCTCAACTCCAACAGCAGCACCATCTTGGTCAGGGGAAACAGAATCGAAAACAAAAACACGACGCTGCCAACGAACCACGACCCGTGCTGAAACAGTTCGATCGTGCCCGAAAGCACGCTCGACTGATGTGAGTGCCCCAGTTGCTCGATCCGCAAAATCGGCAGGAGAATCGCTGGCCAAAACAAAAAGAAGGCTCCAAGTGCCGCGGCCACTGTCCGAGTCGCCGACTTCGCCCGATCCGCGTCGGTCGCAAAGCCACTGTGGCATCGCGCGCAGGCCGCGGTTTCATCTGCCGCTAATTCCGGCAAGCGCTGAATCAGCCCGCAGCAATGACAAGACTTCAGGGATTTCATGCCGGTAGGGGATCTCATGCCATTAGCCTATCGGGAACCGCATCGCGGAGGAAGCGCAGGATACCTGTCGTGACGCCGGCGCGGGATCAAGCCAAACTCGCCCTCCGTCAGTCGCCTACATCTGGTCGAGCACGCCGATGCCCAGCAGCCCCAAGCCCCGCTCGATCGTCCGCGCGGTTAGGTCACACAACTTCAAGCGGCTCGTTCGAACGTCTTCGTTCGGAGCATCTTTTACGCTGCACTGATCGTAAAACTGGAAAAACGTTTGCGTTAGCTCAAACAGGTAGTTGCAAAGCAAGTTCGGCCGGTACTCGACCAATACTTCATCCAACGCCTCGCCAAACGCGACCAGCTTTACCGCTAATGAGCGCTCGATATCCTTCTCAAACTCGAGCGGCGAACCATCGGCACGCAGGGCGGCCAAGTCGACCTCTAGGCGACGCAAAATCCCCTGCACCCGCGCGTAACTGTACTGCAAGTAGGTGGCCGTGTTCCCCTTGGTGGCCAGCATCTTGTCAAAGCTAAACTTATAATCCGACGCGCGGTGCTGAGCCAAATCGGCGTACTTCAAACCGCCAATTCCAACTGTTCGCCCGATGACTACCTGCTGATCGGCTGACAGATCCGGGTTTTGCTCTTTGGCAATCGCAATCGCGCGCGATTCTGCTTCGTCGAGGAGCGTTTCGAGGTTCACCGTGTCGCCCGAACGCGTCTTGAACGGACGCCCATCGTCCCCCAAGACGGTTCCGAAACTCACATGAACCAATTCCGCTTGGTCGTGCCCCCACAGCTTGACCGCGTCGAACACTTTTTCGAAATGCTGATGCTGACGATGATCGACGACGTACAAAATTGCGTCCGCCTGCCATTCCTCAAGTCGATACTTGATCGTGGCCAGATCCGTCGTCGCGTACAGGTAGGCCCCGTCCTTCTTGCGGATAATCATGGGCGTTTCATACTGCTCCATGAACACGCACAAGGCACCGTCGCTGGTCCTCGCGAATCCCTTGGCTTCAAAATCGTCGACGACCGGGCCGAGCATATCGTGAAAGAAACTTTCGCCTAGCTCGTGGTCAAACTTAACGTTGAGGCGACCATAAATTCGCTGAATATCCTCCCGGCAACACGGCAGAAACTCATTCCACAGACGAGTGTTCTGTTCATCGCCCTCGTGCAACGCAGCCGTTTCCAACAGCACCGCGTTGTTAATGTCAGCGTGCTCCGCAGCCAGCTGTTTTACAGACGCGTCGGATTCAATGCCGTCGATCTTGGTTTGCAGTCCCTCGACGGTTTCCGCTTGATCCTTCACTCGAGACTTCGCCGCCGCCGTTTTCTTTCGCAACGGTTTGTCTTTCGACTTGTCACCCGTAAGCTCCGTTTGCTCAAGCTTTTCGGCAGCGGCAGTCAGTTCGACCAACGCCTCTTGAGCCTGAGGCAGTAATTTGACGCTGCTGTGGTAGTCCATCAGTTTGCGAACGAACTTGTACAGCCGACCAAGTTCACTCACGGGCGCTTTCTTGTATGCGTCCGCATCCAAGAAATGTTTGTAGCCGTAAATAATCATGCCAAACTGAGTACCCCAGTCGCCCAAATGGTTATCGGTGATCACATCGTGCCCAACGAAGCGTAGGACGCGGGCAAGCGCATCGCCGATTACGGTCGAGCGAATGTGACCGACGTGCATGGGTTTGGCGACATTGGGTGACGAATAATCAACAACGAACTTTCGCGGCTGGGACACTGGAGCGACGCCCAAACGCTGATCCGTGACCGCTGTCGCGATTCGCGATTTCAACCAAGCGTCATCGAGCGTCAGATTGATGAAACCGGGACCAGCGATCTCGACGTCCGAACAAAGGTCGGCCAACTCAGTTCGTTCAACGATCTCGGCCGCAACCTCACGTGGGTTTCGACCCAGCTGCTTGGCCAGCGGCATCGCGAAATTGGCTTGGTAGTCGCCAAACTTTCCGTCCGATGTGCCGCGGATCATCCCCAGCATCTGCTCGGGCTGGTCGGCAAGTTCAGAAAGAGCGTCGGCAAAGCGATTCTTAATTTCAGTCAAAGCGTTCATGGAATGGCGGCGGGGTCGACAAGGATAAAACGGCGCGATTTTTGAGCCAAGAATGTCACAGATATTGGGTTTGTTCGCAATCGCAGTCACCGTGACCTCAGCCGCAAGAACGACAACCGTTGGCCAAATTTTGCTCGCTCAATGCGATTCGCACTTGCAGATTTGGGACGGCCAAAGCCGTTGCGACGAACGGTTCTCGGGGCAGTCCATTTCTTAACGGGACAAATCGGCGTAAAATGCGGCGATGAAGCTCTCTCACGCGCCATCGATCTCCACCGTTACTCTGCTGACGTGGATCGTCTCGTTCGCTTACTTCGCGCCCGCTGCCACCTGCAGGGCGGTCGTCAGGCATCCAGTGTCCATCGTGAATGCCGACATTTATGTCGATCAGAATCGCACGACCGTCAAGCTGACGTGCTTCGCTGAGGACCTGGAATTACTACAGGGCGTAGAAGCGCACGAGGATGGTCGGTACGACAGCCAAGAACTCCGCGACGCGACGAGAAAACATGTTGAGTATCTGACGGAACGCGTTCAAATCTTGGACGCCAACGGCGAGCCAGTAACTCCTGAGGTGAAGGAAATCATCGAGTTCGAGATCCCCGACGAAGGCATCGAAGCTGGGAAACTGATGAGCTACCAGATGGCTTTCGTGCTTGAATTCAAAACTAACGAACCGCCCGATTTTCTGACTGTTCAGCAGGACATGGTGGCCGAAGGCGCAGTGCTACCCTCGGAGATGAGAATCTTGCTCAAGCAAGCCGGCAGCGAAACCCCTTACACTCATCTGATGAAGCCCGCATCGCCGCAGACCTTTCGTTTTGACTGGGATAATCCAGCACTATCGCCCGACGCTCCGGAGGAAGACTGGGAGGAATGGTTCGCAGATCAGCGTGAGAAAACTTTGGGCATCGACAGCTACAGCAGCACGTACTCGTTCGTCTACATCAACGACCACGAGGTGCGGCATGAAGTGCTGATTCCCCTAGCGACGCTGGCTTCACTGATTGATTTCGACCGAGCGGATCGTCGCTTTTTAGAGATCGAGGAGCAGGAAACGGCCCGCGCGAGAATTCAGGCTTGGCTCGAAGTAGGTAATCCGGTCTCGATCAATGGTCAAGTCGTTGCGCCTAATTTCGATCGGATTGATTTCTATGGCTTGAGCCTCCGAGATTTCGCTGTTCAAGCTGACGCGCGGCGGGTGAGCATGGCCAGCGGACGAGTGGGCGTGATCCAAAGCTACGCGGCCGACGCGCCGCCAACAAATGTCGAGGTCACCTGGGACATGTTTAACCACGCGATTCGAAGCGTGGATTCGGTGATCGTCGCGTATGAGAAAACTCAAACGACCGCCTTTTCAAAGTTTCTGCCCAGCAACACTTTCACTTGGATGGCTCCGAAACCCCGAAGCATGCCGGTGATCACGCCGGTTGCCGCGAAGATTGACCAACGGTTCGCTCGAGCACCAAACTGGAAGCTTTCCGTCTTGTCGCTGTCAATGTTTATGTTGGCGTTGGTCCCGTGGTTGTTGAAACTGGTTTTCAAGATCACGACCCGCAGAGCCGTATCGGCATCGTTTGTGGCGTTGGTTGCAGGTTGCGTTTTGACCTGGACCGGTCAGAGCCAATCGGAACTAGAACCTGTGGCGACCGTTCCCATCCCGTTTGCGGCGCGTCCGGCGTTCGAGATCGATGCGAACGAAGCGGACGAAATATTCCGTCGGCTGCATGGGAACTTGTTTGACGCGTTGGCATACCGCAACGAATCAGAGGTCTACGACGCGTTGGCGCAGACCGTCGACGGCGACCTGCTGCGGCGGCTTTACTTGGATCTGAACCGCAGCTTGAGGATCGAAGAGCAGGGCGGGGCAATTGCGCGGGTTGATGAAGTAACGGTGTTTGAGTCGGAACCGACCCAGTTATTGAGCGGTCCCCAGTCGAAGGGGGCCAACGATGGGAAAGAACCCATGATTCAATTCGGTTGGCGGAGCGAATGGAATTTGTCCGGCACGGTGGAGCACTGGGGGCATGTTCACCAGCGAATCAACTCCTACGACGCCAATTTCACGATCGCCGAACGCGATGGCCTTTGGAAAATTGTCGACCTGCAAATGACCAACAATCAGGGTCAAGTAAAAACGAGTTTAAGGAAGCTCGAGCCGTAGCGAGCGAGAAAGGCAGAAGGAAAAGGGAGACCGGAACGGAGAAAACGGGGAAGCACTTATGCGAAGGGCAGGGCAGCACGTCTGCGAAATGAACGAGAGAACGCGTGCGGCTTGAAACCAATCGATCTCAAACCTCAAATTTGGAATTCGGAATTTGGAATTCGGAATTTGAAATTTGAAATTTCAGTAGTGAACTCCACACCGAACACCGAACACCAAAAACCGCTCCTCACACCCGCAAAACTTTCGCAACATTCTCCTTCGTCACCGGCTGAATCAAACCATGCTCGGTGATGATCGCCTCGATCAGCTCCGCCGGAGTCACGTCGAACGCCGGGTTGTAAACTTGGACTCCATCGGGAGCCGTTTGACGCCCAAAGCCGTTAACGATTTCGTTTGCGTCCCGTTCTTCGATTGGGATTTCGTCGCCCGATTCAATGGACAGATCAAACGTACTGGCAGGCGCGGCAATGTAAAACGGGATATTGTGGGCTTTGGCTAGCACGGCCAACGAGTAAGTTCCAATCTTATTGGCCGAATCACCATTGGCCGCAATTCGATCCGCCCCAGTGACGACCGCTTGGGCGCGTCCTTCGCGCATCACCTGAGCCGCCATTGAATCGCAGATCAACGTCGCCTCGATCCCACGCTGCATCAACTCCCACGCGGTCAAACGAGCCCCTTGCAACAGCGGGCGCGTTTCGTCGACAAACACATGTAAGTCCTTGCCTTGATCTTGGGCGGTAAAGAAAACGCTCAGCGCCGTTCCGTACTCCGCCGTGGCGAGTCCCCCCGCATTGCAATGGGTCAGCACACCCGAGACGTCCGACAGTAGCGGTGCGCCATGTTTGCCAATGGCGTGACACGTGTCGCGATCCGAAGCATGAATCGCGATCGCCTCGTCAAGCAACTGCTGCTTGGCCGCGGAAATGCTCACATCGTCCGCCCAAGATTCACAAACCGCCCGCATCCGATCAAGCGCCCAGAAAAGATTGACCGCGGTCGGACGACTGGTCGCCAAGTAATCGTTCACCTCAATCGCTCGGGATCGAAGATCCGCAACACTCGCGTCGTCGCGAACGGTTTGAACACCGACCACTACACCATAGGCGGCGGAAATACCGATCGCCGGGGCACCCCGGACGCGAAGCATCTTGATCGCTTCCCAAACCGTTTCGACATCGGGACAATCAAGCTGCAACAGCTGGGTGGGAAGCAAAGTCTGGTCAATGAGCGTCAGCTTGCCGGCCGGCCCGCCTGTCCAGACAATCGTTTCAACATTCTCGGTAGAAGCAGCTGTCGTGCGCGCGGTCATGATCGTGTTTTGATGGGAGAAAACATACAGAAAACCTGTAGTTTACTCGAACTGCATCGGTGACCGTCAGGGGGCGTTCAACGCGGCAAGGACTATCGCTCACCGCGTCCTCCACGACCGCCGCCGCGCTGTTGTTGTTGGCGTCGGAACTCGCGCATGAACTGACGGCGAACTTGCTCTTGCTGCTCTTGCTGCCGAGCCTGCTGTTCCCGGTTTGAATCTTCGCTCTTCGATTCTTTCGTGCCGTTGCCACCGTTACCGCCGTCGCTGGACGAGCCAGACCCCTCGTCGCTATCTTCGACCTCGATCTTGGAGCCAAAGATCGCTTTCAAGTTTCGCAGCAAAAGGTCACTGTTCTTTCCACCGTTGGGAATCACAACGTACGTTGGCGGCGTCGAAAGCTGCGGCTGATCCAGCTCGAGCACCATCTTTAGCACTTCCTTGTAAATGAACTCGGGCCCCGTGACCAACAACTGGCTGGTCTTGGTGTCAACGCCCAGCCGAGCCTTCGGGCGTTCGCTTGTGGAGGCACCGGCCCCGTTCTCGCCATCGCCACCACCCGCCATTCGCTGCACCAACTGCATCATCTGATTGTTTTGCTCGTTCCCCTTTTGCTGGCCATCACCGCCGTTGCCGCCGACTTCAATCAGGTCGGCCAACTGCACCTCAATGATCTCTTTTACTTCCTCGGGATCACGATGCACGATCGGGATCGTTCTGAACTGCCCCAGCAGCTCGGGATCCTGAGGTGCGTTGGGCTGGTCGAGGATGTCGATCACATCGCTGATCAGCTCCAAATCGACCCCGGTCGCACCGGTGACGTAAACCGTATTGAAGGCACTGTCGGTACCGAACCGAACGTCGCCCTCGAGCATACCGTCGAGACCGCCAAACGAATCAGCGCCTCCCATCAGGCCGCCCAGCAAATCGCTGGTGCCGCCCCCGACAACATTGTTTAGCATCCCGCCCATCAGACCGCCCACGCCACCATCCGCATCACCCGAAGCGTTAGCCAACCCAAAGTACCCGCGCAGGAAACCTGCCACCTCTTCGGCATAGCGATGCTTGAGAAAGAAAAATGTTGGAGCCTGCAATTCGGATTTGAGCCCGATCTGATCGCGTATCAAAGCCTCCATGTCGTCCAAAGCATCCAAGTCATTCGAGCTAATCACAATCCCCCCGGGGGTCGCTTTTACCTCAATCGCTGAGTTCGGCACCGATTCGATTGGCGCTGGAGGCACGTAGTCCGGGTCGGTACGAGATGAATTAGAAGGTTGAGAACTCGACGGCGAGGAATTCCTGGGCAGCGAAGGCCCCAAGCCACCAATCTGCGGGCAAGCAACCAACATGCTGCTCAAATGGGCCGCAATGGGAAACCGAGCGACAACCTTGGCGGTGGTCCAGCCGAGAAGTTGATGCGATCGAGGTGTCGCGCTGGGTCGCGATTGGCGATCGAACATTGCCCCCTCGAACTCGGGCCAATCTTCGACATCTTCCGGTGCAGATTTGCGGTCAGACTCGGGCTGAACACCGAACCCCCGGCGGGAACTGGTGCCCCGTTCGGCCGACGGGCGGTCTATGCTCCGATCATCCCTCCTACGTTCTTCCGGCAGGCCCCTCAAGCGACTGCGAAGCCCTGAACGGTCCTCGGGCATAACCAAATTCAATTTCAAACGATTCGTCCGTCCCGTCGATGGCCAGTATTCCTCTAGCGTGTCCATGATTTGGTCGCGTTTGGCATCTTCGACAGGGATAACGCGCGTTCGCGTACGGGGCCCGGCCGAGCCGGCCAGTTTCGGATCATCGAGCTTCTCAATGAGCGACTTTACCTGCAACACCTCGGCAGGCGTACCGCGAACGATCACTGTTCGCTGTACCGAATCGCCCAGCAGCACTGGCCCCTTTGGTTCGAGGTCAGTCGTCTGCCCCCAGAGGCTGCGGAGAGTAAGAATCACGTTGCTGGGGTCGGCGTGCCGGAGCTTGATAATCGCGAACTGGTTCCCACTCCCGTCTTGGATCATGGCCATCGTGTCGGCGACGATTTTGTGATCCGCAGAGCGCCCCATGACGGCGATCGAGCCAGTGACCTCGTCCTGCTGCATTCGCACGCCCTCCCGGCCCGAAAGAAACGTTTGCAGAGCGTCGAAGGCGAGCTTCGGATCAGATGTTACGGTGTATGAGCGAAAAAATGGCTTGTCCAGAGGTGTCGTGCCATCCACCGGATCGGGCGGCACGTCGACCAAGTTCGCGACCTCCGTAAACTGTTGCAACGCAGCCTGAGTCCCCTTCACGAACAGCCGGTCGCTCAGCGGTTCGGCCGAGAAACTAAGGCTGCCGTCCTCACGTGCACTTTCGTCCTCTTTGATGCCCAGCAGATCACGCGAAACATACAAAAATGAATCCGCGTCCAAGTGCTTCAGCCTGTAAACGATCAGACTGCCGTCTTTACGATTCTTACGCTGCTGAGCCGAAAGGATGATGTCACGAATCACTCGCAACGTCGCCCCTGTTTCACGAACGTGAATTTGGTTAGCGCCGCTGAACACCGCGTACGCCTCGCGGTTGGAATCGGACACCAACTGCTGTAACTGGTCGTCAAACTCTAAACAATCCAGCGTTCCGAATTCAAAGATGCAACGCAACGTCTCGTACTTGCCACGTTCGTCCAGCTTTTCGACCGGAATCGTTTCGACCAGCTCGGCGGGAAAGTCGGCTTGATCGACGCGGACGAGGATCAGCATGTTTCGGTTGCGGATCAGCGTGTAAGGCGGCTCACGTAATCGCAGGGCATGATTCAACTGATCCAGCGCGTCAACGACCGAGTAAGCCGATCGATCGACCAGATGAAATGTTCCCTCGGGCCAGTCCGTAATTGGTTGCAAAGAAAAATCCGCCTGCTGAGCAAACCAAGGAATCACGTCCTGCCAATCGGCCTGCTCAAACTCGAACCGAATTTTCTGTTTCGGTTTCGAAACGGCTCGGTCATCGGTGCCTGCCGCGTTAGCCTCTGCCAACGATGTCCCAGCATCTACCGCTTGCGCAGCGGTGAGCGGGCAGCGCAACAAAGCAGCGGCAAGGATCAACGAAAACAGAAGAGGCAGCCGGGTCATGAAATCCAGTTGAAATGGGTCGGTTTATAAAGTGTACGCTCGGCTCCTGGGTGGGGACGCCTCGATTCTAGCTATGAGTACCGCAGAACTAGTACATTTGCTCGCACTGGTTGAGAACGCACAGACTTTGCAGACCGACGTGCGGCATTACCCTCATTTCAACCGTCACGTGACTCCAATCCCGACGCGGACAGGCCACATTTGGGAAAATCGGTTGGGAAATCGGGTGTTATCAGCTAATCACCGTTCGATAACGCTTTTGCCCGCCTGAAACGGGCCTTTGAACATGCACTTAGCCGGCAAATTGACGCTGGTTTATGTACCCATCAGCCGTCCCAAGGGATTTTATCGCCCCATTTTTCCAAAATTAGCCATTGATGCGCTTGTCACAACCGGTACCAAGATTACAATAAGCCCCCGTTCCGAAACCGGTTTCACGTTGCTTCATTCGCCTCAAACGTTTTTGAGGTTTTTCACGGCAGTGGCTTGAAACCGATTTCAACCACATTTACTTTCCTATCTCTCTCACGATGTTTAAGCCCGCTTAATTTATGAGTGACTTGGCACGAACAGCGGTGGTTTGAAGGGTCTCACATCTGCTTTCAGTTTAGAAGAAGAGGACTAACACGATGAATCTACGAAATTTGACGAGCTGCCTCACGTTGGCGGCTGCGATGATCTGGGGAGCAGGCGCTCAAGCCGACACTTTCGTTACCCCAAGCTCCAACCCCGCCGACTACATCGGCTTTATGAACGTTTCTGAACTGGCTGCAAACGGCGGCGGCTTCGTTTTCGGATCTGGATGGGGAATTGATCATCCTGTCACTGGAAATGGTAACGACATCGGTGCGTTCAACACGCCCAACGCAGGTGAGATTACCTTGCGTAACAGCTCGATTGATGCGGGAGATGACTTCTGGTTTCAGGACAATGGCGACGGAACGTTCGGCGGTCCCGGTGGTGCTGGGAATAAGCGGATGGAAGCCAACCTGTTTCAGGAGTTTGATGCAGCAGGTGCTGCCGCTATTGCCGGAATGGACTTGGTTTTCGATTTCGAAGTAGATGCTTTCACACTTGACCCGGATGTTACATTTGAAGCGTTCATCACGGAATTTAACAGTGACTTCTCGGCCAACAACTCGACAGCCATTCCTGTTTCGAGCACTGGCACCTTCCAAGTCAGTCAGCCTGTTACCGCACTGGGCGGCGTACTTCAATACGGCTTTCGAACAGTAAGCGATGTCGTATGGATCACGGACGCTGACAACAACGGAGGCGTTACAGTTTCTGCCCCGACCGCTGCTGCCGTCCCAGAGCCAACGTCTGTGGCACTGCTTGGGCTTGCCGGTCTCGGTTTGGCTACACGCCGTCGTCGTTAATTTGACCGACACGGCTACTACAAAATTAAGGCTTGGTGATGATACATTTCACCAAGCCTTTTTTCGTGTACATCAGGTAAGTTGGGTTGATGACAAATCAGCGGATCAAAATGGGGGCTTCTCTCTTGTCCATCCGATCGTTTGAACTAAAAGCTCTGGGAATTTCGATATTGAGCATCGCCCTCATTTTAGGGTGCTCAAGTTCTGAAACGGGTCAGAAGGATTCCGTTGAGACCGAAGACCAAGCCGTCGCGGTTTCAAAGGACGAGCAGTCAATTGTTTCGATCGTCAGTTCCGAAGAGCTAATTCTCTCGCTTACCCCTAAGCTGCGAAAGCTCAACAAAAGTCTTAGGAATCTTCGGCTGCCCGATGAAGTTTCGAAGGAGCTGTTTTCGAATCGTATCGAGGTGGCCAATCGCATTTTGCCCTCAGATGCTGAAAGTGAGATCTACCTAGGAATCTTCTCTTCGGAGTGGGATGTCAGCGGCGTGGGTGAAGAAACCTCTTCTGAGGATTTGCTTCTTTGGGAACCGTTTCTCTCCCAGATCAAGTATCTAAACCATGGAAAATTTTATTTCGTCCGCGGTTCATTTTTAGACCCGGAGCGAACCAAGTACCAATCTCTATTGGGTTCCGGTGGCAGCGCAGTTCTGGCTTCCGGACGAGTCCTGGGCTGGAACGCGAAAGTCGAAGCGGTTTGGTCACGTGATTTGACCAACGATCAATGGTCGATCGTCAAATGGAAAACGAAGTCGCTGGAAGCGACGCTAGCGGAAGAACCAATCTTTGTGGAAGTCCTCGACGAAGTGTTGAAAGATGACGCCGCGTGGAAACTCGCGACCTCAGCGTTGCATGACCAAAAGACATCGGGGCTTTATCAAGGCAGGCAGCCCGAGCGCCTTGAGGGTGACGAGTATCCCTTTTTCTTCGCCGAAACAACGCTTGAGCATCCTTCGGTCGCCGTGGTTGACATCGACTCGGATGGCTTTGACGACGTGTTCGTCACAATGCGGCACACCCAAAATCTGCTCTTGCGAAACAACGGAGACGGAACGTTCGAAGAGTGCGCGAGTCAGTACGGGCTTGATGAAACCGCAAACTGTTCCGCCGCGATTTTTGCAGACTTCGACAATGACGGCGACCCGGACCTTTTCTTAGGACGCCCGAGACATCGCGGCCAGTATCTTGTCAACGAGGCCGGGAAATTCAGGGATCGAACAGAAGAGCTGATCGGCTTGGATTTACCGTTCATGATTTCTTCAATTTCTACGGCAGACTACAACGGTGACGGTCTACTGGATGTTCACCTTTCAACCTACGGACCTTTGGAAAGCATTCACAATTTTACAGCCGACAACGCACCAGTGTGGACGAAGCAATATTTGACCAAAGAAGAACAATCCGAATTCAAAGAGGAGCTTTCCGAAACGCACGTGTATCTTCAACGCCCGGGCCCTCCTAACATGTTGCTGGTCAATACTGGAAACGGCACGTTTGATGTCGCCAAGGAGAACGACCAGTTGCAGTTATGGCGGCAGTCGTTTCAGGCGACTTGGAGTGACTTCGACAATGATGGTGATCCGGATCTTTATGTAGCGAACGATTACGGTCCGGATAATTTTCTTCGAAACGATTTCCCAAATGGCTTTACGGACATCACGAAGGAGTCCGGGATCGCGATTGGGTTTGGAATGGGCGTATCGTGGAACGACTACGACAACGATGGGCTGATGGACCTGTATGTCTCGAACATGTTCAGCAAGGCAGGACAGCGGATCACGGCAGATGTCTCCAAAATTGACCCGCGTTTCAAAAAACTGGCTACCGGAAACTATCTCTACCGTGGCAACGGAGAGAAATTCGAATTGGTTTCAGGGACCGGTCCTGAATCGATGCAGGTCGCCAAGGCTGGATGGGCCTGGGGAGGGCAGTTTGCTGACTTCAACAATGACGGGTTCGCCGACATCTATTCGCCCAATGGCTACTACACCGCTCCGTCGGACATTGCCGTCGATATTGACTTGTGAAGCAATTTTTGGCGTACGGTCGTACGCTCAGATAAGAATTTAGGCAAGAACTTCCGCGATTCAGCTTCTTGGATGGAAGACCCCGTAAGTGGCAAGAAAAACACCGACGTGGCCCGCTACCGACTTTCGGATCACAAACGGGTGCCGATGTCCTTGAGTGGAAAAGAACGAAATCACCTTTTCGTTAACGCAGAAGGCAAATCATTCAAGGATGTCTCAAATGTGTCGGGCGCTGATTCAGTGCAAGACGGGCGCTCATTCGCCATTCTGGACTACGACCGAGACGGATGGCAGGACATGGTTTTGACCAACTCGAATGGGCCAGTCGTTCAGCTCTTCAAAAATCAGATCAACAAAGCGACAAAGCTGGCAGACCAAGGAATTGGGAACTTCGTTGCGTTGCGTTTTGTTGGAGGCAACAGAAACGGTCAGTCATCTGAATCGTTCAGCAATCGTGACGGAATCGGCGCGAAAATTAAGATTGAACTCAATAGCAGGGATTTGACTGGCGAATTTTCCTGCGGCGAGGGACTTGCTGCACAAAACTCAAGCACAAAGATTTTTGGATTGGGATCAGCTTCGCGTGCAAAATCAATCACAATCACATGGCCTCAAGGAAAGGCTCAGCAAGTTGAGGGTGTTCTATCCGGTGAACTGGTTACGTTTTATGAAGATGAGACCGAATCCAAAGACGGATCAGGTGTCTCTCGAAGCAGATACGCAAAGAACCGAAATGGAAAGAGCAGAGAAACCGCCGTCCAAAATCGCCGGTTTCAAGGACTCCAGTTCGTCGATAGCAACAACGAAAGCAAATCGTCAAAATTGAAAATGTATGTGTCCATGGCGACTTGGTGCCCGTCGTGCAAAAAACACCTCCCTGAATTAAGACAGCTGCGATCTCTCTTCGACAGTTCGCTGCTTGAGATGATTGGAGTTCCGGTGAGCGACGGTGACGATGCCGAAAAACTGTCGCAATATGTTGAAGCACATCAGCCACCGTACGAGCTGACCGGTTCGTGGACGCCAGAACAACGCTTCAAATTCTTCAAGCTTGCAATATCAAAAACTAAAAAAGAACTTTTACCTTCAACGATCATTACCGATGCCGAGGGGAAGGTACTGGAAATCATGCCGGGGCTCCCCACGGTGTCGGATGTCATTCGTCTGATGGCAGATTAACTCGTGGACAGTAAAGCCCACAGCTTTTCCACACTAGTGTCCGGGTGAGATTTCGTTGGCTGTATCTCCTCCTCCTGCAACCCTCCAGAATGGACCGTCCCTTACGCGTCGCCAGTCCTATCACTCGCTAGAACCGAGTCTACCCAACAACTCGTCAGGCGATGCATTCGGATAACCTAACTAAGCGAATCGGCGAGGCAACATGTCAACGCCAATGGCCTTAGCTTGTGGACTTCGTCCATGAACAAGTGGGTGTCGCTTTCTTGCACCGACGCTGGAATACCGGTTTCGGAACTGGTCTTACCTCCGATGGTGTAGGTAAAATCTGCTCTGAGACGACGTCCGGCAACGCAGGAAGCTCTCGGGACACAAACAGACACTTCAGCAGCAGGCGTCGCTCGCGCGGACAACCGGCGCATAGAAAGCCGGCATTGACGATAAGACTCATCAACGCCGGCAATCACGATCCGTTTTCCCGACTGAGGAACGATCTATCCGTTCCCTAGTCGCCTTCGACTATCGTCGGCGGCGTGCAGCCAATCCGACGACTGCGGCGGCCAGTAGGCTGATCGAACTTGGCTCAGGAACAGCCGATGCAGAAACGCCCGCAGTGGTTGGCGTGTTGTCACTGCCCAAGTTGTTCACCAAAGCTGCGGCGTCGTTCAGAACGTCCACTGTTCCATCGCCGTTGAAGTCACCGTTCGCCCAACTTGCTACCGTGCCACCGAGGTTGTCCACGACTTTTGCCGCGTCAACAAGAACATCTACGATACCGTCTAGGTTAGTGTCGCCTGCGAAAGTACCCGTTTGGCCATTAGAGGTCTCGACCAGTTGCTCGTAGTGCTGAGCGAAGTCGTCGGCGTCGATATCGTCGTCGCCATCTAGGTCCAAATCAGCAAGTGCGCCGGTAGGAGCTGAACCGATGTTGCCGTTGTACTGATCCAAGTCCAGCAGATCGACATTGCCGTCGCCATTGAAGTCACCCAAAACGGCTGCACCGGCTGGAGCGAAAGAAAGGGTGTCGTAAAACACACCTGATGGCGAATCATTGCTGGCAAAGTTTTCGAATCCAAATTGCAGCAACTGACCAACGTGATCAGAGGTGATCTCAAAATCGATCGAACCCGGAGTAAAAGTGTTGGTCGCATCCGACGTGTCTAGCCGTGCGCCATTGATCTCCGCGAACGAGCCGCTCATTGAATCCAGAACTTTTACGAAAGCGTTTGCGGTAGAAACACCCGAGGTGTCATCGGCGACACCAAAGCCTCCGTCAGCATTTCGGTAATCAAACTCGAACGTCCAAGTTTGACCCACGAGGTCGGAAGTAACCTCACGATCCTGATAAACCAATGCGTTGATCAAAGTACCGCTGCCATCGCGATGCTGGCCGTTGTTGTAGTCGCTGAACACGTTCAAGTAACGAGTGCCGCTTGTTGTCTCGACCGCATCGGAAACTAATGAGAAACCAGGACCAACCCCACCGCCGTCAAGGTTGTTGGGTGCGAAGAATGGTCCATAGCCGTACAAATAGTTCGCACCATCCGAACTAAACGCATTGCCGAAAACACGCCAGTTGTCGTCCTCCCACAAGTTGGAGAACTTTTCATCACTGACAATTCCCAAGTCGATCGACTCAAAGTCTTGGGAGTAAGGCACCATTGGCCCTGCAGGTCCAACATCTTCTTGCGCGACAACGCCGGTCGAACCGACAAATAACACTGCCAGAGCACAAGCAAAAGGCCGGACTAAAGTCAAAACATTCATGGAGTGTTTTCCTATGAGAAAATTGAACTGGGGTTTTATAAAGTTTGATGACGAGAGAGTTCGCCAAATTGTAGAAACGAAGATCGGATGAAGGACCAAAACATGATTGATTTGCGGCCAGTCGCTGAACCGGGGCTGAAATGCCAAGCACTGAGCTTGGGAGCGGTTTCACGAAACGATCAAAAAAACGGTCCGAGAGCTAACCGCTCCCGACCAGTCGCAGCAACATGGTAAACAGTTTTGCAACCGGTTTCAAGTAATATTAACGCGTTACTCGCCTATATCGGCAAATTAAATCACAACGTTGCTTGACAGTTTGTTGGGGCAAAAGGTGGCTTATCGATATCTGACCCGATCGAGAAAGAACTCGATCGGCTCTCCTTGTCCGGCAAGCGACCAGTAGAACCCAGACTTGATACGGGTAAGATCCGCTCCACAATCGATAACGTACTCTTTCCAGCCACTGGTGAGCGTCACCTCAATTTCTTGCTTCGAGCTATCGGGATATTTCTTGTCGGAACCCAACAAGCCGTATCCGAACGTGATCTGCTCACCGCCCACTTTTCCTTTGGCCCAAAATGTCAGCTGTTTAGCTCCCGTCAGGTCAAAGCCACCGGGCAGGTCGCCCCAATCATTGGCGGGGCTCTGCCAAACCAACCCGGCCCAATCAGCGGTAGCTCGGTAGTTGCACCGCAGGCACGTCTTACCGAACTTTGGATCGTCATCACAAGACGCATCAACAACGACGTTCTCGACCGAGCCCATCAAGCCCGACGGCACATAACCGCTCTCCTGACCGGCCTCGTCATAAACAGCAAACGGTATTTGAAGTTTCCCTAGTGACTGAGAATCCGAGGCAATCGGCGTCGTGGGCGACGCCGTCACGAACAGAGGAAGATTCCAGCTGGCCGCGTTTTGATGTTTTTCATCCTCAACGTAGACATACAAGCGATAGATTCCTTTCTCCGACGGCAGCTTTATTTCGGCGCCATCTGAGTCCTGTTTGAGAAAAGCACCTTTGACAGATGGAGGAGTCTCTTGAAAATCACCGCCCGTCACGTACGAGTCTGCTTCGGGGACTAACTCCCATCGCACTTGCAATTCGTCGCCTTCGGCATCGACAACCTCGAGAGTTGCCTCGACCGTGGTCCCTGGCAGAACTTGATTGTGCCCGGCTAACTTCAATGACTTAATCACCGGGCACTGATTCTTCGGGGCTTTACCCGACCAAAGCTGTGACATCGCGTTGGCGGTTGCCAGTCGCTTACCATCGGGCAACAACATCCCAAACCACGTCGCGGTCGCCTCTTGTTTGTTGCCCCAAAGGAACGCGTAGGAACCGAGGCACAACTGTTCGTCCTTCGCGAAAGCTTGGTACGCCCCGCGGTACATCTCAACCTTGTCGCCGGTCGACGCTTCTTCAATCGCTTCGAAGTCGTTCTTTTTAACTTCCCAGGTTCCGATCGGGCCGAACTCGGTCACGATGTATGGCTTGGTCCCTCCGTTAGTCCGATAGCGTTCGGGCACGGATTTCGAACCACCGTATGAGTTAATCCCGATGATATCGATACTCGGGCAGTGCTCATGAATTGACTGAATCTTCGTCTCACCCATCTCGGCGATGACGGTCATTGTCGGATGATTTGGATCAATCTCTTTGACGCGGCGGGCAACGTCTTCGATGTGTTTCCAGATGGCGACATTACTCCCATCGCCTTCCATTTCGTTGCCGATGCCCCAGACCAAAACAGCTGGATGGTTCTTCAAATCGCGTACGTGACCGAGCACCTGCTGAGCCTGGGCCTCGACCTGTTCGGCGTTAGAGTAGTCGAGCTTTTTGAGTCGCTCGTGTTCCAACCAGATGCCAACGGCCACACTGATGCCCTGACGCTCGGCTTCGTCCAAACGGACTCGCGTCTGTTCACCGACCCCCCAAGTACGATTAGAGTTGGCGCCCGCGGCAGACAAACCGGCCAACGAACCAAGCCCGCCAGCGCCCCGAACGTAGTAAGGTTGTCCGTCACGCAAAAGCTGCCAACCGTCGGCCGTTTGCTTCAAAGCAATCTCATGGGCAACGCAACGTTGCCCGCTGGCAAACCCGAGACAAACCAGCAGTGCGGCAATCAAGACGGTTGGTTGTGCCGATCGAGCTCGGTAGCCACGCAAAATGATACTCAACCGCGTCGTCCAACTATCGAAAGTCATGCTTGCTGAACTCCCGGGTACGAATCTGGGTTGAAGAAGACATCGATCCGAGCGATCGTGCCGTCTCGCCCAAACAGCCGAGTCGTTTCATCCGCCGTTAGTCGCAGTTCGTCACGACTTTCCAATTCGCCAGCCGCCGACGCGATCTGCAAACCGACTTTCTCGCTGCGGTGATAGACAACGGGCACTTGGCACCAAGTCCAACCGAACTGACCCTCGTTCAGTGGCAGCCGCTGAAGCGAACCATCCAGTCCAACAAACTCAAACATTTCGTCGGCTTGGTGGAATTCAGTCGCCTCAAACAGCGATGGCTCGAACTCAGCTTGACCATCGCGTACACGGGCTCCGATCTCCAACATTCGACACAACACATCTTCTTTCACCTGGCCTGTCATCCCTGGCTGTTGAGCCCCTGCATGGGCGGGTGTGTGCGAGTACGGATCGATCGGAAACGCTCCGAAGTGTGCCGGCGTCTTATTCACGCCCAAGCCATCGCGAACCGCAACGTAATGGGCTCGCAGACGACTGACGACCTCCGGATCAACGTCGGCCGCACCCTGCGAGGTCACCGCCACGTATTGCTCCAAGGTCGCCAACGCGAGCTTCGAAACCATGTGCCAGTAGATTGAACCGAGTCCCTCGTACGCGAAGAAGTTCTCCGAGCGTCCGGTAAATCGATGGTGACGGAAGGTCTGTTCGTAAATCTGGGCGACTAACGATTGCTCCGCTTCAACCAGCGAAGCGTACTGCGAATTCTCTGCCAACCGTGACAGCTCTTCTTTCAAGCAACCAACGTTGCGGAAGTCAGCGTGAAAGCGAACGTTGCCCGCCACATCGCGTTGAACAATCGACGTTTCACCATCCCGCAACAGGGTCAAAAGTAGCTCGGACTGATTGACGCCATCGGAATTGACGACGTTCTTCTCGATGAAGCGAGGTAATGGTCGATCAGGATACAGAACATAACTTTCCTGATCCGCCCGATAGAGCTGGCTACTTCGTAATGCGTCCAACACATCGCAAACCTCAGCCGCCGATAACGCGCCACTGGAAATGACCGCGACCTGACCCTCCAGCATCTCCGAAAGTCGCTCGATCTCAATCGTGTCACCATCCATCCGCATCAGGTTGTAAGCATGGTACAGCCCGTCACCACGTCGGTTGGATTCGATACAGTTTTCAAGGAATGCCACGCACCGATCAAACAACTCGCGACACTGATCCAAGCTTAGCGACTGTCGAATCTCGGCCACACCGTTATTGTAAATCGCCTGCCGATGGTCGCTTCCCGCTTGCGAAAGCCCATCAACCAAATCACGGCGATTGGCGGCCGTCATCTTTCGCTCTAACAAGTGCTGATGCGACGCCAAAGCCTCTTGAATCCTCAGCACGAGCTGCGACACGCCTGCTGACACCTCCAGCGGCTGGTCGGCCGGCAACTGATTGAACCAATCGATCAAGAATCGGAAGTAACGACGCAAATAACAAACCGTGACGACGGACATGCCGTTGCCAACGAGAGCGTTGTTCGCGTCGTTCCACTCGGGGCGTTGCGTGTTGAGCCAAATTCCGCCTCCCGGTACGAAGTTGGTCATCTTCACCAAGGCCGGCAACAGCAGTTTCTCAAGCATCGTCGCATGGAACACCTGCCCGTCTCGCGACTGAACCAACTTGCCGTCACTACCAAGCGTCTCGACCTGGCCCTCGATCAACTTATCCAGTTGGAAATCAAATTCGATCGTGTCCGACGGGTCTTTGAGGGTTTGCTCATAGCTGGCGATTCGATACGGCACCAAGGCGTAAGTACAATTCGTTTCCGCAAGCATACGATCACAGCCAGCGGGATCAATCTGCCGCTGCCACTCAAGGAGCTTCAGCAGGTAAATGATCTGGTGATCGCCCCAGTAGCCGATGTTTGTGAAAGCGTCTTCGCTGGGGCGTTCCCAGTCGATGCCCTCGCTGGTAATGCGATACGGATTGTAGCCGTCAGCCGTTGAAGCATTAACAAACCGACGGATCATGTTGGTCGTGTAAGCCGGCCATGAGAACGCGACGGCTTCCCAGTTTTGGAAAATATCACGCCAGTTACCTTCATACGCCAGCTTGCGACTGCCGTCCTCTTGATACAAGTCGATCGAGAATCGATTCCACGGTCGCGAGGGATCGCCATGCCGTCGGCTGAAAGTGAACGGCAAATACTCTTGGCCCAAACGCAACAGGTCCGCATCACCAACCGATTCAATTTTCTCAATCAATTCGGCCAATGAAATCGTAGGCGTCAATTGCTGCAACCAGCTTCGATGCTGTCGAGTAATCGGGCGATTGCGGACAGACAAATAGTCAATAAATTCGCTGACCTCGACCGAGTAATCGTCCGCCGGCAATCCACCCCGCATCACGTTGTAGATCACATTGGATTGATGCCGATGAGTCCGTCGCATCTGCGAGCCGCTTTGCCGCCCGTCCGAACTCGACACAATCTTTTGCAGCTGCCGCTGGCACTCGGCCACGTCTTCGTTAACTTGCTGCTGACCCTGCGGCGCGTTCGAAATCCGCTCGTCCAGCCGCATCACATCGCTCGCTGTTTGGTTCACGTCGGCCACGATCTGCCAATCAAACGAATCGAGTGCTGCTAGTTCCAGCTCTTTATGAACTAGATACGCACCACGTCGCCCGCGAACGTCCCGCTCCTGCTCAACGAGCCCCGTCGCAATGAACTGATCAACCTGTTGTTCGGAAAGCAATACCTGCGCGTCGTTCAGGCCGACCTGCCAAACCACCGTCGCACGCAAGCCCTCGCTTGGCTCCGCGCGGTCGGTCGGGATGGAGCTCAAGTAGTAAACGCCGACCTGCGTCGGCTCCAACAGCTCGCACTTCTTATACGCGTCGCCCAGATTGCTGTAGTCTCGCTGGAAGTCCTTCGACAACCCGGCTGGCACGATGTTTTGCAAACCATCGAGCATCGATACAGAAACGGGTGCGGCGGACAGGTTCACGATCTCGCACGTTCGTACGAACCCGAACTCTTTGCCCCACGACCATTGGTAACGAAACACCAGCGACAGCTGTTGGTTGACTTCTTCGAAAACGAGTCGATTTCCATCCACGTTCTTATAGAGGTTGCGCGAGCAATTATCACGATCGAACGTTTTTTCGAACGGCCGCCATACCGTAAACCGGCCATCGGCCGTTTGGACTCGGATCAACGTCAACGGACCCGCTGCATCCGCCATGTCCGCAAGTTTGTCAGACGAATAGTACGGAAACAGCGAGTGCTCGGCATTCTGGCGACCAGCGGTTACCGCTCCGTGACTAGACACAAACATCCAGTGATTGTCAGAACTAACCGGCGCAGTGAAGAACTCGGGGACCTGATGACTGTTTTCAATCTGAAACCAGCGTTCACCATCAATCGACACGTAAGCCGAATCGGCATCCGCAGACTTCGAACCATCCGCAGAAGCCGCCAAAGGCTGCTTCCAACGATGGATACTTCCGTTTTTTGCTGCACCAAAAATCATCGCACTAGTCTCAAAAACACATAAAAAATTGTTTGCGAGCCGACTCGGCCACGCGGCGAGAGAGACACCACTAGGCCTCTCTATCAAACCAGCCCCAATAATTTGGGCTGGCTAGATTCAAAAATTCCAAAACATCAAAATCGAATCGAACAAAACTACGACGCCTCCGGCGAACCACGGTCAAGAGCTTTTCGCTCACGAAGATCGACCTCGATTTTCTTCAATAGGTTTTTGTCGATGTTGTAAAACACCAAAACGAAAGCGGCCAGCAATAAACATGCGGCTGGAATCAGACTCATCATCATCCGAAGGCCACCCAACGTAACGTCTGACTGAATGACATCCCCGGCTTCTACCGGTGATTGATATTGATAGAAATCAAGGCACAAACCGGTCATAAAAGAGCCGACGGCACAGCCCATTTTTTGTGAAAACGTAGCTGCGGAAAAAACTAAACCGGTCGCACGACGGTGATTCTTCCACTCTGAGTAGTCCGCAACATCGGCGTACATCGCCCACAAAAGCACGGGGCTTGGCCCGCTAATGAACATGCCCAGCACATTCAAAAAGTACATCAGATTCGTTTGTTCCGGCGACAAGAACAAAAACGCTGCTGTGCAGATGGCCGTGCCGATGTTCATCAGAATCATCAACCGCTTCTTGCCGAAGATGTCCGTCAGGTACCGAGTCAGGAACATTCCCGCGATTGCGGCCAGGCTGCCCGACACCCAGAAAAACGGTGCGTAACTTTCGTCACCGACGTAATACTTGAAGTAGTAAAGAATCGCTCCGCCGCGAATAAACGCACCGATCAACTGGAACAAGCCAAAAGCGAACAGCACCAACCAAGGCCGGTTGGTCGTCAGATCCGTGAAATCATTATCAAAACTCGACACTTCCGTTGCGTCCGCGAATTTTTTGCTGGCCCAAGCCTTGAGCACAAACGACAACGCCGTCATCACGGCATATCCCAGCAACACCCATTTTAAATTGCTGTTGAATCCGACTGGCAACGCAATCAAAAGAGTCAAACCCAAGAGCATGATCTGGTGAAGACGCGTGCTGGTGAACACAAATTTCAAATCCGCACGCGGCGTTGATGCCAATGCAACTTCCGGTTCAACTCGCTCTTTGGTGGTCGCAAACGTGATCAGGAACATGATGATGGCAGCAACTGAAAAGACCACCATTGTCCAGAAGAAGCCACCGCTTTCGTTCGCGACAACGGCCTTCTCGACGCCATCGACCAGCCTTAGCTCCGTGCCGCCAAAAAACTTGACCAGATCCAGCGTGAAGTACTGAACGATCACGCCGCCAATGAACGCACAAACAAAACGATAAGTCGAAACCGATGTACGCTCCGCAGAGTTCGGTGAGATCACCCCCATCAACGCACCGTACGGAATGTTGATCGCGGTGTACGCCATCATCACCAACGTGTAAGTCACGTAGGCGTAAATAAGCTTTCCGCTAGGCGAAAGATCTGGAGTATAGAAAGTCAGTATGCCCGTAATCGCAAACGGCACGCACATCCAAACCAGATAAGGTCGAAAGCGACCCCACGCTGTTTTGGTTCGGTCCGCAAGGTAACCAACCAACGGATCGTTAATCGCGTCCCAAATCCGAGTCACCAACAGCATGGTGCCCGCCGACTTTGCCGAGATGCCGAACACATCGGTGTAAAAGTACATCAGGAAGAACTCGAAGACCTTCCAGTACAAATTGGACGCCGTATCGCCGAGGCCGTAACCGACTTTTTCAAAGACCGAAAGTTTCTGGGCCGGGGCGTTTTCAGATTGGGGATTAGGTTGACTCAAACTTTACCCTTGTCGGAACAGCATCCAATGTGCTTACAGCGAAAAGCTCACACGCGACGACACTACAGCGGATCAGATGGCAATCCGTTGCTTTTCAGCAGCTGCTGATACTCGCTCTCGTCCGAGACCTGCTTCGTTACCATATTGGTACAGGCAACAACCCGAGCCCCCTCAACACCTTCGACCTCGAAGACCGTCGGAATTGCCGGACCGCGGTCACTACCTCTCATCCCGTACCGAATCGTTAGAGGCTGCCCGTCGCGTTCGCTGACAAACAAACTGTCGAGCGAATTCGGATCGACTTCGATTCGATCTAACAAGTAAACACTTGTTTCCGAAATAAACTTTCGAAACGCCGCTTCGTTCTTCGGACCTTTACCGCGATGGCGTCGCTGATAGTGCTGGTAGAGGCTTACCAATTTCTGGGCGTTCGTCGCGTTCGCCTGCTTGATTGCACTATCCGCGTCAAAGCTGCGACCGCACCCTATGGCCGTGCTCAAAACCAAAACGCAAACGAAAAGAAGTGCAGGAAGCCGACTGAAAAAAGCACCCAAGTCACCATCAAAAACGAAAGAACTAGGTCTAGACATTGAAACCTCCACCCCAAAAGACAGCTCGCTAAACTTCAAAAAACCGAAACCTACCTAGCATCGTCTAAAGTCGCGACCGAGCCATCGCTACGTTTGCCCAACAAGTTCAGAACATTGATGTCTGTTTCTAAGCTCAATGCTGCCACCGACCCGTCACCTACCGCAGCGACAATCGTGCCTGCGTGAGCAGAGCCAAAACCATGCCTGATCTGCGCCGAGGTCGGATTGGCGTCATTGTCCGCCATCAGAGGAATTTCTGGTCGCTTGTTGATGGGCGCCGTTC
>CAZLFF010000040.1:0-27272 GCA_964558755.1 uncultured Pirellulaceae bacterium
GCCGCCAAACGATCGTTGCTAACCGCCGGGCCAATGATGGCACGCAGCAAAGGTGAACTGGTTGAAGCCCAGGTGACCGAGTTGCTCAAGCAGCAGCCTGATATCAAACGAGCCAAACGGCTGCCGGTTGGATCGGGGCTATTTGCTTCGGTCGCCGATCAGTGGTTGGTTTGGGGTGGCATGAACATCGACCGCAAAAGTCCGCTCAGCTTCGTGCCAATCGTGCCGCGTGTTGCGCAGGACGAGCAGCCGTCGCTCAATTCATGGATCAACTTTCCGTGGCCCGGTCCGCGACAGGTGGCCATGCCAGGCTTTCAGGCCGACGGAGGAAATGGGCTCAAGGGGCAACTGGAAGGGCGTGATTTGTTCCTGACGACCTGCGGTTTGATGGCTGCGGGAGCCGACGAAATTTTGGTCAGTCGCTGGAACACAGGCGGTGACACGAATCTGCGGGTCGGTCGCGAGTACCTGAAAGAGCGCGAAAACGAAACGCCCGCCAACGCTTTGCGGGCTGCCCGTGATTGGATGCGAACGCAGGAGGTGACCGAAACCTCAGAGCCAAAGCTTAGCTTGGAACGGGGCACGGACAAACTGAAAGCCGACCACCCGGTGTTCTGGGCCAGTGAACTGGTCGTCGAGGTCCCGGCGCAGAAACAGGGAGCAAAATGATGCTAGATGCCGCCTCATGGTGTTGGGATAGGTTCTAAGTTGAAACCGATTCTGATTCTTATCTTCGTCGCGAACCTTTGCTTGACCTCGCAAGCGACCGTGGCCCAAGAGGTGGCTCCGGTGGTCCCCGATACGTTGGTGTTGTGCCCCGCGCAGTTACAGCCTGGCCTGACGGACTGGTTGGAGTATCGACAACAGCAGGGGTATCGGATTCAAGTCGTTTCTCCGGCTCCGATCGCGGCAGGGATTAAGCAGCAGATTCGCTCAGCGGCTCGGCGAACGATCACGGCGGGCCACAAGTTGTCTACTGTCGTGCTGGTGGGCGACGTGGTCGATCTACGATTCAATCCGCAGCAGCAACTGGCGACTGACTATGTTCGAGCACGCGTGAACGTTTGCTTTGGATCGGATGCGAACATTGCCACCGACAGTCCGTACGCCGATTTGGACGACGACGGCTTGCCCGATGTCGCGATCGGCCGCATTCCGGTCGACTCGCTCCAACAGCTGCGCGAATTTTCTCGGCGTGTGATTGAGTATGAATCGCAGTCGGCGAGTGACTTAGCCAGTGCGATGTGGCGTCGCCGGATCAACTTTGTGGCGGGCGTTGGCAGTTTCGGAAAGATCGTTGATGCCGTGGTCGAACAAACAACCAAGCAGATTATCACGGACCTTGTTCCGGCCAGCTACGCGACAACGATGACTTACGGAAGCTGGTCCAGTCCGTACTGCCCCGATCCCCGACGGTTTGCCGCGACCGCGATTGATCGGTTCAATGAAGGAGCTTTATTTTGGGTATATGTGGGTCACGGGAACCGTCGCCAGCTAGATCACGTTCGCTTTCCCGACCAAGCCCATCCGATTTTGAACGTCGACACGGCCAAGTTTCTGTCGGCCAAGCAAGGTAGCCCGGTTGCGATCTTTCTGGCCTGTTTCACGGGCGCGATGGATGATGCTTATGACGGGCTGGCGGAAACGATGTTACAACAGCCCCGCGGCCCGATCGCCGTGGTCGCCGGGACGCGAGTGACAATGCCGTACGCGATGAGTTTGCTATCCCTAGAAATGATGGATGAGTATTTCGAGGGCGACAGTCGGACCCTCGGGCAGTTGATGCTCGTGGCCAAGCGGCGGATGGTCGCGGCGAAGCTCGGTGACGATAAGTATCGCAACCTGATCGAGAGCATGGGGCGCTCGCTTAGTCCGTTGCCCAATTTGTTGGCAGCCGAACGGCGCGAGCACGTGCAGTTGGTTCATTTGTTAGGTGATCCGCTGCTGAAGTTACTGCGTCCCAAACCGTTGAAGCTTCATGCCAGCCCATCGGTTGACGCCGGGCAGACGCTGAAGGTATCGGGTGAGTCGCCCGCCGCTGGGCAGTTGCAAATCGATCTGGTCTACGAACGCGATCGATTCTTGCAGCGACCACCTCGCCGCCGGCAGTACGAAGCGTCCAACGCGGCGTTCAACGAGTACCAAAAAATTTATGAGGCCGCCAACCACCGTACCGTTTGGTTCAAGCGGTTCACGGTTCAGCCAGGCGGGTTTCGTGTTGATCTTCCCGTGCCACCCACCGCCCGAGGTCGGTGCCAAGTCCGCGCGGTCATGACGGCCGGCCAAGAGTTTGCCATGGGCAGCTGCCCGGTGCGAGTAAACAAGATCGAGTCTGCGCGACAGACGGCCAGCGTCAACGCGGGTTCCTCAAGCCAGTAACGCTATCTCAGATCTCGATCGGGCGGGCTGAAGAAATGGCGAACACGATCGTAGAACCAGAACTGTATGAAAATCAGCGCGAAAGGGAGGATGAACTGAGTCGCTTGGAAAACGCGATCGTCCAAGCCCGCCATGTTGCTGGCGAAAAAAACTTTGATGAACAGGATGTTGCAGATGAGCAAAAAAATCAAAACCAACCCCGTCCGAGCGATGAACCAACAACCGGACGGCGAACGCTTGCGAGCTGGGTGGTTGCTTTTGCTGTGACGCGGATTTTGAGGGACGGTGACCAAGGGCGAAACCTAAAGTGACTTGGTGGAGCGAGTCATGCCGATACGCGAGACAGTTGGAAGTCGCTGCAAAGGTTGCGTCTCGCAAGACGGTTTGCTCATGCCGAATGGATTTGACCAGCCAACGCTACGACTTCTTTTTTTTCTTCGTTTTGCTTTTGGCTTTCTTTTTTCGCTTCGCCTGCTCCTTTTTTAGCTTGGCTTTCGCTTTGTCTTTTTCAATTTTCTTGAGTGCTTTTGCTTCTTCTTCCGGGCTCGCGTAAGCCTTGCTGCGCGGGCGTGGGAGGCAGACTGCCAAGAGGCCAAGGATCAGCAATGCCGCGACGAGGCCGTAAGCGATCTTGTATTGCGTTTGAACGTAGGCGAGCAGTTGCAGGTCCACGATTGGTCCTTAGGTTGATGAATGGTGTTCGGTGGGGCCGTCGATGGAAACGATCGTGTTACCGTGTTTCGGACAGCTTCGATTGTAGCATGGCAACCAACTCGGCCGCGTCATTGTCGAGGCTGATCGAGGCTTGGCTGCCATCGGAGAGCCATTTTACTTGCACTTGATTGGCCTCAATTTCGTCACTGCCGGCGATGATGGCTGCCCGGAATCCACGGCGATCTGCGTACTTAAATTGCTGATTCAGTTTTTTCGCGTCCGGGAAAACTTCGACCTTCAACCCCGCCGCCCGCAGCGTTCTAGCGATCGTGAGGTACCGATTCAGGTACGCTTTGTCGAATTGGACGATCAGCACATCCGCTGGCGTCTTGGTTTCGGGGATCATTTCAAGCGTTTGCATCGCCGTCAGCAACCGGTCGAGCCCCAATGACGCGCCGATGCCCGGGAGTTCTTGTTTGGTGTACAGCTGAGCCAAGTTATCGTAGCGGCCGCCCGAGCAAACACTCCCGATGGACGGCAAGTCATCCAAGAAGGTCTCGAAGATCGTGCCCGTGTAATAGTCCAAGCCACGAGCGATCGAGACATCAATGCGCAGATGCTGATCGCCGATCGAGCAAGCGTCGGCGGCTGCAGAGATTTCTGCCAGTTGCTGTTGTCCGGACTCCGCCAGTTCATTTCCGCTACAAATGGGCGTTAACTGCTTGAGGATCGCGTCTCGGTCGCCACTGATCTCTGAGAGCTGCAAAATCGAATCAATCTGCTCGCCGTTGGCTCCGGTTGCCGTTTCCATTTCCGCGTAGACTTTGTCGCGTCCGATCTTCGGCAGCTTGTCGAGCGCTCGCAGCACGGCGACGCTGTGCTCGGCCAGGTCGTATTTTTCTAGCAAGCCGTTGAGCACCTTGCGATTGTTCATGCGGATGGAGAACTTTTCGAAACCGATGGCTCGCATCAAGTCGAAGATCACCATCGAGGTCTCGATGTCGCTGGCGATTGAGGTCGTGCCAATCGTGTCAAAATCGCACTGGGCGAACTCACGATAGCGGCCCGCCTGCGGTCGCTCGCCGCGCCAAACGGTGGCGATGTGATAACGCTTGAACGGCATTCCCAGTTCGCTGGCGTGTTGGGCAACAAAACGAGCCAGCGGAACGGTCAGGTCGAACCGCATCCCTACATCGCGGCCGCCGTTGTCTTCGAAGCGGTACATCTGCCGGTCGGTTTCGTCGCTACCTTTGCCGCAGAGAATCTCCGCGTGCTCTAGCGTCGGCGTGTCGATCGGCGCAAAGCCGTAAGAGCGATAAACCCTTCGCGCGGTTTCCATAAGTTGCTCGCGTGGGATCATCGCGGCTGGCAAAAAATCGCGGAATCCGCTGAGCGTACGGGGTTTGATCATTTTTGAATGCGGAATGCGGAATGGGGGATTGTGACGCGGTTGGATGCTGCTTGACCGGACCGGCCGGGCTCTGCTTGAACAGATCGTTAGTTCAGGACATTTAGGCTGGGGCGTGGCGAACGGAAGGTGTCGGGGGTGTTGAACCGAGCATTGGTGTACTCGGCGATTTGTTCAGGCGTCTCGAAATATTGCTCATAAGTGAAATCGTCATCGTACTCGCATTCGTCCGTGGTGTAGTCTCGGCAGATTTGCGGCCGTTGGTCGTAGATGCCACATCGTTGGTCGGCCTGCAAATGCCGACACGTCGTGTGCACGAGCAGGTACCAAGTGCCATCGTCAATAAAAACCGTTGCCTGTTCGTGAAGCAGGTACCATCGGATATATTCGAAGTCAGCAAAGCTGGTCGGGGTGTCGATTGGCAAAGCAAAATAGCGACAGCATTTTGCCGTGCAGTGTTCGCACAGGTTCCCGTCGGGAGGCAGATCTTCGCGTTTTAATTTGGTCTGCGGAAGTTGGATCATGGTTGCTGTTGCGAAGGATATGAGTTTGGCCACGCGGCGAAATTTTCGAAGAAAAAGGCAGCTCCAATCATGGACGCGCGGCCTGTCCCCAGTTTAACACAGGCCATCGAGAACCGCGAAGCGGTGGTATCGGCCCAAGGCCGCCGCCGTCGCGCTTACAGACAGACACTAGATCAGCGAGCCAACGTTCACTCACGGAAACCCTGAAACCTTCTCCCTCGAAACCACCGTACGAAATGCTCCCCTATCTCCTCCCCTGCCTGTTCGTGCTAACCCCAGTGGTTGCCTGCACGTTGGCGATCCATTTTTTCGAGCGAGTGATTCAGCGGCGGTTGTCGACTCGGTTCGGATGGGGCAGCGTGATGTGGACCGGATGGTTGGGGACTCCGATTCACGAATCAAGTCACGCGTTGCTGTGTCCCGTGTTCCGGCATCGAGTGGACGAAATCGTGTTTTTTGGACCCGATCGAAAATCAGGGCGGCTAGGTTACGTTCGTCACTCGTTTCGCGAAGGCAATTGGTTCGAAGAGATGGGCAACCTGTTTATTGGAACCGCTCCGCTGGTGGGAGGTTCATTGGTACTGTTGGTGCTGTTGTACTTGTTCTATCCCGACGCCGCGTCGGCTGCGTTTGCGACGGAGCTAAACCGCGTTGATGGTCAGGCGGGTGGCTCGTTTGATAGTTGGCGAGTGCTCTTTCAGCGAACCCAAGCGATGTTCGGTCAACTGTTTCAGCTGGCCGATTGGACGACCGCGCGTTGGTGGCTCTTTTTGTACTTGGTGCTTTCCGTGGGTAGCCACATGGCTCCCAGCCGCAGTGACTACGCAGGATCGAGGAAAGGCGCGTTGATCGCGGTTGGGTTAATTGCCATTTCGCTGTTTGTTATGAGTTTGCTGCAAGTCAACGTTGAGGCATTCGCCAGTGGGATCACGGCAGTGGCTGCGCCGTTGCTGACGGTTTTGGTGTTGGCCACCGGGTTATGCGGATTGTCCACGCTGGCGGTTGTCGCGATTACCGCGTTGTTGCCTGAACGAACGAGGTCGGCGAACTGAGTTGGGGATGATCACTGGGCACTCTTCGGTCGCGTTGGAGTCGATGTCCGGCGAGTGTTTGGTCGGCTCAGTACGCACAATCGATACAAAGGGACCGCGGTTTCGGATTTCCTTGGCGGTTCGGTTATCACGGTTATTTCGGGTTCTCGCGGTCATCAGCAAAACGCGGTTGCCGAGTACTTTCTTGTTCTTTGCTATCACGCAATCCGATACTCAAAAGGTAGTGAGTATCGATGGATCGAGGCTCCCGCCATCAGAGTGATCGATCTACGGTCATCGTCAACGCGGGCAGAATTTAGTGGACGGAACCCGCCAGTTTTAGCGACCAGTTTCATCCCTTAATTCGAGCTTCCATCCATGGCCAGTAAAACGATCCGCGTTGTCACCCGAGCGGCTGACGGCAGCCTGAAAACGAAAGACTTTGAGAACTTCGAGCCACTCCTTGAGCTTCACGAGCAGATTGGCATCGACGACTGCAGCACGGATTTAACGCTTCGAGGCATGCCGCTGTTCAGGGGGCTTGTCGGGCCGATGTCGGAAAGCAAAACGGTTGCTCGCTACGAATCACCAGATGTTTTTGAGGCACTAACGAAAGAGTGGACGAAGCAAAAAGTTCGTCGACGCCGTCGTCGTTCCTCAGCAGAAGTTGCTGCGGAAAAAGAGGCGTTGGCTCGGGCAGAAGCCAGCAAAGCAGTTCCCGCACCGAACTTCGCGTTTGGTGCGACACCGGCTAGTAACCCTGCCGCATACAACTAGTTCGAATTCAACAACCTCGCCGGTTTCACGCCCGTTCGTATCCGTGAAAGTTAACCCGGCGCGTCCGCAACAGGACGTTAAAAACCCGGTTCTTGTGTTCCACAAGAACCACATAGCCGCACGAGTGAGAGATCATTGATCGCAACGCTCGGGCGGCTTTTTTCGTGTTTGCTCGGGCGTGCTGAGAACTGGGCGATGCCTCCAGCGCAGCACGGGGATGCATTCGCTCAGCTAGGATCACGCGGAGGTTTCCGAGTGCCAGCAACGTTTGTTAAGCCTTGATGGTATTTCATTTTTTGACAATTTGCGAACCATCTTTTTGCCGCTTCCGTACTCCCCTCAGCAAGGAAGCGCCAGGCAACTCTTCGGCCGGCCAACTTTCGCCGATCGTTGCGATCGGAAGGTTGGACTCGACCTCCATGGGTTGTGCGGATCGCGCGGGCGGAAACCATTTGGGTTTCTTTGACCGTGGCATAACCATGATGAACACTCTGCTGGCCTAAGTATTTATGTTTCGCGGCACGCGTGTGCTCTGTCAGTTCGAACTGACAGAGGGCACGCGAAGGACTCGAAACAGGCCGGTTCCTGAATTGATCGAATGTTCGCTTCCTCGCCTCGCTCCACCCTTTTTGTGGCGACGTTTGTCGAGCTTCGGTCCTCCCCAAAGGATGGCAGCTTTAATGGATAAACGACAACGGATGAGCCGACCCAACGCTCCCGTGCTTTGCCGCACACGACTTCGCCCGATCGCCGCTTCGCTGATCGCCTGTTTCTGCTTTAGCGGATTCACGTTCTCCAATCAGTGCGCTCACGCTCAGCCGACCCATCGTCAGTCGGGCAAGAACGCGGACCAAATTGTTCGTGATGGATTGGTGTTGGAAAAAGAACAACGCTGGGGCGAAGCACTGGGTCTGTATCAGCAAGGCCTGCGCGAGAACCCGAACAGCGCGGCCATGAAGCAGCGACGCGCGATCGCTCGGATCAATTTTGATCTTGATCGCCGTTACTCAGACGCCAGTTTCGTCCGTACCATCGGGGAAACAGACGGGAACACCGCGCTGAATGTGTACGCTGAGGTCCTGTTGAAAATTCAGTCCTACTACGTCGACCAGCCTGATTGGGCTGAGCTGGCCAGCTACGGGCTGACGTCGGTCGAGGTTGCCATGATGTCGCCCGAGTATCGCAAGGTGAACCTGCCGGCGGTTTCAGTGAAGCAAGTCCGCGGCGCGATCATCGACGTTCGCAAGAAGTTGGAGAATATCACCGTCGACAACCGGCATGATGCCTACATGGTCGCCTCGACCACCGCCAAAGCACTCAACAAATCGCTTGGGCTCAGCACTCAAGGCACGGTGTACGAGTTCATCTGCGGTGCGATTTCGGCGCTCGATCCGTACTCGGCATTTATGTCCAGCAATCAGTTCAGCGAAACCATGTCGCAGATCGAAGGTAACTTCGTAGGGCTTGGCGTCGAGCTACGCACGCATCCGGATCACTTGGAGATCGTTGACGTGATCGCTGGTGGATCAGCCAGTCTGGGCGGGATCGTTGCGGGTGACAAAATTACCTCGGTCGACCATAAATCGGTCACGGAGATCGGCAGCGAGCGAGCGGCCGATCTGCTGCGGGGCGTTGAGGGGTCGTTTGTTCAGCTGGTCGTCGATCGTGGCCAAGGCCCGCAGGTGGTCTCGCTAGAGCGACGTCGCGTTGAGATTCCTAGTGTGGACCAAGTCCAGATTGTCGATCAAGATTCGGGCGTCGGATACATTCGCTTGACGAACTTCCAAAAGACAACCGCCCGCGATTTTGATCGAGCCTTGTGGCAACTGCACCGCGACGGCATGCGTTCACTGATCGTTGACGTACGAGGTAATCCCGGCGGTCTGCTGTCGGCATCCGTCGAAGTGGCCGATCGATTCGTTGGTGATGGCGTGATCGTTTCGACTCGCGGTCGGAATCCGATGGAAGACTTTACCCACCGAGCCAATGTTTCGAGCACATGGCGAGTTCCGTTGGTGGTTCTCGTCGACGAGAACAGTGCCAGTGCGAGTGAAATTTTTGCGGCGGCCATTCGTGACCATGATCGCGGTAAAATTGTTGGCACCCAAAGCTATGGCAAAGGGAGCGTGCAGGGTATTTTTCCACTGAACGTTTCCGGCGGCGGTGTCCGTCTAACCACCGCCCGGTTCTACTCCCCAACTGGAAAAGCAATTAGCCAAGTGGGCGTCCAAGCTGACGTGTTGGTCCATCAAACGGCCTACGCCGCCAGCGGAGCCTCGCAACGCGGCCCCGAGAATGACGCGGGGATGCGGATCGGAATCCAAACCGCCCGCGTGGCTGCTCAAGAACGAGCCGCAAGTCAGCGTCAGACTGCCGCGTCGCTCCGCCGATCTTCGCCCGTTCAGCGGCAAGCGGTCGCCGGTCGCTAGTCGAGCCGCCCGCCATTCCAATGTTTTTACCTAAGCCGAGCCTTTTGCTCGGCTTAGTTTTTGCATTGTTCGACACTCTGATTGCGGATAATCGCATAAGCGCAGGGTGAGGCGCAAAACCGCGGTTAGCCGTGGTTTGGCCACCGAAATTGGGTTGCCACTTCTTAAGTTAAACGCCAGTCACTTTTCATGACCTTCACTCACGATCTCCGCGGTCGGGGTTGGAGAACGGCTGTTTGGGTTCGATTGCATAGCGGCCCCAGATACACGCTCCGGCAAAGAGCCTCCCGTGTGAATCGTCGCCTGAATCCGTGCAAACGGGTTCAGGTGTTTTTATGGTTTCGTCGTAGATGTTGGCAGGGACCGGTCTGCCGGCTGCGTGTCCTCGCAAATGGTGGTTTTTGTATCCACCGGACTCGGTATTTCACTAGAATAGATCGTAACGAAGATGGTCCCGAACGTCCCATTCCCCTTGGCCTCGCGATTATGTTGAGACGAACCAACCCAGTTGCGAGCGTGTTCGAGCAGATCTTCGGCGTGACGGCATGCCAATCAGAGACAGACGGGCTACCGCGGTCGTCGGCCTTGCCTGACGAGATCGCTCACGGGGCCATCAAAGCGAGAGCGATCGAGCGTCGACTGGGCCGCGAGCTAGAAAAGTTACGAGTTGAGCTTGTCGGCAATCAGAAGCGATTGGATCAAGCCGAAGCGGCGTGTGATGCTGAACAAGCAGCTGCCGAAAGAGCGGACCGCTGCCAGCTGGTTGATCGGCTGCAGGATCTCGAAGACCGGCGAGCCATCGCCGCTTCGTTAGCCGCCTCTCTTAAGCAACAGGTGCTAATGTCGGAGCTGCACCGGACGCGGGCAAGCTGCCGGTAGCGATGACGGGGTTGCGACCCGAGGTTCAGCAAAAATGAACCCTCGGTCGACACTTGCACGAAAGTCGTTACGATCTGACTATCGTTCTCGCGTCCGAAAGCCACCTCCCAGCGTTGTCGCCCGTCATGCAAGAATTTGCGACCTTTGAACCGCAGCTCGCACGCGGTGTCCAAGAAAAGAACCTTGATTTCCAGCGATTGGGTCGCCTCAAGCACATTATCAATTCGGCTCAGCTTACCCCCGACCTGTTGCAAACGCTCTGCCAATCGGCCGACACGATTCGCCGGCTTGCCAAGACCCGTCCGGGGAACGCAGCGCTGCGAGATCTGCTGTCCGACAAACGAGCGATGTTGTATTTCACGCAGCCATCGACTCGCACGTTTTTGTCGTTCATGGCCGCGTGTCAGATTTTGGGAATCACGTGCAACGAAGTCCGTGACCCAAAGACTTCGTCGGAGGTCAAACGTGAATCGCGGACGGATTCGATTCGGATGTTCAGCAGCTACTTCGACGTCATTATCATGCGCTCGCAGATTCCGGATTTCGCCGAGTGCTGTGCATACATGATGAACGGGTTGGAGCAAGAAGAGCGACGATCGGTGCCGATCGTGAATGCTGGTTCGGGCAGCGACGAGCACCCAACCCAGGCACTATTGGACTTTTACACGATTGATCGAACGTTTGATTTTGACCAACGAACCACCGGTCACAGCACGCGATTGGCTCAGTTGCAGCAAGCGTATCCCGGCCTAGAGCGTGGACCGCAGAACAAAACATACGCGTTTTGTGGTGACATTGGCCGCGGTCGCACCGTCCGTTCACTCGCCCGAGTCCTCTCGCAATACCCGGGCACTCGGATGGTTTTTGTCTCACCCGACCACGATGTCCTGCGGCTCGACAGCGCGTTGAAAGACGATCTGCTCAGGCAGGGAGTTGCCGTTGAAGAGGTCCGGTCGCTCGACGCGCCGTTGGATGGGCGGCCGCTGATCGAGGAGCTGGATTGCTTGTACATGACACGAATCCAACGCGAGCACAATTCAGAAACCACGGAAACGGAACTGGAACAGCTTGATCTCGAACCGTTTCGGCTGACGCCGCAGCGTGTATCGGCCATGAAGTCGTATGCGCCGATTCTCCATCCCTTCCCGCGGGACAGTGTGGTGGGCGAGATTCCGCCAGAGATCGATTCGGACCCGCGAGTGATGTACTTTCGCCAGGCACGGAACGGCATGTGGGCGCGGGCCGCCTTGTTGGTGCATCTGTTCGACGCGGGAGATCGGCTCAACGCCGCAGCAAACGACATGCGTTAGAGTTCACGTTTCGACTGGTTTGGCACTTGGCTTCCAGCGCTGTGGCTGTTGACTGTTACGGCTGCCGCCTTTGGCCACCGCCTTTGGTTGCAGCTGGGAAAACGAGCGACCGGATTTCCGGACCCCCATGACAGAGGGGCGTGGTGTCCGCCGAGCCCGGGGTCCGGTTAGGCAAACCCCGGCCACCTTTCGGGCAGTGCTGTTTGTATCGCTTGTTCCTCGGGAATCGGCCCTGATGTGGTCCGCAAGGTTCACTCGGTGACGTTCGGGCACCGATGAAACGAATACGATGTCTTGAATCTCTGTTTTGCGGGCCTCCGGCGGTCGTCGGAAACGGCCAGTTTCCGCAAAACCCGTGGATTTTGGGGTGTCGCCAACTATAATTCAGCGTCCGCGCGGATCGTTCAAAACCCGTAGCCGGCGTATTTTAACGGTTGCCGAGGAACGCTGGCGTTCTTGATCGCTGTCGGGTAGTCGTGAACGGGCTTAAACAAAACTGTATCCGCCAAATTTGTGGCGAACTTTGAGGTGATGTGATGAAGTGGCTGGGCCAAACGCTGACGCTATTGATCCTGATTATGAGCATCCTCTTTCTGGTGGTTGCAATCATGGTCGGTGCCTCGCACCGCAACTGGAAAGACGCTGCTGCTTCGAGCAAAATTAAGGCCGATGCGGCTCAGGCGCGGTTGCGTGAGGCGAAAAGCCAAACCGGCGAGAAGCAAAAATTGCTGGCGGCCGAGAAATTCTCGCGTGCCATGCAGATCGCTCAGCTGGAATCGCAACTGAAGCGGAAGGAAGAAGACTACGAAGCGAAGGAAACACAGCTTCGTAAGGAAACAGAAATCGCCCAGCAGCTGGTCGCACAGTTGGAGCAAGCCGAAAAACGTTTGGCTCAGCAGGACAAAGAAGTTGCCGCATTGAAGGACACGACATCAAAGCTCGTCGACGAGATCGCGGACAAGTTCGCGATGGTCCAGAACCTGACCACCCAGCAATTTGAACTTCAAAACAAGCTGGAATCAGTCGAGCAGCTGAACCAAGATCTCACCGAGAACTTGGCCGTGAAGACCAAGATCATGGACAAGCTGGGCGTGGACGACAACGCCTTGGTGGACGACATTGTCCCCGCGCTCGACGCAATGGTGCTGCAAGTGAACGAGTCGGGTGAGTTCGTCGGCCTGAGTGTCGGGACTGACGACGGCGTGCGGCCTGGCCATGAACTGGATATCTACCGAGGCGATCGGTACATCGGCAAGGTGCGAGTGACTCGTGCTGAGTTCGATGTGTCGGTTGGTCGAATCATCAAGGATTTCATGCGAGATCGCGTGCGGGAAGGGGATCATGGCACAAGCAAGCTCTGATTTTGACGAACCGCTGCTCGGCGACGATGACTTGCTTGCTGACGGCGGCTTCGATGACGTGGGTCTCGACGACGGCGGGTTCGGTGATGACCTGTCCGCGGACAACCTCGTCGCGGACGACTGGGAGGAAGACGCGGCAGTTTCCGCGACTGTGGCGACTGCTCCCATCAAGAAGCAAGGGTTCAGTATCTACACGGTCATGCTGATCATGTCTTTCGTGTTCCTAACTACCGCGGCGATCATGGCGTTCATCGAACTTGGTCGTTTGCAATAACTTATCCACTGTTACCGTTACCGGGCTGTTCGATTTCGTTTAGCCCAGCGTTTGTTTTTAACCCGTTTCTGATTTTCCAACATGTCTAACTCCGATTCATTTTTCGACGACGACAGCCTTGAGATGGATAGCTTCCCCGGCCAGCCATCCGAAGAATTGCTGCGCGAGTCGGATGAGTCATTCGAGCAGGTGTCTGGGGTCGAGGATTCGATCGATGCTGCCGACACTCCTGATGCGGTTTTAGACGACTCGATTGAATCTGACGAGGAAAGCAGCCTGCCGGTGGAGGCAGCCGCGGTTGCGGCGGTTGATGCCGCGACGGACGAAGAGACACAGCAGAAAAGCAAGGGACGGTTCAACATCGATTGGGCCGAGGTGACCATCTTTGATGCGATCTTGTTCGCGTCGCTGCTGTTTATTTGCCTTGCGACGCTGTTGCTGTTCTTCGAGCTTCGAAACTTCGGCAACTTCCCGTTCGGCGGTTTCCCTTGGCGAACCGACGGTTTCTAAATCGGACGCTTTCTTGACTCTCCATGGCCCCGGCAACTGGATGAGCCTGCGCTTGTCGCGACCTTAGCTTGGCAGATTGTCCGCCACGTTCAATTCGGCTCTGGCCTTGCTACAATGCAATGGTGCGAACGACGCTTTGCGTTCCACGTCGGTCACTAGATGCCAACCGAGAGTGTACTTTGGACAATCAAGACGGACGATTGATCGATGCGTCTGCGTTACCGCGTGCAGCGGCCAGTGATCGGCTGCAGCAAGACGCGGCGGCGCTGCTAGAACACGTTGCTGCCGTCGTGTTGGGCAAACGTGACGTGGCGCGGCTGTGTGTCGTCGCGTTGCTGGCCGGCGAACATGTGTTGCTTGAAGACGTCCCGGGCGTCGGCAAAACGCTAATGGCCCGCTCGATCGCCCGTAGCATCAAAGCGGACTTTTGTCGGATCCAGTTCACGCCCGACCTGCTGCCCAGCGATGTTTTAGGCGGTTCGGTGTTCAATGTTCAGCAGGCCGAGTTCGTTTTTAATCGCGGCCCCATTTTCAGCAATTTTGTGCTGGCCGACGAGATTAATCGCGCTCCCTCGCGCACGCAGAGTGCGCTATTGGAGGCGATGGGAGATGGGCAAGTCAGCTGCGATGGTCAAACGTTGCAGTTGCCGCGACCGTTCATGGTGATCGCGACCCAGAATCCCTACGAGTTCGAGGGAACTTACGCGTTGCCCGAGAGCCAGTTGGATCGTTTTCTGCTGCGGACGTCGATGGGTTACCCGGCCCGTGAGTTCGAGGCCAAGATTCTGGAAAGCCATCGCGACGGCGAGCCGGTCGATCGCTTGCAGCCGCTGCTTGACTTGCAACGTATCCAAGAAATCCAACGGGCCGTTCGTGACGTGGTCGTCGATCCGACGATCAGCCAATACATGTTGGACATTGTCCATCAAACTCGCTCGTCGCCCGATCTAGCGGTTGGCGTCAGCACCCGTGGAACGTTGGCTTGGTACCGCGCGGTGCAAGCTTTGGCATTTCTTGATGGTCGCGACTACGCCATCCCAGATGATGCGCGTGAGCTGGCGGTTCCCGTTATCGGTCACCGTGTTTCGCTGCAATCGGTTGCTCCCGGCAGCAATCGCGAGGACACCGAAGAGATCGTTCGCGCGATTGTCGAAGGAGTTCCCGCGCCGACCTAAAGGCCCTGACAGAACCGCGCCCCGGCGTGTTCGCGGGGACACACTTTTCGGAACGAGATTCTTGCCGATCGAATCCAATGGACCTGAGTCGAATTTTACTACGACGCCGCAATGCGGAGACCCGGCTGACGCTCGAGGGCTGGGTGTACCTCGTTTTTGTGGCGTTCATTAGTATCGGCTCGATTCTGCGGAACGTGAACCTGTTGGTTCTGATGGCCGGTCTGATGTACGCGCCGCTGGTTCTGCACTGGCGAACGTGCAATCAACTGCTGCGAACTCTGCGCGCGAAGCGGTTGATGCCTAACCGCATTCATGCGGGCCAATCGGTCAGTGTCCCTTGGACAGTCAACAATCAGTCCGCCCAGACGACGGCTTGGAATGTGACCTTGGCTGACCAGATGATTCGTCACGACCAGCAACCGACCGGCGTTGCCCGTATGCCGAATCGCTCGCGCGAATGGCGGCAATGGGCAAGCACGCCATTGCGGCCGGCTGCGGTGATAAAACTTGGCAAGCGTTTGATTGATGTGCTGCGTGGCCACGGTTGGCATTCTGAACGAGCGCAACTGATGACGATCGACCACGTTAAAGGCCGTCGCAGCGCAACGGGCGTGTGGCGTGTTTGCTTTCCATCGCGAGGGCGATACCAGATTGGTCCCGCTGTCATGACGGCCATTTCTCCGCTGGGGTTGGTCGAAAGTCGTATTAAACTGGACCAATCCGAAGATTGCTATGTCGCGCCGAAGTTGGGAAAGTTGAACCCCGGTTGGTTGCAGCGTTTCCAGTCCGTGCGAGCCGGCGCGGACCAAGGCAGTCGGCGGCGCGGACTCGATCAGGAGCAGTTTCACGCGCTGCGGCCATGGCGTTCGGGCGATTCGATGAAGCACATCCACTGGCGCACGACGGCTCGACAGGGCCAGCCCATCGTACGCCAGTTCGATCAAAACGACGATCGCGACGTGGCACTGGTGCTGGATTTGTGGCGACCAAGCAACAGCGAGAATGGCTCGAAGAAGCAGGAGGTCTTTGACGCGCGTGTGGAAACGGCTTTGTCGTTCGCCGCGACCGTCGTGTCCCGAGCGAACCGGGACGTGTGTGGTCGGATCACGATCGGAGTTTGCGGAGATCGCAGTGATTTCTTCCCAGGTCGCCAAGCCAAGTTCGTTACTTTGGTGATGCGTTCGCTGGCGGTCGCGTCTGCGTCGGGGCAACCGGCAACGGCCGATGTGTTGTTGGATGTCGCGGAACTGGTTGCTGCCGGGACACCCATCTTCGTGATTAGTACCCGCGACCAACCCGGCCAATTGCTGCCTCGCCAGACCGATCATTCGCCCGCTGATCCGATCTCAGTTGCAGCAGATGCCGTCCGCCGAAAAAGGTTGGCTCAGGTCCAGTCTGCCGTGAATTGGCTGCGTGTTGATGACGACCAGTTTGCTCGCTTGTTCAGTCGGTCGTAGATTGGTGCAGGAAACGAAATAGCTTAATGCAATCCGTTAAACAGCAACTTGAAATGCTATTGATGCTGGTCGTCGTCGTGGCGGGGTTGCTGGTTGGCGTGAGCGTGGAAAGTCCCGTACTGGCCGCGATTGGAATCGTGGGAGCCGTCGTCGCGTACGTGGTGACCGATCGCTTGCAGGTTTTTCAAGTGGCGGGGCAGCTGGCCAATGTCGCATCGTTTGCGATTCTGCTATTGGTGTTCTATGACTTTAGCGGCGGCGACAACGCGCAGAAGCTAACCGCGGTGGCCAAGTTGTTGGTGTATTTGCAAGCGGTTCTAATGTTTCAGCCCAAGACGCCGCGATTGGTTTGGCAGGTCTTGATTCTGACGCTGTTGCAAGTCGTTATCTCTGCAATTTTCACGTTGAACTTTGAAGCCAGTTTTCTGTTCGCAACGTACTTTGTGTTGGCCGGTATCGTGATGATGCTGCAGACGGTGTACGTGCAACAACGTCGAATTAGCGAAGCCAACGAAAGGTCGCGCAATCGCTTGGCGGGGCTTGATGCAGTAGCCGACCACGCGACGCAGCGTTTGAAAAGCGAGGATGCAGCGACACCGATTGTGATCCAAGAGCTATCACCGCAAGGCCTTCGACTGGTCAGCAATCGACTGTTTCAGTTTTTGCTGTGGATGCTGGTTTCGGCTAGCTTTGCCGCGATTGCGTTTTGCGTGCTGCCCCGCCACACCAGCCCGTGGTATGGCCCTGCGTCACATCAGGTGACGACCGCCGGGATGCTTACTGCGGTCGATCTGGAGCAGCGAGGCAAGCTGCGGCTGTCCAAGGCGATTGTCTTCCGGGCTTCGTTCGAGGATTTGCAGTCTGGGCGAACGTTGACAAATTTGGGGTCGCCCTACTTTCGAGCGGTTGCGTTTTCGAAGGTCGAAGTCAAGAACGGCCGGACATCGTTTACAGCTCCTTACGACCGGGTTTATCCCGACGAGGTGTACCAGCGTATTCCATCGCAGCGGCGTGGCTCGCGCGAAAGTCGCGCCGCGCGGCAGCTGATCACTTTGGAAAAGACCACCGACCCGTTGGTCTACGAAGTGATGCCCGTGTTTCGAACCAGCAACACGCCCGAGGAACTGGAGTTCTGCCACGAAATTTCAGCCTACACGCGCTGTCGCGAGCAAGATCAGATTAGCGTCGCGCCGTACAAGTATGAAACGGGAACTTTGTTAGACCAACATGGCCAGTTCTTAACCGCGTGGCCGTTTGTTTCCAATACCAAACGCTACAGGCAATTACCGCTGTCTGAGGATCCCGTGACCCGAGCTTGGTTGTTGCAGGTCGACCGGGAACGCTACCCAGGGGTCGTTGGTGCGGCCGAGGAGATTGCGGTTGAATTGCGACGGAGCGGGCGTGGACGGTTGGCGATCGCCCGGAAAATGGCCAGTCATTTTCGGCAGGCGGGTTTGTATCGTTACACGACGGACTTTACCGAGGTCCGGCGCGACCGGCGGATTGACCCGATCGAGGACTTTTTTAGTAACCACCGCCAGGGACACTGCGAGCTATACGCGGCCGCGTTAACGTTGATGCTGCGGTCGCAAGGCATTCCCGCCCGGTTGGTGGTCGGCTTTCACGGCAGCGAGTTCAACGCGCTGACCAGCAGCTTTTTTGTTCGAGGGACCGATGCGCATGCGTGGGTTGAGGTCTACCTGCGGCCCGAAGATTGTCCAGAAAGAATGTTTAACGAGGGTTCGGCTGGCCCGGGCGGAGCGTGGTACATCCTCGACCCGACGCCGGGCGGGACTGCCGATGACGAACCGGCCAATAACGAAACCGCGATCGAAATCGCTCGGTCGGTGTGGCAGGATTACGTTCTGGGGATGGGACAAGATACCCGTGAGCAGACTGAGGGGACGGTTCCCGAATCGCTGATACGGTTGATATCGTCGTTCGATGTCGAGGAGATCGATGGCCAGCTGACTCGTGCCCGCAAGTGGGCGACCGATCCGCAAACAAAGTGGGTCGTGATCGGATGGCTGGCAGGATTATTCGCGCTGCGACTTGCTTTGGTGTATTTGCTCGGCAGCGTCGGCTGGAATTGGCAGTGGCCCAAATCATCCATGCAGCTTCGCGCGATGGTGGGCGATGCCATTGCCATTCTCGCGCCAAAGCTAGGTAGTTGGGTGCGTGGTGCGGGCGGCACCGGGCAATCGACAGCTTTTTATCGTCGGATGACACAACTGTTGGCCCGACGCGGCTGGGAACGGACTCTACACCAAACGCATCGTGATTTTGCGAATACGGTTGCCGCCGAAGCCGCCGAAGAACCCCGGGGTGAACAGATTGGGCAGCTGGTCCATGAACTGACCGAGCGTTTCCATGCGGTGCGATTCGGCCAGCGAAAAATGGGTGAGCATACGAGGCAGCAAGTGCAGCAGCAGCTGTCGGAGCTAGAATCCGCGCTGGAGTAAGCACGAAACGAGAGCTTCTATTCGGGCGCGGCTAGTCGCTTGGCAGTAGTCGCCGATTGATGATCGCAATAACCTCGTTGGCGGCCAGCGCTTTTGTGCCGGCAGCTTGAGCGATGACGGTTCCTGTTTTGTCAATGATTTCGACACGAGTCTTGGCCGCGTCAATCGCCGCTGGCCCATTGAGCACAACTAGGTCGCAGTTCTTGCGCTTGAGTTTCTCGACCGCTCGGCGGTGCCCGTCGTGGGTCTCCAGAGCGAACGCGACTAGCCATTGGTGAGGCTCCTTGGCTTTTCCCAGTGTTGCCAAAATGTCGGGGGTTTGTTCTAGCTCGAGCGACAAGCCACCGGAGGACTCGGCGTCGGACTTACTGAGTTTGCGAGCGGAAACCTTGACCGGCCGGTAGTCGCACGGCGCAGCCGCGCCAATCACGCCGTCGCAGTGCGGAAAATGCTCGATCGCGGCGGCTAGCATTTCTTCGGTGGTCGTAACCGAGAGGGTGGTCGCATCGGAAGGGTACTCGATCGACACGGGGCCGGTGATGATCGTGACCTCGTGTCCGGCTTCGATCGCCGCCGCCGCCAAGGATGATCCCATCTGGCCGCTGGACGCATTTGATAGGTAGCGGACCGGGTCGATGTACTGCCGGGTCGGCCCCGAGGTAATCAGAATGCGTGCCATCGGCGTGCGGTCGCGTGGTTGGAAGTAGTGTGGGTTACGATTTCAAATTGGTCAGCTGTTGCAGGATTGTCTCGGGTTCCGCCATTCGGCCAACGCCCTTGGTGCGGCAGCTGAGCCAGCCTTCGCCCGGATCAACAATCTGAACGCCGTCGTCACGAAGCTGTTTCACGTTTCGCTGCACTGAAGCGGCGTTCCACATCTCGCAGTTCATTGCCGGAGCGATCATGACCGTGCCGGTAAAGCACAAGTACAGCGTGCTGACTAAATCGTCGCTGATTCCATTGGCGGCCTTGCCGATGAAGTTGGCCGTAGCGGGAGCGACACACAGGATGTCATTCGACCGAGCCAATTCAATATGGGCCCCCAGCGGCCAACGATCATCGAACAGCTTGGTCGCCACCGGGCGGCCTGTTAGTGCGGTAAAGGTTGCGGGTCCAACAAAGGCTTGGGCCGCGTCCGTCATGGCGACTTGGACATCGTGACCTTGTTGGACGAGCTGGCTGCACAGCGCGGCGGCCTTAAAACTGGCGACGCCACCGGTGACCGCAAGAACAATTTTTTTGGATTGGGAAGCCATGGAATAAAAAACGCCCGGGTTCGACTAGACGATCCTGCGGGCGATTGAGTTTCTTTGCTTGTTCGAATCGATCTACAGATCGTCGGGGTTCAGTTCCAGCATCTCGGCCAAGTCCGGCGAATCGGTAACGCCCACGTTCGCGCTGGAATCCAAGTAGATCTTATCATGCAGGATCTCTTGCAGCACGATCGCCATTTTGTCCGATTCGTGGGTCTCGACCAGCGGCCGAGCGCCTTGGTTCAGCTGAACCATGCGTTTTTGAATCAGTGTCGACAGCTTGAAACGACCGCCGACTTTGCGAACGATCTCTTCTTCTTTTAACTCATCATACATTCGAGTTTACTTCTCCGCGTTGTACAAAATCTGGCAGATGTCGGCGGCTGTTTGCTCGACCGACTGGTTGATCACAATGTGCTGGTAGCTGGGAGACGCGTCTAGTTCTCCCTGGGCAACTTCCAAGCGACGCGTCAGGATTTCTTCGGACTCGGTGCCCCGTCCTCTCAGGCGTCGTTCGAGCTCTTCGCGACTGCCGGGGTGAATAAAGATCGTAATTGCGTCCGGATGAATCTCAAGGACCCTGTTGGCGCCTTCGACGTCAACTTCCAAGAGTACCCAATTGCCCGCCTGAAGGCCAGTGGCAACGGTCTGACGTAGGGTTCCGTACCAGAAACCCCGACCGAACACTTCGACGCATTCGAGGAATTCGCCTTTTTCACGTCGCTGCTGGAACTCCGCGTCGTCGAGGAAATGGTAGCTTTTGCCGTCCGTTTCACCGGGGCGCTGGGGCCGAGTGGTGGCCGAGACACTTTCTACCAGCGGCAGTTTGCAGGTCGCGAACAGTTGTTTCAGAACGGTGGTTTTCCCTACGCCCGATGGACCCGACAGGATAATCAGACGGCCCCGTGAGGTCGCTGCGTCATGGTCGTTGGTGGGTTGGGAATCGTTCATCGTGGCAGGATCACTCAACATTTTGCACCATTTCACGAATTCGTTCGATCGCGGTTTTAATCTCGACCACGTAGGTCGCGATGGTCGCGTTGTTTGCTTTGCTGCCAATTGTGTTGGTCTCGCGAAGCATCTCTTGTACTAGGAAGTCTAGCTTACGACCGTTGCTCTCGGGGAGATTTAATATCGAATCAAATTGTTCGAGGTGGCTTTCAAGGCGAACGGTTTCCTCGCTAAAGTCGCACCGTTCGGCAAAAATGCCGACCTCGCGAACCACGTCGCTGGCTTCGACTGAAACGTCGTACTTTTCTAGCAATCCGTTGATGCGGTCAGTGATTCGCTTGGCGTAGTTTTCGACAACGGCTGGGGCCATTTCGCGAATCTTCGTTAGCTGCTCCGCGATTTGAGCGCAGTTGGTCTGCATGTCACGCAGCATTGCGGCACCCTCGCGAGTCCGCATTTCGTTCAGGCTTTCGACAGCTTGCTCGACGGCTGTTTTAACCACTGGCCAGATAGCCTCCGCATCATGCGACTTTGACTGGTCCTCGACGACGCCCGGCAGCACGAGCAACGATTCAACGTTAACGGCTTGGCTGCTGCCAGCGATCTCGGTCAGTTGCAACCAGTAAGATCGAAGGAGTGGTTCGTTCAGACGATACGGTTCATCGCCGGAGACTTGTGTTTTGATTCGCAGGCTGACGCTGCCCCGCGCGATCTCCTTTTTGATCAACGCTTCGACCTGAGCCTGCGCCGCAGCGTCCAGATCGCTGTTGAGGTTGAGTTTCAAGAACCGGTTGTTGACCGTACGGATTTCAACCTGAACCTGAGCCGTATCGGTTTGAACAACGGCCTCGCCATGGCCGGTCATGCTAAGCAACATCGTGGGCCTCGAGGGGCAGCGGGCACGTTTGTTTCGGTGTTGTTAAAACGATTGGCTACTGATCGCTTGGTGTGGATTCCGTAGCTGCGTCGGCGTCCGATTCAGGGTCGATTTCCAACGTGACCTCGGCGGGTTCGGACTTCGACTCATCGGACGAATTTTCGTCGTTCTCCGATTCCGTCGTCAGCTGAAAGTCATTCGAATCAGTGGCCGAGTCGTCCTTGGCCGCATCGGTTTCTGCTTGGCTTCCACCGCTCATGGATGACGTCGCAGCGGTTTTCTGTGGGGCTCGCGGTGGCGGGTTGTAGCGAGCGATGGTCACCATGCACAACGTAATCCAGATCAGTGCGGTGACGACGGTGATCTTGGTAAATGCATCGCCGGCCTTTGAGCCAAATGCACTCTGGCCGCCCATGCCGCCCAGGGCACCCGTCAGTCCACCGCCTTTGCCGCGTTGGACCAGGATCAACATGATCAAGAAGACAGAAACCAGCAGCAGAAGGACTTGCAGGAAAAACAGTCCGATGTTGATCTGTCCGAACAAGAGCGTCGACGATAGGTCCAACGACAGGCAGGTCGTGATCGTATGGGCGATTGAATGGTCAACCATTGTTTTGTGTCTCGATTGGCGTCAGTGACGCGGGGATGAAGTAGGCTTGCGATCGATTGTCGTCGCGGCACCGGTGTAAACTGTTGTCTTTTTAGTCTTCGCAGCACGAACCGCCTGCTGGGCGAGGGCCTCAGCCAACGGGTTTGGGGGCTGACGCGGCGATGATGGCAGAAAAGCTATCGGCTTTCAGCGAGGCACCGCCAACCAATGCGCCGTCGATGTCGGCTTGCGACATGAGCTCGGCCGCGTTGTCTGGTTTGACGCTGCCGCCGTATAGAATTCGCACGGTGTCCGCCGTCTGCTGATTGTATCGCTCGGCCAGTAGCTTGCGAAGATCAGCGTGTACCTCTTGGGCTTGCTCAGGAGTCGCGGTCTTGCCCGTGCCGATCGCCCAAACGGGTTCGTAAGCGATGACGACCTTTTTCATGTCGGCTTCGGTCAGCCCGTCCAGCGAGCCCTCGACTTGTGACTTGACGACGGCAGCCGTTTTACCAGCCTCGCGTTCCTCTAGCAGTTCGCCCACACAGACGACAGGCGTCAGGCCAGCGGCCAAGGCGGCTTTGGTTTTCTTGTTGATCAGTTCGTCGTTTTCGCCGATCACGTTGCGACGCTCGCTGTGCCCCAGAATTACGTGCGAGCAACCGATGTCGGTCAGCATTGCCGTGCTGGTTTCGCCGGTGAAAGCACCGTTTCCTTCAAAGTAGACGTCCTGCCCGCCGACGGCGACGTTAGAACCCTTCACTGCCGCGGTCACCGCGTCCAAGTAAACGGTTGATGGGCAGACCAATACGTCAACCGCATCGCTCGCGCCGCCGCTAGCCAGCGCGGATGCCAACGCGGTTGCGTCGGACTTGGTCAGGTTCATCTTCCAATTGCCGGCGATCAAAGGGCGTCTCACGGTTACTCCAGGCTTGAGTTCAGGTAGTTGTCAGCGACGGGGCAGCGAAAATCGGGGGTCAGCAGGCGTTTGCACGGGGGCCGACTTTGCCAAAAGACTGCTAAATTTGAATCGCAGAGTGTAGCAAAAGCCGGTCAAATGCTGAACGGCAAACCGCCCCCACAGCAAAAATCAGGGGTTTTTGCGGCCGGCCGGCGGAGAGACGTTCTGATGAGGCCCGCGAAAGCCGTTCGGAGTGCGTGATGCGAGGCGTGCTAGGTCGCCCGGGGCCTGTTCGCAGTGACGCTGGATCGCCTACGGTTGGTCGTCCCCGAGCTTTCTGACCCGGTCGAGCACAGTTTCGATCACTTGATGGGTCGACTGCGGTGCGGCAACGATCATCGACCGGCACTTCGGTTCATAAATCACCAAACTGCGTCGGCCTCCCGGCGTGCCTGCGATCGATTCTTGAACTAGCTGCAGCACACGCTCGGGTGTGAACCGCTGCTCGAAAAGGTCGGCAATGAAGTAGAACTCGACGCTCTTCCGCTGCAAGGCGTCCGCGGGCGTGGTCAGTTCCACGGTCTGAGGATCAAGGAGCAGCGCGCGGGCTTTTAGCGATCGTTCCAGCTGCTTCAGCAATTGGTCGAAGGTCTCTTCTGATACGTTGCCAGGTACCGAGGTCTGCGGGGACCAGCCATGTGGTCGCAGCGTTTCCCAGTTGATCAAAACATGAACTCCGGTCTGATCGTAGATGCGATCGAGCAGCCGGCTGAGCGTTTCTCGTGTGGTGATGGGCAAGTCCGCGGGCAGGTCACGCATGGCGGCCCCGTTGGCCAGCCGAGTTCGCAACGCGGCAGGGCTGGCGACCGAGGCCGTCGCGTCTTCGCTGGCCTCAATCGCCGCGGCCGTCCGATCGAGGAACGATTTCACCTGAGCTTGGATGCTGGGCAGGTGAGTGACTGATAGTTCGCGGTTGCTTCCCTGAATCTTAAACCGGTCCGCTTCCGCGAACCACGAGTCCCCGCCAATCATGGCTTGGATGACTTGCGATAAACCATCAAGGCCTTCGTCGCCCAGACGGTCGAGGGGCGTTAGGTCGTGGGTTTGCGTCGTGACCGTTTGTGAATCCGGCCGGCGAACCACGATCCCCGTTTCGCTTTGAAAGATCGTCAGCCCCAGTGGTGACACTAACTGCTCGATCGCCCCGCGCATGTCGGTATTCGAGAGAGCTGCATCAATCACCGGAATCAGCGTGCTTGTCGGTGATGGTTCAGTAAAGTTTTGGAAGTCAAATGTAATCGGGATGCCGCTGATCCGATTGATGTCGCGGATGATTCGAATGAGGGGCGTTTGCTGATACTCGAGCCCGTCGCATGGAAGCTGCAACTGCCGCGTTAGGTCGATGTCGTCGGCTTCTATGCGTCGAAAGAAATACTTGGGCAGTCCGATGACTTGGTCCGCGTCAATCGCAGAGGAAGCATCGGTGATCTGGCTGATGCTGCTGCCCGATTGCTCCAACAAGTTAGCAAGCTCAGACAATGACGATTCGGCCGCAGCGACCGGACGCAAGATGCCGCTTGTGTTGGCTGCTGTCGCGGTTGTCGTTTCAGATCGTGTGCTACTTTCGCGAACGGTTTCCAGTTGGTCGTCGTTCGACTCCGTTGGGGCGGTTGGTAGCTCTGGCATCGGCATGTCGATCTCGGGCGGGGCTGAGTCGACGATGGAGTCCGTTGGTTTGTTAACGTTGTCTGCGACGCGAACTTCATCGGTCAATGTCGATGGCGCGATCGTTTGGGGCTCGGCCGGTGTGGCCGCGACCTCGTTCGTGATGTCCGATTCGATTTCTGATTTGTTCTTGGTCGCCGTTGCCGCGGTCACGGTGTCACTGTTCGATTCGTTTGTCTGGTCGTTGGATCCTTGATTGCTCGCCATCCATACCATCCCGGCGGCAAATAGCGTTAGTAGGCCGCCAGCGAATAGGGCGATCCATGTCAGTCGCTGCCGCACTGCGGTGGCTGCCGGGTTATCCCACGGCTGCGTCGTGGCTGTTGCAGGATTGGCGGCCGCCACGTTTGCTGGTGGAGCGGCTTTCCGGTCGGGATGTTTCGGTGCGGTTTTCGGTGACTTCCGACGCACCGGTTTTGCACTCGTTGGTTTTGGCTGGGCCGGTGCGTTTAAGCCAGCCAGCAGGTCATCCACATCGCCAAAATTGGCGGCCGTTGAATCGGACGGGGGCTCGTTTGCACTGGTGGCAGCGTTTGGATTGGGGACGAGGATGATCGTCTGGCATTGCGGGCACGGCAACCGCTTCCCGATCAGTTCCGCGCGAGCCACCTTTAGTTTGGCTGAGCAAGATTCGCATTGGATCGAAAACGGATTCACCGAGCGAAGCGTTGGCTAGAAGGAGGTTGTGGGTTAATTGATGGCGAAAGCCAGTCATCACTTGACCGATCAAATCAGAACGGCATCCCGACGCGTCAGCGAGGGGCAAGCACCGAAAAACCGGTCGTGTGTTAGTTGTAGTCTTTCGTGAAACGGTCCGCAAAGCAATGGCAGCAAGGTCGGCCGCAAAGCGATGACGCTCATAAGCTCCGACCGTTTCGTGCTTGAATATATAGTTGCTGCTGATTCACGCTCGCGAGAAGCACGAAAAAAGCCTCGCTCAATGCGAGGCTTTGGGAGTGGTAGTCGTTCGGGTCAGCGAAAGCCGATGGAGTGACCTTGGCTCGGTTCGACTGCCGAGCCTAATCGGTCAAGAATCTGCTGAAATCAAGCTGGTTGTCTGATTCGGTAGGAGTGCTACGAAAGCTTGCGTTGGTTGCTTCCATGTTTGAATCGGCTTCTGTTTCTTCGCCCTCTTCCGTTGACGCTTCCTCGAAATCTGCGTCTTCTGCTTCCGTGTTGTTGGCTTCGTCAGAGAGAATAGAGCCGGGCTCGTTTGGGTCCGACGAAACGTTTGGCATATCGTCGCCAGATTCATCGGTTGCTGCGTCTGAGTCTGCGCTTTCCTCTTCGTTGTCGGCTTCGTCCTGGTCGTCGTTGGTGTCAGACACTTCAAAGCTTGGCTCGATCGACTGGCCGTGGCCGTAGTTCCAGTTCACGCCCGCGCTGCCACCGCTGTTGCTTGTTGGAGCGTAAACTGAATACGGCACGCCGGGCATCATCTGCTGGCCTTGATACTGATGACCATTGACATGGTAGCCAGGTTGCTTCGAAACCAAGTACGAATTGTGGGCGGTGTAAGGATTGTAATAATCCGAATTCGGGCCTGGGTTCTGCCAGTGATAGCCTGTGCTCCAGCCCTGCCCTAGCCATCGCATTGGTGCTTGGAGGGGTTGCCGGGAGTAGCGAAGCTGTGCGTCCGCTTGCTCGGTTTGCGTCAGTGCAAGTGCCGCCAGAAGCAAGATCGGGATGAATTTGATCGGAACGGGCATTTCGGCACCTGCATTGGGTCAAAGGCACGGGGGTATGGTCGCGGCTCGCAGAAACGATCCAAACGAAGCAACCGCGCTGGGTTGGTATCGAAATGAAGTTGGGTACGGCTTCGGCTCAATGTAGGCAAATGACGTCCCGACCTTCGACTGGCTACCGAACCTAACGAAAAAACCGATTGAGCGGCCGGCCGATTGACGGTTTTACCGGTTCGACTATTATTTCTTTGTCCAGAAGGCTGGTGAATGCTCGCTTGTTCGCGATCGTTTAAAGGGAATTGGGTGAGAACCCCAAACGGCCCCGCCGCTGTAATTGATAGATCGAGCGTTCCTGTGACGGCGTGATGCCGACGCGAATGCTCGGTCGAAACCGCTCCATTCTGCTTGCCATTGCCCCGACCGAACAACGACGGGTGAGAAGGCGGACGCGGTTGGTCAAGAGTCAGAATACCTGCCAGCTTTATATTGAGTATCGACCGTGGCTCTGCGAGGGACGAGCACGGGCGACGTGACTTGTTTTTATCCAAGTGAAAGCGCACTCGTTTTGCGCGCGGGGTTCGTTCCGGACCTTGGGAATGCTGCAAATGGTTCGACTGAATCGACTCCTCAAATCTAGTCGGGGCTTCACGCTGGTAGAGCT
>CAZLFF010000041.1:0-6102 GCA_964558755.1 uncultured Pirellulaceae bacterium
GATGCCGCAAAGCATGGAAGTCGTAGTCGTCACCGTTCTCGTCGGTGTATGGAATACCGGCAAGCTTGAGATCCCGGCGAATCATCTCGGCCGCTGCTTTAAACCAATTACCCGGCCATATTGGACCGTCGCCGAATTCGATTGTCTCGAAATATGCAACAAGCTGATCAACCAACTTAGACTCCAACGGAATCCGGGCCAAATTTGAGTTCTTGGTATAGGCCGCCTTCACGGTCACCACCGCGGGCTTTGCGTTCAATTTAAACGAAGCCTTTGTTGTTGACGCTACTTCGCTCGCTCTTAGCCCTGTGAAAGCTGCAAGCTGATAAAGCATCTCGCGATCTTGGCCTGACAGGCCTTTGTACACTTTCGTGCTGTTTCTTGCCGCATCGATGAAGCTAGAAAACTGTTCCGACTCAAGTGCGCGGCGGCTTTTGCGAACATCGGATCTCGCGTCAATCTTATCGAGCAACTCAAACGGGCTTCGTTCAACGACTCTAGCATTGCGCCAAAGCCATTTGCCAAACCCACGAAGAGCCGTAACGTAGTGGTTGCTGGTAGCGGCGCCCATCGGCTTGGAGTGACTCGCGTTATACCAATCCGACACCTCCGCTAAATCGGTCTCACCGCGAGGTTGAATTGGAGCACCTTTTTTCTTCCAAGCTGTCACCGTCCCAATACCGACTCCAAATTCCTCGGCAATCTCTTGGTAGCTTTGGGCAATCCCCGAAATACGAAAAGCCTCGACTACCTTCTCTTTTCGCTGGCGGTATAACCAAGTCGCAGTCTTTTCCGAATCCAAATCAGCAATTCGTAGAAACCTGCAAGATCCAAAAACCGTTTCAATCCTGCTGACAGTTGTTCCGGCATAGTCTTCGGTGTTACCTTTAGCCAATAAGTGGCTCCGGTATCGGTCGACCAATTCGCCAAGCGGTTGCTGCGTTTCTTCGGTGTAGTCAATTACACCCGCAGCCTTGCGTTCCGCAGCTTCGATCATTTCGCGAAGCATTGCCTTCGCAGCTCGCTTGTTTTGACACAAACGAACACGCTTGCCTTTTGACTTTTTCTTCCCGAGTTTGCGACGAACAATTCGCTCCTTCGCAGATTCGATCAGAGGAAGTTCAGAATACCAATCTTTTGACTCTACAACTTCTTTGGTGGCGCCGGGGGTTGATGCTTTGACTCGTTTTCCATCCGCATCGATCCACCGCGTCTTCTTTACCTTAAATAAGTCAGGCAGCTTCATTTTACTCTCCTCTGCGTTTTGGCTGGTCGATTCACCTGTCTACGTGTGAAACGTTCATAGTCTTTTTTCAATCGAAGGAAGTTCTTTGTGCTGGGACAGTCCAGGTCGAACCAAAGTTCGACATCTTTAATTTGCCAACGAACTATTCGCCGATCAGTTGGAATGATTGGCGGCAATTCACCACCATCCCGCATGCGATAGATGGTATGCCGGGAGACGCCGAGAAGGACGGCAAGTTCACGTGTGTTGTAGGTCTTTTTGTCAGAGTCGTCTCGCTTAGGAGAATTTAGATCGTCTTGGGTGTGAATGAACACTTTTACCTCTTTCGAGGTTGCCCACTCCATGAAGGGCTAAGAGGAAGCGTCACGTATTGAGGCGCTATCGGGATTTGTTAGATGTTAATACGAACGTATTTTTGTTGCTGTCAGGTTATGCCCGTTTAGAACGTGTTTGAGATTCTTGTTAAAAAAGGCACCAGCTGCGACGGATCGCAGCTGGTGCAGGTTACGGCTCTTCAAGAAAGTTGCTTGGACGCAATCTCCATGCTCGCCACCCATTTGGAAGCGGTTCGGGTCAAGCGTTAGCGCAGACGAAACGTATATGGATAACTCCAGAAACAACATGAAGTAATCACATTGCATAGAAGACAAGATAACGATCATCTTGATCTCCTATTATTCCACCTTTGGCGACCTTTGCAGATCGACTCTAAATGGTTTCCCTCCTGGAACTGGGTTTCCCCTATATCCAATACAATTCGTCGTAATCTATTGATTACTTGCGGTTTAACGCGTTCGGTGATGGCAGGTGCGTAGGCTTGAATCCACCCTTTAACCACACGGTTAAAGTCATTGTCCAAAACGGCTGCTTCAGCGAGTGTATCACTGAGTTTGCCATAGGCATCTTCACCGATTTCAAGAGAGATAGATCCATCTTTCCATTTTGGAATCAGACCCAACAACGATGTTGTGTGTGATTGATCCCTTAGGTCAATGAAATCCACTCCTTTCAATCGGTAGCCAACTGCTCCAAGTACCTGACGAGTATGCGTCATGACTTGGTTACCTTCATCACAGTTTCCGACAAGGAACGTCAAGTTATCGACGTACCTATACAGAAACGAGTTTATCCGTTCCAAATGAGAAATCATTCTCGAATCAAAACGGTGGTGGAGAAACGACTCCACCGCGACAGGTGAGTAGGGAGAGCCTTGTCCCATACCACCCGTCAAAGCTTGGCCCTCATGGCCAAGAGTGATTTGTCTTGCCAGAAATTCTGCTGGCGTGCCTTCGAAATGGCTCATCTGATTTTCCAAAACCTTATTAACTCGTGTTTCCGGAAAGCAGTTTCTAATATCGTCGATAGCCAGCAAATATTTTCGCTCGCGACGCACATCTCGTTCCAAGCGCATGTAGATATCAATCACATCTCTTCCCAAGTTTGGCAAGGTTGCTCGCCAATAGGGATAAGTGGCAAGTTGAAAAGCTTTGGCGATGACGCGATCCAATACAGTCAAAATGCTTAAAAGGCGTTCACCGCCACAAGGCTTGCGAATCGAGACCTCACGGACAGGCCGCGGGCAGTAAACACCTTCAACAATTGAGTCACTAGCCAACCTAAGCGTGTCAAACAAGGTACTACCAGTGACACCTTCAAATCGAACGTTGTCAGACCCGGGAGCTTTGCCACCTGTCTCTTTCAAATAGTTCCACACGGTCTTCAGATTTTTCTCTCTGGCAAATCGCTCCAGATTAAAAGCTTCGGGTGTTCGTGAAGAATAAACTCTGTCTCGAATACCCCTATGGCGACGACCTCGTTCTAGAGTTGGTTGATAGATTTGTCCGGATACCATTTTAACTCCTCCCAATTTGTCTGAGGAAATGATCTATACGACCTGTAGTTTCGTTTACGCCGATGGGAAAGATGTTTCGCTCCGCGTATTGATCCCGTCGCACTTGAGTACATTGTTTTGATAGTCGCGTGCCATCATCCGCGATGTCGACAATGTGAAGTGGCGTTGGCTCACTGCCGTCATCGCGACGATAGAACCAAGACTCTGGTATGGCGCGAATGCTTTTCGTTCCTGCTGCCCAAATTAGGACGTCATATTCATAACCCGGGATTCGTTGTTTGTACTCTCCCTTTGTCAGAACAATAAAGTTTTGGTTACGCCGCCAATTTCCACGATCTTCAGAAATTCGAGTCTGCACTTCTGATCCTGCCGAACCAAGAAGTGTTTCATCCCCAATCTCAAGCGACCAGTTCGGAAGCAATTCAGCAATTTGACGAAACTGCGGAATATTGTTGGTCAGAATCAAACTGTTAATTGACCTGCCCAACTCGCTGAGACGTTTCAATTCTCGTGCTTGATTCGCAATAAGCTGGTTTCGATTACGGTTAGTCCAGTACATCCGTTTCGCAGTTTGTGACTGACAGCTTAGAGAGTTTGGAATCCACTCAACTCCCACTGGCCGACGAACACGCTTGCCCCACTCAAGCAGAATCTTATCGGGGCCAAACCAACGCATCATCGTTGCTCGTTCTTCAAGATTGTGAGGACTGTTTCGATACTGAACACCAAAGAGCTTGAATCGGCTGCCGACTTGGCATACCGCGTGATTTGCACGCTCAAACGTTGCCTGTTTCGCATTTGCAATCAAGACAATATGGCTTTGGGCAAAGTCATCCAAAGAAAGCAGACCAGCGAACGTTGAGATAATTACTCCAATATGTTCTCGATCTAAATTGGGTCGAAATTCCCGACCTGACATGTGCACGTCGAGCCGCCCCAGTAAAGCCGGATAACGTTCACGAAGCATCGACTCCAATAAACGTATCTCTTTCTTGCTATGAGCCACAACAACGACTGAACTGCCGGGACTGGCGCAAGCCACATTGAATACGAGCTCTGGCAGGAACTCGCTACTAGGAACTTGAACAATTCCTCTCGACGCCGTTTGAATAAAAGCATCTAGGCTTGGGTAATTCGAATGCACATTGGGATCGGCCTGTGGAAGCTCCTTAGTTTTGACAAGCACTCCTGGAGTTGGGCTAGGTAGTTCTTTAATTTGCACCAGTCGCTCAATTACACTTCGCATGCCAGCGTTGATGAACGGCTCCGTCAGGGGCTCGTCCGTCTTGTCCACTAGATGCGTAAGAACCCTCAGGGGGTCTTTGCTTGAGCGAAGCAACGACAAGGGTACCTCCTCCATACGAACCCCGAACTGATCGTCCTTGAATCCGCGAACAAAATCAGCTGTTATGTCGCCACCGATGTCCCGAATGAGTTCATCTGAGAACTGAAGGGAGTGGCTAGAAGCAATGTTGGAATCGCAAGCGCGAATTAGAGTACTCATCTCTGCGTTTTCTGCTGGGGAAAAGGGTAAATAAAAGCGGTCAATTTCGTCGGACACGGTGTCTGAAGCGGAAGGTTAGAGGTAGCGGATTGAGATCACTGCGAATCCACGAACCTGCGAAAGATCTATTTTTTCACTGCTTACTGAAGGTTGCCCAGAAGTTTCATCGCCGGAATCATCCTCATTGGCACCTTCCGTTCCATGTATATCTACCAAGCGTCGATTAGGTTCCTTCGGCGTGTTGTCAACCGATAGATGCCACCGCTTGCTTGAGTTCATTTGGCATGAAACACGTTGCAACGTCAGTGCCTTTGCCCCTTTACCTTTCTCAGCAATAGCACACATCTTTCCACTGAGACCTCGTAAGTTTTCTTTGAAGCTCTTGACTTCTGTTTCGAAAACAATCAAGTCTGACGGCTGAAGGCCTTCAAGGGAATCAAAATTCGAATCACACTCGCTCGCAGGTAATGCGTACAAAGAAGATGTGTAGATTCCTGCAGGAACTTCAACACTCTTGTTAGTCAAAAGAGACGGGTTTGTATTCGGTTTACCAGGTAAAAGGCACATCGCAATTGGAATATATGTCCAATCTGCTGTTCGGATTTTGTCTTGAGCCAGTTCAAACAGCTCTTTTGAGTCAACTCCTTTAATCGCTCCAATTCGCTTCAGCAGATTTGCTCCAGGTTCCTGCTCTCCTCGAACAACGCGTGAGATGACAGGCCGGGTACAACCAACTAGGCGAGCAAACTTACTGTTGTTGCCATCGGCAAGCTCATTGACTAGCCCCGCAATCTTGCTGGCGATTGGTGATAGTTTTGGTTTACGCTTTTTTGCCATTTCTATTTCTTGCTGTTGACTACTCGATGATTCAAATCTAAAACGGACATTATGCGTGCCCGTCCGGTACGATTTACGATCGCTAGTTTCACAGCATTTTTGTCGAAAGTCAACGACATGCCCCCTAAAAAACAAATTTCGTCAGTTCCTGTGGATTCAATAAGCGCACACCCGCTTCAGGAAAAGATATACGATCCTCCAACAAAGGATGAATTCGAAAGAATCAAAATTGACATTCAGCAGAACGGACTTCGCCAACCCATTGAAATCACTCGTAAGGGAGTTTTGATCGACGGCTATACCCGGCTAAGTGTGGCTAAATCGTTGAGCAACACCCACATTGATGCCTTCATCATTGACCTTGGTGATGACCAACTGAACGAGCGGTTTATTAAGAGCAACCTGAACCGTCGCCAGTTGGGGCCTGTTGAAAAAGCTCGGGTTGTCGAGGCGTTGGTAAAAAACCAGCGAAAGGCGAATGGCCAAACGGGCAGCCGTGGGCTTGATCAAGAATTGCGAGACGTGCTGAATCAGCATTTAGGTGGAAATCTCTCGCAGAGAACCATTGATCGCTTTTTGCAATTGGCCCGGCTACCACGGGAAATTCAAGCCTTGGTGGCTTGCAACCGCCTGCCCATGACCAAAGCTCTACGATTTGAGAAT
>CAZLFF010000041.1:6112-26785 GCA_964558755.1 uncultured Pirellulaceae bacterium
CCCTAGAAGAGTCTTCAACGACTTCATCACCACAACTTCAAAAGTCAAGGAAGACCCAGACGTGGTGAAACTGTTCCAGCTGACTCTGCAAGGCTTGGGCCAGAAGATGCAGTCGTTCGTTGATAGCCAAGAAACGATTCGGCAATTCATTAACGACGATGTCGCAAAGAAAGTTGCCAACGATTTTCACCAGCTTGTTTCTGATATGACGCGCAAAAACTCTTCAGATTTTGTCGCTCATCAGTCTGGTACTCGGATGGCGATTCGACCAATTTCGAACATCTCAGACACCGTGACTGACAATCCTGTCAGCTTCTAATTACCGAATGGACGCTCACACAAGGTGTAGCCAACTCAAAGAAGAGCATCACTTAGTAGACATGCCTCGCCCCAAACCTAAATTCGTTCCTGATTACTATCCTTTGCGACCAGATATGGGTGCAGATTGGCGTTGGGTGTATGTGGAAAACCTTAGGAAACAAGGTCGCAAAACTAGCGTTCCTCGTGACGGCAAGTTGATTTCAAGATTTGCAAGGTATCAGCGAGCTGAAGTAAACAACTTCGCTGGCCGACGCCATTCGTTACTCCCTTCTCAAGAACCGTTTCTTCACCAAGCGAGAACTGTTGGCCAGACCAGCACCGTTAAAGAGCAAGAAATAAAGTGCCGTCTTCTCACGGGGCAGTCATTTGGGTTAATCGGATCTCTGGTGGGACTGCCTGAAGAAACGATCCGTATGTACAGCCTGGCATTCTTCGATGTATGCCCTCGGCTGGCAGCTCGTTCCTACATCTTGCACCGTGTTATCAAACTCGACTACGAGAAGCCAAATCCGAATTCCAAATTGATGATGCTTTCATGTTTTTTGCGAGGCCCACATGCCGTGGACTCTTGGCTCGACTGGCTACCTCATGCAGGCGAATTCCATGATTGTCAGACAGAGGTTGGACGCAACCGTCAAATTGTCGAGCTGTTCGTACTTGCTCAGAATCTCTCAGTTTCCGCTAACAACGATCGGCTTTCCAAATTGCTGACCATGATCATGAACCTGCGCCACAAAATGTCCCATGGCAAATTCGCCAATCAAGTCTTTGGGCGCTCGGCAAACGAAATGCTGGCAGAACTGTACGACTCGAACGCCACTCCGCATGCCCCGACGGAGGAGAAGCGCCAGCCAGCAGCAACCACGAACGCTTCAGACGCGATGCAGAAGTTCAAATGTCGTGAGGCCCTTTCACAGCAGCAGTTAGCAACAAGTTGAGGAATGTAGTATCAACGAACTGCTGTCAATTTCAGAACAAGAATTTGAAAAAGTTGAACACTTGAAATGCCCATCCATAGAAATTGGTCACGTGCAAGAAGAAACGGCAACCGTGTCGTTCGAGACTACGTCGGCCCACTTACCGATGAAGTCGCTAACTTCATTTACAAATTTGACAACATCAACATTGAAGCAAAAAAGGGGCTCCGAAAGATTCGCGAAGCTGAACGTAATTGGTACAGCAACACAGAGGCCGAAATCATCAAGTGCCTTGAGCTTGTTCGGAAGTGCGTCAGCTTCTGGCTTCGCGACGACGGCCTGGGCATTTCCCAAAACTGGACGCTAGTCGGCGCCAAAACACACATGAACAAAGGAGTAAGAAACGTGGCTATCAGTATGACGAGAAAGGATTTTGAGGAGTTGGTGGTGCTCGCTGAGAACGGCCATGAGAAGGCACTTGAGTCTTTGAAATCAATAATTGCCGCAGACCGTGAGAGCTGGAGCAAGATTGGTGATTTGTCCAATCACATCAAAATGCAGTTCATCTCGCTTTTGACCAAGGGCAACCTCGTGGCGAAGGAAGCACTGCTGGCCCAGCTATTCGATCTAGTAAAAGAACTAAACGGTGGCCCAAGTTCACCGGTGCGGCAACTGGTCGTCGATCAAGTCGTCAATTCCTGGTTAGACCTCCATTACCAACACTTGCTCGCATCAGAGCCACGTGAAGAGAAGACACAAACTGATTTTTGGGAGCGGCGATTGGATCGAGCACAAAAACGATATTTGCGAACGGTGCGAACGTTATCCGAACTGGACGCAATCAAAGCCAAAACAGACTAGCGTTTCGAACGAACTTACAAACCCAATTTCAACAAAAGAAAAATATAGTTATGACCAACAACATTCAAGATACTTTTAGTGTCCTCGAAAAGATTCAGGCCGACCTCAAGCTTCTTGCCAGTTATCGCAAGTCTGGATCGCGAGACCTGCTGACCGTCAATGAACTCCAAGAAATAGAGGTGAACAATATTTGCCATATGAGAAGGACGCTCGGAACAGATCAAGAAGCCAATCAACTGTTCGAGAATGCCGAACGCGAAACTGAGATAGTCTTGTCAGCTCAGGAGATCAATGGATGCGACAAGCTTAAAGCGTTGGCAAAGGTAGAGCTCAGAATTTACCGTTGTTTTCAAGTTTGGCAACTCTCGATAATTGCGAGCGACACCTTTAAGGAGCCTGAACGATTGCTGGCTGTGACTCTTCCAATCACATTAGATTCAATCACGACTGAAAACTACTGGGAAAGCCAGATGCCAGAGCATGTGTAGCAACGAGGTAGGTGTGGGAACGACCATCGGTGTCCACGAGGCCTTGAGTTTCGCGCAAACAAATCTGCAAAAACTCCGAGATTGGCGGGAGGAAGGAGACGCGATAACAATCGAAGAGATTGCCAACATCCGGCAGTACACATACGCAAAGCTTTGGAGGGCTGTCCCAATTGCAAAGCTTCATGAGCTTAGGCAATGGACGCAACTACCAGCCGATTATGATCAAGCCATGATTGCGAAACTCGTTCGCCCATTCGATCGGGCACTTTCTGGGGCTGAGCTTGGTCTACGAAACTTGTTTCAATTTTGGGTTGCATTGATACCTGACAAAAGGCAGTCCGAGAATGATGACCTCGCTCGCATCCGATTCGATGCAAACGCAGAATTCGATCGCGCACGTGACTATTGGAAACGTCGTTCAATCGCCGACGCGATTGAGTGGCGTCTCTGCCAGCCCAGAGAAAGTCAAATGTTTTCAATCGAAGAACTAAATGCTTACGGCAGCTATTTGGAACGAAATTGTGATCGTCAATCAGGAATGAACGATAGATCATCTCTTATCCCCTCAACGCTGTGACTTCAATGAGTGAAGTCTCGCGATTGAATTCAATGGATTTAAAATGGATACAATGAGTAAATACAAAACAAAAGCATCGGGACAAAATGCGGCTCAAGTCAGTCTTGATGCCGCATCAGTTGAAACGACCTCCGAGAAGAAATTAGCTGAGCAGGAATATCGGGAAGCGATACGCGATGCAATCGCGGGCGGCCTAGATCCACTATTTTTAGAAATCGTTGTTCATTCTGAGGCGGAGGCTATCGAAGCAGCACACAAGGCCATAAAGCGTGGTCTAGATCCTGCAATTATATTAGCCGCTCTTGAATCAAGGGCGAATCTCTAGTCACGAAAGACAGCGCAAGTTTTCTGACTCTCTTTAAGATCAACACGTGTATAGTGTTGTAACTGCGAACGCATTTATAGAACCAACGACCAATTAACACCAGTACATCTGATAAGAGTTCGTGGAATCACTTATTGGGGTCGAGATCTTCAGGGTCTCAATTGGCTCGCATTCTCTTCCATCAACTCATGGAAATTCTTCCAAACCATTTTGCTTCCATAGTTGATTCCTGATGGATACCAACAATCCACTTGAGATTTCCAATGTGCTATAGAGTTTGCCATCACATTTTACAGCAAAGCTTCATCAGCTCGTTTGAATTCGCGAGGAGGCAGCGTCATGTCAATTTGTGAGTTGCCATTCTTAATCCTACTCGTTCTCAAAGCCTTGGTCGTCAAATTTCAATGTCCGGCAGTTTTCATTTACTGTCCGAACAATGTTCTCAGGAATTCCATCGGGGACGTTGACCGTAATATCCAAAGTGACTTCCGCATCGACGCCCTGGAGGCCAGTCAAATGGCTAAGCACTTCGGTTGCGATTCTTCCTGCATCTCGTCCGATTCTGGTGGCGTCAAGTTTGGCCGTGCCGTAGAAACGCCGAAGTGTAGTATCAACCACCGGCTCATCATCAGGTTGCGAACCTCCACCCCCACCGGGATTCGGTGTTGGGGGAACGCCAGGTCCACCGCCAGGAACTGGGGTTGGAATTGCAGCGGCATCCAATTGCTTTGCCGCAATTTCGGGCTTCACCACGAGTGACGAGTGATCCGATGCAATTGTCGTTCGACCACCGCCAACCAGACCTATGTAGCGATTCCTATCCGCGTCGTAGTCTTGGGCGTAAGCGAAAGAATCTTCTTTCCAAGTCAGCAGCGAGATACCCTGGCTGATTGAATCTAGCAAAACTTCCTCGTTCTTCAGTCGAGGTAAGTACAAGTATTGGGCAAAGTCATCCGCAAGCTGCTTTACGGGAACATGGTCTCCTCGCCACAACGGAACATTATTGAGCGACATTTGCAGAAGATTACTACCAAACACTGTGACTAGTTCGCCTTGGCTGTCTAGTTTCTTCTGGCACTTCACAGCAACGGAGTCTGACCCTTTTAGTCGGTAGGCCTCATAGGTAACAGGTTCACTGGACTGGTGCTGAGTAGGAACAATTAGCCACGAATACGTTTCGCTGATTCGCTGACTGACAACACCTGCCCACTCGTTCTTCTTAGCTTCTGCCGTTCGAACTTGCGATGGATTCAAGTCAAGTTCTTCTCGTTTGCCGTAAATTGCTTCCCAAGCCATCGACCAACGCACAGCATCTTCTAGCTCCGAAAGCCGTGCTTTATCTGCCGCAGCAAAGACCAATGTGTTTCGATAAATTCTCGGGCCAGCACCTCTTGAACTCAAATACTCTTCAGCCTTGGTGATTGCTGGAGAGTCTTTCTCGTTCGAAGTGTGACATTCATGCGGAGGAAGAATGACAAGCCGTGCGCCGTGCTCGTCCGCAACATCTGATGGCGACGATGGGCATGGATGAAGGTTCACGAACCCATCAGACTTCTTTTCGGTCTTAGTGATGATCTTGGTGACCCGGTCGATCACAGAGTCTTGAGAGAAATCATTCTTTCGGGATTCCGCATCGCGGCTGATGTTTTGCGCCGGATCATAGAACGACCTTTCTCCATCGGTGTGTAGATACCTCGCCTTGTTTTGTAAACGTCTTAATGCGTCGCCAAACGTTGCGAGTGCCTCACCGGGTTGAACGCAGCCAATGTTGATTTGCTTGATGTCCTTACCACGGTTGGCTGTGCCGGTCATTGGTGCTGTTCCAAGAAACACCGTTCGAGCAACACGGCGAGTCGCCGAATATCGCCCCAAATTGGAATTCTCTTGGTCGATCGACAGAGGCGTTGAGCCTTGACCATCGACATCCGATTCCACGATGACGGGCCAAGACGGTTCAAGGTAACGCACAAGTTCCTTGGTAACCGAACCATGTTGCAACGGTAACATCCCAGGCATGATCATCAGGTTCTTGTCTTCATTACCCCACAACTCGTGTATCACTGCCGCCATCAACCGCAAAACGCCACGCGTTCTTTGAAAACGATCGAGGGTTGACCACTCTGTATAAAGTCGATCAAAAAGATCAGGGTGGATCGGGTAGGCTGTTTGCATTCGCTGCTCGTAGTCGGCTGTCGCAACATCGCTTGGAAAGTCTTTCGCGTGCTTTCGGTAGTTTTCAATGAAAGCCCGAATGACAGTGTTGCGCTTTCGTTGCTCTTCTTCGCCAATTGTCTTAAACAGGCGTCGGCGGACGATCTCAAATCCTTCCTGACTGCTTGCAGGCTGCCAAGTTGCTTCCTTTCGAGCTACGACATTCTCCAGTCGGTTAAGCGCTTCTTTACCTGCTGAACCGCCGACCTCAATATCCGAAGCAGGAATACTCACTACCACCAAAGCATTAGGGGAAGCGGCGGCAGCTTCAGTCAAAGCCTGCGCAAACGTAAACTGTGTATCAAAACTTCCAGCAGGCAAGTCATGCTTTTCATAAAGTTGCCGCGCATAAGACACCCACTCATCAATCAATATCAAGCATGGCCCAGCCATCTTGAAAAGATCTATTAGAGCTCTGCCGGGATTCGTACCAGCGACATCCGAATCTTTGACCAGTTTGTAACCCTTCTTTCCGCACAACTGCCAAGCCAACTCGCCCCATATCGTATTGACCTTCGTTCCATCGGCCATCTTTCGTTGTTCACCTGGCGTCAAATACTGACCAACCAATACGGCTCGTTTGATCTCAGGTAATGAATCAACGCCAAGCTCACCGATCAACTCATCAACATTCGGCAAATCGGCAATTGGGGTACCGCCACAGATGTGATATAGCGCCAACATCGAATGCGTTTTACCACCACCAAAGTTCGTTTGAAGTGCTACAACGGGATCGCCACCATCGGTTGTCCACCGTTTCAACGCAGTGGAAAGCAAGTCGCGCAATCCTTGAGTCAGAAAAGTGCGACGAAAGAACTCTACGGGCTCGCCATATTCACTGCTGGCGATTTTGGTATAGACCTGATAAAGGTCAGCGGCAAACTCAGCATTTTGATAATTGCCAGAGGCAACGTCTTCGTGTGGCTCCACCAAGTCTCGCCAAGGAGGCAATCCTACCGCAGGATTTCCATCGGTAGCCTTACCAGCGCGTCGCTTCGAATCGTGACGGGTTTGGTCGGCCAATTTTAGCCGCATCACCTCCATCTTTTGCTTCTTCAGATCCAAAGCAATTTCACCTGCACCTACAGATTGAAGCAATCGCTCCATGCTATCCAAAGCCCGATAGGTGTCGTCCGACGAAAAGTTGTGTTCGTGAGCCCATTTGTTTCGAGTGTCACGCAATTCGAAAACAAGATTCTTTTCCGAAAAGCTCAAGATGTCTTTGAAAACATCAAACCATAGATCGCACATCACATTGAGAATGACGGAGATATCCCATTCATCAGCACTCTTGGGTTGATATCGAAGTTTCTCGACAGACTTAGCGTGCCAGTCCTTCTCACCAAATTTTGATTTAAGCTCGCGCTGAACGAACGGGAGAAGCCCGCTCTTAAAGACCATTAAGGACTGGCCTACTTTTTCTCGGTTTGATTTAGCCATTTATAGTCTTGTTGCTCTGTTTTTATCTGAGAGGAAGAGAAGGTTAGGATTTGTGGATCCCGCGACCTTGAATCAGGTCTTTGCTTCCTTGGGAAGACTTTTGTTCACGAAACTCTTTGGTGTACTGCCAAGGCAAGCTCTTGGTTAGACCAATTTTATCAAGTATTTCCTGAAGAGAGATACCCTGCTCGCAACGACCTTTGACACTCAAGACTCTGTAAACGATCGCATCGCCAGAGCATATTAAGAAGTCTTCAGTTTGTGAAAACAGCCAAGTCAACGATTCGGCCTCGCCCGGATCTAGGTCAGAAGCATAATTGGTGTCAAAGCCCGAGCGGAAACTTTGGATCTGGCTCAAACCGCATTCGAAAACTGTGCATCGGTCATTTTCAATATCCTGTTTCAGGTTGATTGGTTCGCCATGCGGTTTCACGTCGGTTGGGCTGTGGAAATCAGCTTCCTGTTCAGCAACAATCTTTGACAAATGAACATCGCACTGACAAAGCAACTGGTTCCAGATACCAAGTTCGAAAAGCTTAATCACGACGCCCGCATCAAGGATTAGCAATTTGAATTTTGGCAAGCTCCGCCCCCTCCTTGACTGTGTAGACCTCCTGCTCGACCTGCTTCATCGCTGCAGCACGACTGATTCCCATATATTGGGCAAATTTTCCAGTCGAAATCAATCCTTTTTCAATCGCCTCCAACGCGAGCGCTTCGTAACGTACCGGGCGTTCACGCGGTATTTCGTTTTGCCGACGATCCCAAAATTGAACTCGTCCAGAGATCACTTCGTTGATGTTTTTAGCTGTATCGCGGTCAATGAACTTTAAATCAACCATGCGCCAAATCAATGCGGGCACCGACACATCGAACTGACGAGCAATTTCGAATAGATCGTCGTAATCCAGTTCGTTATCTTCGTCGGATTGAAAATGAATGGCTAATGTCAAAGGTTCCGTCGGCATAAGCAGGCAACTGGCAAATTGATTCGCCAAACGCTCTTCCGAGTCGGATGTTTCGTGAATCGAACTTCCACGTCGAAAGCTGTTCCACGTTAACAAGTGAAATAGCTCATGAGCCAAATCAAAATTCCGACGCCAGCGTATGTTTTGAGCATTCAGCAGAATCGCTGCACCGAAGCCGTCATTGCGCGAACAAGCCGCAGTTCCTGAAGGTTCAAAGTTCAAGTGAAAGATCTTTACACGGCAATACTCTTCCAGCACTGACATCAACGAGCTGGCAGGACGTTCCCCCAAAGAATGTTTTTTGCGAAAATCATGAGCCAATGCGCAAGCTGCAAACTGGTTGTACTCTTCAGCCGGACGATCTGATTGTTGCAAACGACATGGCCTCGGATCACCACACAGGTGTTCAAGCCGGTGATACTGCTTCGCCAGCGACAAGAGCATCGACTCCGTGCGATTCGCCAATTCGCCTTCGGGCTTTTCACGCCAAAGCACAACCTCTTCGGGAAGCGGTGCATCGTCCAGAAAAAAATTAACATCTTTCATGTATGCGTTGGCGAGCAGGGCCAACTGTGCAAAACTGGGTTCGCGCTTCCCATTCTCCCATTCAGAGATAGAGGATTCGCCGATCTTTGCTTCCGTGCTTACCTGTTGCAAAGTCAGGCCGATTCGCTCACGTGCATATTTGAGACGGTCGCCCAGCTTAATTGTCATGTACATACCTTGTGGACAGGGAAGCTAAGGCGACTTGGGATTATCCAAAACGCTGCTCAACTTCTCAAACGTTAGCGTTTCATGAAAACGCTAATTACGGAAACAGTCTCCACGGGCACCACACCCGACGCGATTGATTAAATGTTCCCGATCGGACACTATAGAATATTATTGGCAGAATGGCGTTCGGGGAAGACAGGAATTTTCTGAAACCCAGAAGATGACAGCGTTCAGGCCAGATTGAAGTGATTTTGACGTGTCGATGAAATCAACACGTCCCCAGGACGTGTCGACAAAACAGAAAAATATCGACACGTTTCCGTGACGTGTCGACACTGTCGACACATGGTTTTTACACAACTCAGTTTACCGAAACGACTATTTAACTTCTGGCGGCTGCGACAACAAATCCAAAAAACGATGGTTGATGTAAACCGACTCCTTGCCTATTCGCAACGACTTGAGCAAGCCAACTTCGGTGAGCATTTGCAGATACTTGGCAGCCGTCTGTCGCTTGGCGATGCCTCTTTCAACAACAAAACGCGTCGTGCAATACGGTTGATCGAAAAGCAACTCCAGCAATTCCTTGCGGTAGATTTTGGTTGCCTTTGATTTGTACTCCTGCTTGGTTTCGTGCATTAGTTTCTTAATCGCGTCCACTTGAACCAGAGCGTCCGCACAACTCTTTCGGACTCCCTCCAGCATGAACAGAACCCAAGTTTCCCAGTTCCCGCTTTCGGTAACCTCTCGCAGCAATCGGTAGTAATCAGATTTATGTTGAATGATGTAGCGGCTGAGATAAACGACAGGCTCGTGCAACAGCCCTTGTTGCAGCAGATACAGTATGTTGATGATCCGTCCGGTTCTTCCGTTGCCGTCACTGAACGGATGAATTGCCTCGAACTGGTAATGTCCCAAGGCCATCACGACCAGCGGATCAATGCCATGTGTCCCGTTCAGGAAGTCATCCAAGCTACGAAGCTTGTCCCGGATAATCTGTTCGCCCACCGGTGGCGTGTAGATCACTTTTCCAGTCCGTTCATCGGCAAGTGCCGTCCCCTCCAGTTTCCGGACGCCTGCGGAGTTCTGCTTAATGACTTGCACAATTTCTTCGTACAGCACGGTATTGAGCGGTCGCCCTTCGCGGAGGCGTTCAACGCCTAACCAGATTGCATCGCGGTAACGGATAACCTCTTTGGTGTGTAGGTCATTGCTTTCGCTTTCGACAGCGATCGCTCGGTAAAGTCGATCGGTGGTGGTGACGATGCCTTCAATTTCGCTACTCAGTTTCGCCTCTTGCAGCATCAAAGTGTTGACCAGCACCGTTTGGTTGGGCAGTCCGTCGCCGCTACCTTTAAGCTCAGCCAGTTGACGTGAAGCCGCAATCGCTGCTTTTAATACTTTTGGCGTTTCAATTTCGCCCGGTGGCGGTAAGTCTGGCAAACTATTGTGAGGATCGTCGGGCCGAAAACTCATAGCAGCTCTCCCTGGACTTTGGCCTTACCGTCGCTTTTAAGTTGCATTGCGAGACGAAATATCTCTGGCCAGGCCACGACCAGTCCGTTGTAGCTGCGGGCTTCGTCGGCGCGTTTGGCACGTTCGCAGGTTTGGTAAAGGCGGTAGGAAAGTTCGCGTGCGCTTTCTGCAGATTCACTTCCTTTGTGCTCGAGAAGGTCGACAAGAAGTTCTGCCGTTCGTGTTTCGCCTTCGGTTTCAAGTCGACGAATCAAATGTTGAGTCGATTCCCACATCGTTAGTCGGCTGTCGGTTTGAGGAAGCCAGTCGGCGGGGAGTTCTTCGCGTTTGAATAGTCGCATCTTTCCGCTTCCAGACTTTCCGAGCCCGGCTTCTTCGACTCCCTTTACGCTAACAGCCATAGCCGTAGCAAGGACTTCTGCATCTCCATAGGGGCCCTTTTCCAATCCGTGCTGCTCGAACCAACGAATGGCGAACCGAGTTTCGGCGTCAAAATCGGACTCCTGCTCGACCAGAGACTCATCTAGAATCTGATTAATCAGCTGCAGTGCTTCGCGCACAGACATTGGTGAGCCGTCGGCGTTGACAACTCCTTTGTAGCGGCTGAACACTGCCATGCCAGGTCCAATCGAAGCTTGAGCCAGATCCACCGGAGCCACGTTGCCTGATTGAAGGTGTTTGATCGCTTCGGGTAACTCTTTACGCAAGGCGTTAGCAAAGTCTCGACGAGTGACCATGGAAGCGTCGGCTTCGCGGGGCCTGCAGGAAAGGACAATGGACGTCGCGAGTACGTTTTCCGATGCTTTTAGACCGGTTGGACGTTCCGTGCGCAACGGCCATGTAGCTTGGATCGAAAATCCTGCCCCAATAAGGCTTGAAAGCATCGTCTCCCACCCAGTTGATGCGTATTCTTTGGAGTTCGACTTCGTCTTCTTTGCTTCAGTTTGTTTGAAAGCATAGAAAAGTGCAAACGGAATGTCTTGGTTTGATTTTATTGCGGACCAAGCAAAGAAATCCCTCAACCCTGATTCGAAGAATGCTTCCGCTTTCTTTTTGTTGCCATCGTGTCGAAATCGAGTTGCAATCAGCTCTGACGCCTTTGGTGTGACCAAAGTCGAAAACAGTTTCGGAAAATCATCTGAAAGTGTTCGTCGCAACCAGACATAGAAATGATCACTGAGATCCGCATAGTTGACGTTGTCGTAGTAAGGAGGATCAGTGCAAATGATTATTGAATCATGTGCTGGGGATTGTGTTGCGTCATGCTGAATCGAGCTACCAACTACTGATGGAAAGTCGAGATTGTCCAAACAACGAGTGACAGCATTAAGAGAATGTTTTAAGTCTCCAGCTGAATTCCCAAATGCATTTGCTTCTGGGAAGTCCCAAGTCATCGGCATGTTCTGGCGGCCAAAAGCCGACGCCATCGCGCCAGTGCCATGCGTTGTACGCCAAACAGCCAAGGTTACGAGGTCGTCAAGCAAATTACTAAAGGCAAATGTCAGGAAGACCGACACAGCTTTAGGATAATCGGCTACATATTCCGACGGGAATTCCGAAGCATCACGACGAATTCTTTCTTTAGCCTCCATCACCAAATCACTGAACACAGTGAGAGTCGCAAGTTGACGATTCGTAAATAGCTTATAGTGGTGGTCAATGCCATAAAGATTCACATTAAACGAAATAGCTTTATCCGGAATTGGCGAAATTGGGTAGTTCTCCGGCGTTGCTGACTCAGCAGTCGCGACATGTTCTTTAACCGGCGGAAGATAAACCCTGCCTTTGCCGCCGTAAGCAACAACAGACATTAACCTAAGTCCAAGTTTGGAATTTTTACCTTCTTCTCGAATGTAATCGAAGCCTATTGGTCCATTGCTTATAAGGCACATTCCGCCCGACCGTTCGACTGTTCCCTTTGTTGGATCAAAATCCACGGGTGGGCGCCCCGCTCTTACGTCAAAACGAATCTCGTTCGTTCTTGGATCTACCGTCGGTTTTACGTAAGCTTCTTTGCCTTTGACTTTGCAAAGCCAAAAAGACTTCACAAGCGGAACATGCGAGTTACCGCAAGCAGGATTTGGACTTGCGACTGTCCTGCACCAAATCCAAGCAACTACAGTCAGTTCCTGTCCGAGATACGGCTCCAAATCAGGTCGTCCGTCGTCCACCATTTCTTGCGTGACTTTGACTTTGGGATACAGATGCCCGATACGTTTTTCCGCTTCGTCTCGCATCCACTTGCCGTAGTATCGAACGTCTTCGGCCAGACCTTCGGCTCCATTCCAAACCTTGGTTGCCAACTTGCCTTTTTGTGCTTCAGGATTAACGGGCGCCTTACCAGCAAACCGGGGAGGTATTTCAATCAATGCTTTGTTGATCAGCACGGGAACTGGATTGAGGTCACTGGCATAAGCCCGCAGTCCGAGTCGCTGAGCTTCCAAAGGGATGCTTCCCCCACCCGCAAACGGATCAAGTACCGGCGGTGCGTAATGCGCTAGAAAATGGTTTACTTGCTCGCTCGTAAGACCGGGCATTTTGAACCGTACATCGTTCGGCGTGTACTCCTGCGGCGAATCGGGCAAGTATTTGGCTTGTTCTTCTGGTAGCTTTGGCGCTGCGGACACAAGCTGGGCATTGTCGCTCAACTCGAGGTCTGCGACTTTATTGGCTGCGATGCTGCGAGCGATTTCCAAACGAGCTCGATTGATCACTTCCGGATTGTTGCTGTTCTCCCACAGCACAAGATCCTCAATCAAGTCAAACAGCTTGGCTCGTTCGGTGGCAGCGGTGTCTTCGTCGATTCCGTACATCGGATCGTCACCAGGATCATTCACCAATGACGAAAACAACACAGCCCGACAAGCCGCCAAAGGACGCCTCGCCCACCACAGGTGCAGCGTCGATGGGTGCCCATGCCGAATAGATTTCTCACGCGCCGAAGCTTTGTTAATCGCCTGAAGCGGCAACGCAACCTCGATCATCTTTTTACGATATTTCAATTTGTTTTGTCCAAACTACTTTGTGCTATCTCAATCCTACCAAATGTTAAGTGTTGAATCTTTTTGCTCTCGCTAAGATCGGTAACGGTACTTGGTTTGGTAGATGTATTTTGTTTCTTCGTCATCACCGACTCTGCCTGTTGCAATCAGCTCCGCATCGTAAAAAGACTCTAATGCGGGTTTGACATGGTCGTCCTGATACCGATTCGCATCCTCTGCGATTAGCTTTACTGCCTTGCCATACTGGACTGCTTCTTTGAACGGAAGGCTACCATCTCGTCGACGCCTTGGTCTGAGGAATTGAACCATGTCATCGTCGATACCCGTCAGCCGTGACTCGTCAGTTTCAATGGCAACTTTGGTCTCTGGTTTCTTTTCCAAGAACAGGTCTTTTTTGATGTCATCGTTCCGACGTTCAAACCGTAAAACGACCTGCGTCGTTGTATCAGCCTTGGGAGTCCGAGCGGGGAGCATCTGATAAACACTATCGTTCCACTCAATGATGTAGTCGGCGTCTTGCCAGGCTGCTGGAATGCCAGGAGCGGTTGGGTGAATCTGAGTAAAGTCCTTCGAAGTTTGTTGACCTTCGTAAACAGCTTTGGCCTTGGTGGGATCGAGTCTTCCCTTCAGCGAACCCTTTGGATAGAGATACAGAATTACTTTGTCTCCGGGGTTAACTTCCCGGTCGTTACTGGAATTCGGAAGACAAAGGTGTACGAAACATGGAGTCTGTTCAATTTCGACTTCGCTCTCCGCATGAATGTTTAAGATGTTCTGGCGTTCTGCGTCGTCGTCATCCTCGACCATCATGCTTGGATGGAATGGCAAAGATCGACTTCGGCAATGTAATAAGTGTTGAAGTGCATCTCGGAATTGCGGTTCGTCCGCGTCTCCGGTAAGTAGCATCGCCCCTTCGTAATTCATGCCGATTGTGGCGGAAGCAGTTAGATTATGGCTTCCAACCCACAACTTGCACTCGTTGCCGTTTCTGGCATAAATGACTTTTGAGTGCATCAATGGAGTGTTGAACGGAGTCGCTTGAATCTCTCTAGGTGCAGTACCTCCGTAATGCACATAGATCCGCTCTGGTATCCGCTCGTCCAGGCCTCCAAGGGCGCGAAGGTTTGTTGGCTTCTTGGACGACACAACAACGAATGATTCAGGTCGATTCAGATTTGAAATGTGGCGACTAAGAATTTGCACTCCGGCACCAGTACAAAATGCAACAGCAAGTGCCAATTGATCTTCACCAAAGCGGAGTACCTCATCTATTTTTTGCCGAGCCGGTTGGCGGGCATTCGACCAACAAAATTCGAGGTTCATTTATCTAGCCATTCTCGATCCGGGACACTTCGGTGGTTGCGAACCAGGTAACGCCACTTTCTTTCGCATGCGCTGGGACAGTCGTATTAGCTTTTGAATCGAACAATGTTGGCTTCTATTCTGCTGTAGGATCGGAGGGTTTGGCTAACCTGAACGGTTAGCTAGCGGCGGTGTTTTTAATGTTGGCGGAATAACAAAATGTGGTGTGTCAAGTTTTTTTCAAATTTGAAAACATACGATCAATCCTCCTGTCCACAAAACGGGGACATAGAGGAACATAGAAAACAGTCTAAAACCAAGCAAAAAGATGTCTTATTGGGATTTCCCAAGCTTGGTTTTCGCGAAAAAGGAACATAGAGGGACATAGGACTTAGGCGGCGGCTCAAGACTTCTTTCTGGTTGAAGCGTTTGTCATGTGGTCACCGAAATGCCCAACAATCAATCGCTCTTTTTCATTGTCCACTGCAAAGTGTAAACGAAGCATTCTAGGGTTTTTGTTCCCAAACTTCAGGTGGGGCGCCATTTGAAAGTTCTTTCCTTCGTGCACCAATTCTCGTTTTTCCATTAGCTTTGAATTTTGCTTTGTTGTTTTTCCTTCAGTCATAGCCAATTCAAAGTTCGAATCGTCATTGAAAGTTCGTTCAATGTCTCCACCTTGTTTGTTTAGCAATAACTCATGCCCTTTTTGAGCAAGGTCGAATAGCATCGCCCAAGCGATGCTCAATCCTTCCGACTTCTTCCAGTAGTCATGACTCTTTTCATGGTCTGCCGCCGTTTTGAATGCGTCACTGGAAATTGTCAGCCGTTTTGGAAATAGAGTTCCGGCAAGTCGCAAAACATCACTCAAGCTTTCCGGCAGTTTATCGAGAGAGTTCACGGCGTTCTGAACTTGTTCAAAGTTTTTGAATTGAGAGCGAAGCTTGTTCGCTTCCGCAATCTGATGCCTTGTTGAGCCTAGCTCTGTCTTCAAGCTGTCGTTCTCTTGAGAATACTGACTCGCAAGTGTTTCAAGTTCACCATTCTTAGTCGTCAGTTCTTCGCATTCTTCCATGAACAGGTTCAGTTCGTCCGATTGATCGGTGGTGGAGTTTTTGTTTTGAAGAATTTTATCTAGGCGGTGCTTTCTTCGAAGTGCGAAAAGGTCATTGAATGATCGCAAGTCTCTCGTCGTGAAAACCGCTCCATTTCTTGCTAGACCATTGGCGAGACAATCGACCACATAGTTGTGCCCTTTGTCTTCGATTTGATGAGACAGAAAAAAGCGATGTATGCGGGAATTGTCGCCACGGTTTTTGTCGAAGTGAGGAAGGTAACAACGAATCGCTCCCGGTTCGCAACGATAGTCCTTTCCCAGGTAGTAGTTCATCTCTTCGAGTGCAGACTCTTCGAAGAATGCGAACACGTTGGCATTGCCCAAAAGGCTGCGGTAGATATCAACAGGGTTCACTGCGAGATGTTGTGAGTTGCTTTTGGCTCCAACAAAAACAAAAGGCTGCTGCCGATTCGGATCTTTTAGTTCGTCGTAAATCGCTTGCGCGTTTTCATGTGTAACTGGTTCGAATTTATGGCTGATTTCCGTGTCTCCTCGTTTACACGTGAATCCACCGTCCTTCAAAATCCAAGCGACAAAATTAGGCACGCTTCTAAAGGGTAGCTGGGGATACTCGCCAATGAAGTTTGGCATCATCCAGTGAGAATTCACTGTGGTGAATCGAACTCCGCCATCGTCTAACCGTTGCAGGCCAATTTCCGTCGACCATCTCCGGGCCGATTCTCCGGAGTCACGATGGATCATCTCAAACATCCAAGCAGGCGGGGAACTGATATCTTCCCCAGGAACAATTGCAACGCGAAGCTGATATCCAACAACATTGACGTTGGGACTAGTGGGGTGATTCCCATTGAAAAACCAATGGTCGTATACGCACTTCCCATGTCCGTCGTTGTACTTGTCAACTTTCTCTTTGCACCAAGATCGTATTGTCTTGCGCAAACGTGTCATCAAAGGTTCGCCATGCTTGCCATTGTCATAGACATTGAAAGCACATTTGAAGTGGGTTGTGGCGTTGATAGGTTTGATTTCAGGCATGAATTGAATCCTTTTGGATGTTTGGAGAGGCTATTCACCTTGTCTTTTTAGTTGGCGATCGGTCTCCACTGGCGAGGCTTCCAGCTCTTCAATTTGTCGAATTCGGTAAGTCGCAGGAAACAATTGAATTTGCTCGTTCTCGAAATACTGCATGATTTGTTCACCTGCGAAGGCTTTCGGGTTGCCATGGTTGCCCTCAAAGACAAACGTGCAGTCGAATGGAGATTGTTTGAGTACGTTCCATATCTCCGCCGGAATTTCGACACCTTCGACTAAGGACTGTGACGCCAACCAAAGTCGCGTTCGCACAGTGCCGTCAAGCCGAGTGATGTGCCATCGGAATAAACCTGGGGACTTTGACAATTGCTCTTTTGCACTGTTTTCCGCTGTGTGATTTTCAACTACCCACTTGAACCCGTTAGTCTCTGCATAGCGAATGATGAGAGGAGCCTTGGCTGGTTTCTTGGGCGTTGGTTCGACGACGCACGGTTTTTCTGGAACAAGCTCTTGAAATTCACCTTCATCTTCGATCTCAGATTGCGGCGATGGCTCCAATTGTTCAATAGGCTTATTCTGTTCGGCAGCTTCACCTAGGGCGGGCTCAGAAAAATAGCTGCTAGAGATGGCCTCTTCGACCAATTGGCCGTCAGGCTGATCGCCTAGTAGATTCGTTTTCTCCTCTGGTTCGGATTCGAACTGGGGGTTGACTGAGGGCAATTCCGCAATTTTCCCGGTGGGCAATTCGTGCTTGGCAGGCTGTTTTTTAGTAATCTCAATAGATAGATCGGCTATTTCTTTAACCGTCGCAATTTTGAGTTCGGAAGGATTTTCCGCCAGCAATTCGAAATGATGATTCACGTATGCGTCTATGAACTGAGCGTTGCGATCAGCACATGCTCGGATCGCATCAGTGATGGATTGAGAACCGAATGGCCTTGAAAGTTCATTGACGAGGCTTTTGTAAACAGTAACTAACGGTTGATCTTTGACGAACAAGTCTTCATCGGCCCAAATTACATCTGCGTCAAATGCCTGTCCTGCTGGCTCGCCATCGAGGTAGGGGGTGACTTGCAATGATTGCATGGTGCGCCAAACTGACTCAGCAAGCCGCTTTGCCTCGGCTCGGATTGTTTCCTCTTTGGCCGCGTCACTATAGATCACGACACGAGATAAACACTCTCCTAGCTTGTTAAGCCAAGTCTTGTTTGAAACGCTGTCCGTTGTGGGCCGTTTTTCCGTCAGCCGCAGTTCGAGGTGCTGGCCGATGTCCGGTAAGGCAATGAAATGCGGTTGTGAATAGTCTGATTCGCGTAGATTGCGAAGATCAGCAGTTTTCGATTGAATGCCAGGGAAAAGATCAGATGTTCTAAACGCGCGATCGCGAGTCGAGCGGAATTTGAACTCATCAACTTGTAACCAACGATCATCAAGTGATAACCATTTACCGCACTCGTTCCAAATTTTATCAGGAAAAGTTTGAAGGCATCCCTTTACTCGTTGGCGTGTCTTTGAATCTAGTCGTTTATTGCTTGGTAACGTTTGAAGCCAATTGATGACCAACTCCGGCGATGGTCGATCGGCCACACCCAACCGGGGCCACATCATCAATTCCGAGATTGCCGGATGAATCGTTGGAGAATCCGGGATTCCTTCCTCATCGACAAAACGAAATACTTCGTCAACTTTTGCCCATTCATTGGCCTGAGTAAAAACTAATGGGAGCTGCTTGAACTCGTCTTGAAGTGCCACAATTTCAGAGGAATTCGATCTGGCTACAACTTTGTCGATTGCCTCGTACCATTTTGCCAGCTCGTGGATCGGCGGTTGCTCCATTTGCGAGAGTGCTTTGATCCGGCCAAGTAGTTTTTCTGGGCCAGCGGGAGTCAGTCGGCATCCAATCGCTTCAAGCAACGGCCGATTTTCTGGAGTATCGAACTCTGCTCTTACGAATGACTCGACACCCATAAGCGGCTCTGTTTGCGGCGTGCGAACGAGTAGCTCCCCAGGCACACAGGGCCGGTTCATTGTGTCCAACAAACACGGACGTTGTGACAATTGAATTGTCCATTCGCAAGGTACAGGAGAGCATTTTGCGCGTCGCTCGTTCCCGTTTGCAGATACTTCATAGACAGGAGTCGTTGCGGATTCTGACCACTGGATCGGATCTCCTTTTAAAAGTAACGCCACGAAGCTGGCCCAAGCAAGTGAATCATCGCTCAGCATGTCATCAAAATGTGACACTAGTGATGATTGAAATAACTTGTCACTTAGTCGGTATGAGGCGCGACCTTTGTATTGGTATTCTGTGGGCTTGGCGGTATTCCGAGTTGCCAAGAATTTCTCAAGCCCTTGTCGCGTTTCAAAACCGACATGTTGATTAAGAAATGGCGGCAGCGTAGAGAGCCTGCTTTGAGCAGACAATGACCAAGCTTGCCATTGCGAGCTGGAGCATGACTCAGAAGCCTGTAAGTAGGATTCATGGAGCAAAGTGCCTTGAATGGTTACCTCAGGAAGAACCTCTTCAAGGATTCCGTCTGGGTCAATCAAAACGCCATTCTTGGCCAAGACCAACGACTGGTTCCGAACGAAGTAAGCAAAGTCTTGGGGCACGTTCGTCTTGGTCGCAGCATAGATATGAGCGATGCGTTTTCGATTACCGATCCCCTCGTGACTTCGCTCAATCATTGAATCCGCTAGACTGAGAATTCGCTCGATTGAGGATGGTGAGTCGAGGCCTACCTCCTTAAGAAAGGCGAGGCTAGCCGTAATGGAATTCCCGCTACCGTATGCAGACTTGTCGGACTCCTGTTCTTTCGCCTTATCGCGAAGAAAATCAATCCAGTTGGAGTCAACGATCTTTATCAGTTTTGAAACGAAATCTAGATCATTCGGGGCAAGCGAGGATTGGCGAGCAGACAACCGCACCAATTTACTTGGGCGTTGTAGAAATTCACATCCTTCAACAGGTGCAATTGGATACACGTCCGGTTTCGATTGTCCGTACGCATTCTTACAGGCTTTAGACACGAATTCCCACAAATAGGACAGAGCAATCCAGCTTTTTGGTTTGGGTAGATCGAATGCCTGAATCCAGCTAAGAAGGTTTGATTCGCTTACCGAATTCACCCATTCCCAAGTTGACAAAAGCCGTCGATGCTCGGACGAAACTTCAGGTGACAATACACTCATGTACTCGGTGCAAAAGATCGCTTCAACTATTTCCCCGCTCCACACTTTGTGGATGTGAGAGGGAAATGCCGAGCAAGTTCCCGGCTTGCGAAGCTCACCATCATGCGTCAGCAAAAGTGGTTTACTAGCTACGCTGTACTTGAATGCTTCGACAACTTCATAGGTGACGCTTTCATCAACTGAATCACCAAGGGATGCCGGGGCAGGAAGATACGAATAGGCTTTGGCCCGTTCCGAAATTGGAAGCCCCTCATCTCCTGCCAAAGAAAGCATGCTCTGAGCCGCGAGTTTTCCCGCTCGCTCAAGAAGCCATCGGTTGGTAGGCGAAACCGAAGGATCTTTGATTTTGAAACGGGCCGGGTCTTGAAGGAACGGTCCATTTATTGAAAAAGGCAAATCAGGACGTACGCCTGTTGGTAAAACAACATAAATCTTCTGAACTGAGTCGAGTCCAAAAACGATTTCGATTGAACATGGTGGTAAGTGAAGGTCGTCAGCGTTTCGTTCTTTCGTGATTTCAGCGACTGCTTCAGCCGGAAAGTGCTCCGGTTTCGATCGTACGACCAAAACTCGATTCGTTTCCGCACCAATCAAATTGAACCACTGAGAATCAGCGCATGGCCCCGCCTCCGCAGGCTCGCGGCGGATTCGGCTCCCCGGGATTTCAAGACTGGCAACATTCGTGAAAAACAAGAGTGAAGCTGGGCTGTTGATCCAGTCTTCAAAGTTCTTTTCAAGCTCCTGCCCACGTCGTTCGTCCTCGATCTTTACT
>CAZLFF010000042.1:0-26575 GCA_964558755.1 uncultured Pirellulaceae bacterium
GTGTTGAAAAAAAGCATCATTTGGTAGCCGCTGATTCGTTACAGAGTATACAATTTGCGGCGGGTTTTGACTGAGCGAGCCGTCCAGTTTGGTCTCGAACAGGTGGAGTTCCCCCGACAAGTTTGTCCTCGTGAATTTTTTGTCATCAATGATTAAGTCTCTTCTCTCATCCGCGCTGACAGGGACGATCTCCGGTCGCACCCGAGCTACGTTTCCTCAGACAACGGCACAGATGTCTCGTTCAGGGCCCGCCCGATCCGCGTGCTGGCTTGGCATCGTGCTCCTAACCGTTTGCGGCTGCCGCGCGGCCGCGGTCTCTGATACAAACGAGGCCCCGCAGCGACCGCCCGTTGTTCAAGACATGAACATCGTCAGCCCTGACAGCGGTTCGGCGTCGAAATAACCTTTTCGCCGCACTACAACGTTGTTGGGTTAGCTTTTCGAGTAACCGTTTTAGACACTAGGCTCCACCACGATGATTCACTGGCTCTCCGTAATCGGCGGCGAAGACATCGGCAAGCGTTTCCGCTTGATCGAGGGGCAGGGAACAATCGGCCGTGCTCCTTCGAACCAAGTTCAGCTGATCGACGGAGAAATATCACGTATTCACTGTCGCTATTCTTTGGCGGCAGGGAAGCTGGAGCTATCGGATCTAGAGAGCGTGAACGGTACGTTCGTGAACGATCAGACGATCGCGACACAGCAGATTTACTCGGGCGACCAAATTAAAATCGGCTCCGTCGTGATGCGCTACGAGCAAATCGAGCGAGAGAGAACCGGCGATTTTGCGATCAAAGACAAAACTTGCGACGAATCAACCGATTTAAGCTTCGGTGATGGAGAGACCGATTCACTGCAGCACATCCAGGTTCGCAGCGATCTAAACTTTATGTACCACGCATCGCTTGCGACCAGTGGAAACTCAGATCGAGAACAAATGCTGAAGCGCGTCGTCGATTTGATCTTCGATTGGATCGCAGCAGACCGATGTTGCATTTTGCTACATCAAGATCGCGATAGCGGCGGCAGTCAAGAAAACGGAACAGACTCTGGAACTGCCCTCGCGATGAAAGCGTCTCGCGCTCGGAACGAATCGGGGCAGCAGTCAACCGAGCAAAAACCGCTCGAGATCAGCCAGTCGATCTTGAACTACGTCCAGAAGCATCTTGTCGGGATTCTGACTACCAACGCGACTCAAGATGATCGAATCTCTAGCAAAGACAGCATCCTCGCCATTGGAATTCGCGAGGCCATTTGCGTTCCCATTCGTGGCCGTGAGGAAATGCTGGGGGTGATCTACGTGGACTCGCTCGAACCCGCCGCCAAAGGAAACGGTAGCTTCAACGAAGACCACCTGAAGCTAATGATCGCAATTGCGAACCAAGTTGCTTTCGCGATCGAAAACGAGAGCTATTTCCGCAAGATCCTCGACCAAGAACGCCTAGCAACCGTCGGGCGAACGACCGCAACACTCTCCCACCACATCAAAAACGTCATGCAAGGCGTGAACGGGGGAGGCCATCTGATCAACGAGGGGCTCAAAGATGCAAATCCGCAGATGGTTCAAGCAGGCTGGGACATTGTCAGCCGAAACCAGGATGAGGTCTCAAAATTGATCAGCGACATGCTGACGCTGGGCGAGCCCTATCATCCGAGGCCGATCGACGCGGACCCGATAGCGGTGATCGAGAAAGTAGTTCAGCAAACAGCCCCCCGTCTGAAACGACGAAACATCGCCTGCAAGTGGGAGCCAACGGATCATCCCCGACGAACCTTCACGTTTGACCCGCAGGGCTTGCATCGAGCTGTGCTGAACCTTATTCGGGTCTGCGCGTCGTGCTGCGAGTCCGCAGAAGACGGCGTTTGTGTGACCGTGCAGGTACTACCGCCCAAAGAGCAATCGTTAACAATCATGGTCAGCGCCGACGGGCCTCAGATCGACATTCAGACGGTCGAGGAGACCCTGACGGCCCCAACCAATTCAGCCAAGCAAACGCTGAGAGCCATCGAACTGGCCGTTTGTCGAAAATTGGTCGGTGGTCACGGGGGAGAGGTATCTCTCGAACACCCGGGCGGGAAAGGCAATCGATTCACGATTCACTTGCCTTTGTCGGCGATCGATCTGAACGAGATCGAAGAGCTCAGGTAGGTCCGGTGGCCCTTCCGTGGCGGCAAAAAAGATTTCGCCGATTATCCAGCGCGAATGTTCGGGCTCTACCGGCCTACTGCCGCTACAACCCGAACCGCGGACGTCAAGTTTACCGCTCAGGGAAAGCCAATGAATTGCGCAATGGTCGACGGTGCGAATTTGGTCGCAATCAGGGCGATAACTGGACTGTGAGAGATGGGTTGCCTAGCGCCGACGCTAGCACTTTGTTTCTTTCATCGTCGCAGCACCGGATGACTTGGATGGCTAAAGAATTTAGGCCCAACGGTTGCTCGGACTCGGTGGAAGCAACGTTCGCCACAGTCTTAATACTTCAATTGTTGAATCTTCACCGCTGAGATAGACTGTCAGCGCGGTGCGCTAGAAGCGCCTCGCAACCCACCAAGGACGAAATTTTTTTTGCCAACAGCGGTTGCCGCAGGAAGCGGTACCTTCGCCTGTCCGGCTGGGTCATGGAGGATCGGATGCGTCGTATTAGAACTTTTCATTTGTTGGCTGCGCTGGTCGCTCCCGTTTTCGCGCCTGCGGTTGGCTTCGGCCAATCGAACCAGGACACCAGCGATAAGAAAACGGTCGAGCCCGTGTTTCGCGTGTCCAAGCTCAGCGACGCATCGCGCTCGTCTGCTGAAAACGAGCTGTTAACGCCAAAACCCATGGCAGAAGCCGTCACCGAAGCAGCGATCGAGAGCACTCAGCAGGCCGGGCACTCATTGGATCGAGCAATCGACATGGCCTACAAGGGCTTGGCCGAAATGCGCTCAACGGTCACCGACTACACTGCGATCTTAGTCAAGCGTGAGAGCGTGGACGGCGTCGTCGGTGAGCCTGAATACATGAAAGTAAAAATCCGCTGCCCACGAAGCTCAGCAACCGGCAAAACTCCTTTCAGCGTGTACATGAAGTTCCTTCGCCCCAAACCAACAGCCGGTCGAGAAGTCATCTGGGTGGACGGCAAAAACCAGAACCGTTTGTGCGTTCACGAGGGACGTGGCCTAATCGCGATGAAAGAGTTTAACCTCGACCCTACCGGGTGGGTTGCAATGAAAGGTAATCGTTACCCAATCTACGAAGCAGGTATCGAAAACTTGATCGTGAAGCTAATTGAAAAAGCAGAGCGAGATCGTAACGCGGGCCCATGCATCGCAACCTATCGCGAGGGCGCCATGATCAACAAGAGACCTTGCACAATGATTGAGCTGATCCACGAAGAACGAAAGGCACCGTTCGAGTTCCACAAGGCACAGGTGTTCATCGACCAAGAGCTTAACTTGCCCGTTCGCTACTCGGCGTGGGATTGGCCCGCATCACCCGGCGGAAAACCTGAGCTGATGGAGGAGTACACGTACGTCAACATCAGAACTAACGTAGGTCTAAGCGACATCGATTTCGATCCGTCGAACCCAAGCTACCATTTCCCTAACCGCTAGTTCCTCACGGCCGGGCGGCTGGCTCGATTGGTTGCTCTGAACTTGAAACTCTCCGAACCCGCTGGTTGATCCGACCAGCGGGTTTTTCATTACTTGGATTTCGCAAACTAGAGAGTTACTCGGCGTGTCCTTGCGACGGAGGTTCTCGTCACGCATTCTCACTCAACCAAAGCCCCGTTATCATGTGGCCCTTGACATTGATAGCCTCCGATCGGAAACGATCTCATGCCGCCGCGTAATTTGTTGATCATCGCAATCGCCATCATCGCCTCGGTGGCTTGCTACTCCGTGGCGTCCCGCAACCGTTACGCCAACATTTTTGCTGAGGCGTTAACGGTAGTTGAAAACCGAGCCTTGCAATCGATTCCGCGTCAGGAACTTTTTAACTCAGCAATGGACGGGCTAACGTCCAAGCTCGACCGCCATTCGGCCTATCTGCACGGCGATCAGTACAAAGAATTTAACGAGAGTATTCAGCAGCACTTTGGTGGGCTGGGTGTTTTCTTGGGTGGCCTGCCCAAAGAAGATCGGATCAAAGTCCGGGCAGCTTTTCCGGGCTCACCGGCCGACGAAGCCGGAATCTTACCGGGCGATCAAATCGTGGCCGTCGATGGCCAACCGCTGGCCGAAATCAAGCCCGACCAACGCATCGTTCGATTGAAGGGCGACATCGGCCAACCCGTTATGCTTACGATCCTTCGCGACAGCCGGGAAATTGAGATCACTGTCGAACGAGCCGACATCGAAGTTCCCAGCGTTCGTGGCGATCGATGGCTGCCCAATGGAGACTGGATATTCACTCGACCTGATAATCCAAAGCTAGGCTACGTGCGAATCGTCTCGTTCGGTCGCGATACTCCCGCCGAGTTCGAAGCTGCATTGGAACAGCTGGACGGAAACATTGAAGGTTTAATCATCGACCTACGGGGCAATGCCGGCGGCCTACTGAGCGCGGCTGTCGAACTCTGCGACATGCTACTACCAACCGGGTCGGAGATCGTAACGATCAAGACGCGCCAGCAGCAGATTCTTGAACGCCCTTACGTTTCCGAAACCGACCCATTATTACCGTCTTCGATCCCGTTGGTTGTTTTGATCGATCGTTACTCCGCCAGCGCTAGTGAGATCACCGCAGGGTGCCTGCAAGACCATAACCGGGCAGTTTTGATCGGTGAACAGTCGTGGGGGAAGGGCACAGTTCAAGACGTGCTGCCAATTGAGCAGGGCGAAAGTGCTCTCAAGTTGACCACGTCCAGCTACTGGCGGCCAAGCGGCAAGAATATTGACCGCGATTTTGCGAAAGCTGAGGGCAATGACTTCTGGGGCGTGCAGCCCGACGAGGGACTGGCCATCAATCAATCCGAGCGAACAATCAGCCAGATTACTTTTCTGTTAAGCGAACGTGAGTTGCGGGAGTTGACCGGCGGGATGGAGTTCCCAGAATCCCTGTTTGGTGATGCGGAAAATGATGCAGCCGATCTCCTTGTAGACGATCCGAACACAACGTCGCCAGACAAAACGAAGCAACCTCAAGAGCCGACCACTGATCCAACGGACAACAACCAAGCCATGCCCGCGCCTGTCGATTTACCTTTGGAGCGAGCGATTGAGCATTTGAAATCACTTCGACAGCCCGCGGCCATCGCTGCTTAGATCGTGCGTTAGTGTTTTATTGATTCGTCCGTTTTAACCTCCTGCAAATCAAAGTCTGAGCCCCCAAGAGCCACAAACATGGATGCTGCCCCCCGCAAGTTTTTTGAAGACCTTCTTTCTACGCCCGGTGTCTCTGGTTTTGAGCAAGCCGTGCAAGACGTAGTTCGAAACTATGCCCAAGGTTTCGCGGATACGGTCACCACTGATCTGCACGGCAACGTGATCCTGTGCAAGAATCCGGACGCGAAGGTCCGTTTTATGTTGGCCGGCCACAGTGACCAGATTGGTCTGCTGGTATCGCAGATCGACGACAACGGCTTTCTTTACACGCAAACGGTCGGTGGCTGGGACCCTCAGCAACTGATCGGTCAGCGCATGGTCGTGTGGACGACGTCGGGCCCGGTCGACGGAGTCATCGCGCGAAAGGCGATTCACCTACTGGATGATGCCGAGCGAAAAAAGGTCGTCAAGCTTCAAGACCTGTGGATCGACATCGGTGCCTCATCAAAAGAAGACGCGGCCAACCTAGTCGAGATCGGTGACTGCGTGACGTTCCCGCTGGGGATGAAGGAACTGAGGAACGGACTGGCAACTGCACCGGCGATGGACAACCGCACGGGCGTCTGGGTAGTCGTCGAAGCCCTCCGCCGCGCGACCAAACTGAACCCGGACTGCGGCATGTATGCGGTGAGCACCGTCCAAGAAGAGGTTGGCCTCCGAGGCGCTCGCACGGCGGCTTACACCGTTGATCCGCACATTGGTATCGCGGTCGATGTTACCCACGCAACTGATTGTCCCACAATCGACAAACGTCAGAACGGAGAAATCGACTTGGGTGGAGGCCCCGTGATCGTACGCGGCCCGAATATCAATCCCGAGGTTGCAGCCCGGCTGAAATCGCTGGCCGGCGAACACGACGTCCCCGTGCAGGTTAACGCCCTCGGCAGAGCGGCACCGAATGATTCGAACGCGTTGCAAATCACTCGCGGTGGCGTCGCAACTGGAATTCTCGCGGTGCCAAATCGCTACATGCATAGCGCGGTCGAGACAATTGCGTTGTCGGATATCGACCATGCCGCGAATCTACTTGCCGAGTTTGCCCAGTCAATCACCAACGCCGACGACTTCGTGCCGCAATCGGGAAACGCGACGTAGAGTGAAACACGGCCAATTGCAAGGAACTCGATGCCGCCGCCATCTGATCCCGGTTGTGCGTCGGAGTTACCGGCACGACTCATTCCCCACGCGCCCGCCCGTCGTAACGCTTGGCCGAGTGTGTTATATTGCGGGGGTAAACCGGCGGGGACGTTGTGCCTCTGCCGCAACCGACATTTCCGAGATACCCGATAGCGACAAAAGGCTGTTTGATGAGCGACAAGTTTAATTCCTTTGGTGCCCGTGACACGTTTAAGGTCGGTGACCGCGAAATTGGGATCTACCGGATCGCCAAGCTGCAGGAAGACGGGCTGGGCCAGATCGATCGCCTGCCCTACTCCATCCGCGTGCTGCTTGAAGCCGTGCTGCGAAACTGCGACGGTCGCACCGTCACCGAGGAAGATGTTAAGAACTTGGCCGCTTGGAATGCCGCGTCGCCAGCCAAAGCGGAAATCCCCTACATGCCCTCGCGAGTTGTCTTGCAAGACTTCACGGGCGTACCTGCGGTCGTCGACCTCGCCGCGATGCGATCCGCGATGGCTCGACTGGGCGGAGACCCCGCGGACATCAATCCGCTGATCCCCGTTGACCTCGTGATTGATCACAGTGTCCAAGTCGATCAGTTTGGTAGCTCGGATGCGTTGGCGTTGAATGTCCAGCTTGAGTTCAAACGAAACCGCGAGCGCTACGAGTTCCTGCGCTGGGGACAAAAAGCGTTTGATAACTTCCGCGTGGTGCCCCCGAATGTCGGCATTGTCCATCAAGTCAATCTTGAATTCTTGGCCAAAGGCGTGTTCGTTCGCGAAGACGCTGAAGGTCCAGTCGCTTTGCCCGACACTCTAGTCGGCACCGATAGCCACACGACCATGATCAACGGTTTGGGCGTCTTGGGCTGGGGCGTGGGAGGAATCGAAGCCGAAGCCGCGATGTTGGGCCAACCGATTTACATGTTGATGCCAGAAGTCGTTGGCTTTGAGCTTACCGGGAAACTTCCTGCCGGCACGACCGCGACCGACCTTGTGCTAACCGCGACTGAGCAACTGCGTGCAGCTGGCGTAGTTGGTAAGTTTGTCGAGTTCTTCGGTGATGGCGTGGCGACCATGTCATTGGCCGATCGAGCCACCCTCGCAAACATGGCTCCTGAATACGGGGCGACGATGGGTTTCTTCCCTGTCGATAGTGAAACACTCGACTACATGCGTCGCACAGGCCGCACGGACGAAGAGGTAGAACTAGTCGAAGCCTACACTCGGGCTCAGGGCTTGTTCCGTACCGACGACGCGCCCGTTCCGACGTTTACGCGAACGCTGAAGCTGGACATGGGGACCGTCGAGCCCTCACTGGCCGGCCCAAAACGACCGCAGGATCGGATCGCTTTGTCCGCAATGAAAACTTCATTTAACAGCTCTCTAACCGCACCGGTTGGTCATTCCGGCTTTGGATTGGGCAATGACGACCTCGAGCGAACCGCTCGCGTCGAAAACAATGGGCACTCGGCCGACATCGGACACGGCGCGGTCGTGATCGCGGCGATCACCAGTTGCACTAACACCAGCAACCCGTCGGTCATGATCGCCGCTGGATTGCTCGCCAAAAAAGCGGCCGAGCGAGGCCTGTCGGTTCCGCCGTACGTCAAAACAAGCTTGGCCCCGGGATCACGTGTGGTGACGGAATATCTTGATGCCTCGGGACTGACCGAGTCATTAGAGAGCCTTGGGTTTCACACCGTTGGCTACGGTTGCACGTCGTGCATCGGTAACAGTGGGCCGTTGCCCGAACCCGTCGCGACGGCGATCACGACCGGGGAACTGGTCGCGTCAAGCGTCCTCAGTGGCAACCGAAACTTCGAGGGTCGTGTCAATCCGCTGACCAAAGCGAACTACTTGGCCAGCCCGCCGCTGGTCGTCGCATACGCGCTGGCGGGCCCGACGGACATCGACTTGGTCAACGAACCGCTGGGCAAGAACGACGCAGGCGATGAGGTTCTCCTGAAGGACATTTGGCCAAGCAGCGACGAAGTCCAGTCGGTTCTCGACAGCAGCCTGACCTCCGAAATGTTCCAAAAACAGTATTCCGGAGCTTTTGACAGCAACGAAGTCTGGAACCAGATCGAGGTCGGCAGCGGTGCGTTGTACAGCTGGACGCCGGAGAGCACCTACATTCAAGAGCCACCGTTCTTGGCGGGCTTGACGCGTGAGGTCACTCCGATCGAACCAATCAAAGAGGCCCGGTGCTTGGCATTGTTAGGCGATTCGGTCACGACCGACCACATTTCACCAGCGGGTGCAATTGCTCAGGACGGTCCGGCCGGCCGATTTCTGAAAGAGAACGGCGTCGAGCCTCGTGAGTTCAACAGCTTCGGCTCGCGGCGGGGCAACGATCGCGTGATGGTCCGCGGCACGTTTGCCAATATTCGCATCCGCAACCAGCTCGCTCCCGGCACCGAGGGTGGCATTACGACTCATATTCCGTCGGGAGAGCAACTATCAATCTACGATGCTTCGATGAAGTATCAGGCGGACGGTGTCCCGTTGGTGGTACTCGCAGGCACCGAGTACGGCACAGGCAGCAGCCGCGACTGGGCGGCCAAGGGAACGATGATGCTGGGCGTCAAAGCCGTGATCGCCGCTAGCTACGAACGAATTCACCGCAGCAACTTGGTTGGAATGGGGATCCTTCCGCTGGAGTTCACCGATGGCAACACTTGGAAATCAGTGGGCTTAGACGGCACGGAAACTTTCGACATCGCGGGCCTCGATGATGACTTGCAGCCGCGGTCAACGATCAAGGTGGTTGCAACCAAGGCCGACGGTTCAAAGGTTGAGTTCGACGCGACGGTTCGAATTGATACGCCCGTCGAGATGGATTACTATCGCAACGGCGGGATCCTGCAAACGGTGCTCAAAAATCGTTTGCAGTAGCCTCGGCATCGTGAAATCGTAAAGAGTTTTTATCTAGCGGCCGATCGCTCAACGACAATCATGACAGAGCCATCAGACAATCCGAATCCAAGCAGTGATGCTGCCAGATTGGCTGCCGCGAAAGTTCGTGCGGCTGAACTAAAGGCGTTGCGAGCGCAGGCCGAGCTTGAGTTGGCCGCGGCGGAACTACAAGCCAATAGCGAGGCAACAGAACAGACGCAAGAGCGCCAACGTCAACGAGAGCGTGCTCAAGCCGCTAGGCTCAAGAAGCAAGCTGACGAACGAGCCGCACGCAAGGCCGCGCGGGCCCGCGCGGCGGCTGCGGCCCAACCGGACGAGGCCGCTGCGGTGGTGGCTCAGGCTGTCGAACCCGCTGCGGTCGTTGCTCCGGCGGCGCCGCCTGTGCGACCAAACAACGATCCGCCGGTGGATGACTACGCCTCGGACGACGAGTTTCACGAGGACGAAGAGGGCGAGTACATTGACGAGCCCATCGATGAAACCCACGCGGAAACCGGCAAGCGGCGGAAGCGAATTGGACTGCACTGTTTCAGTTGTAATCGACGCGAGGGGCACACGCTGAGCCACTACCGAAAAATGTGGTACTCGTATATCGTTGGGATGACTTTTGGACTGTCGATCTTTTTCGGGCCGTATCGCTGCCAATGCTGCGGATCGAACCGCCTGATGATCTCGAACCTACTCAACCCGCGGTACTACTTCTCGATGTTGAAGACGAAATCGGGCTCGAGTAGTCGCCGTTCTTCGCGTCGGCGATAGGCGCGTCTGCCGCGTATCTTGCTGAGTCCTTCACTCCTCTCTTGCCCCGTTTTTTCAGCATGGCGTCCGAATCACTTTGCGACCAAGCCGCCGCCTGCTGGTTTTTGACCGGAGCCACCGCCAGCGGTAAGTCTCAGGTAAGCCTGCGAATGGCTCAGCTATTAGATGCCGAGATTATTTCGTTGGACTCGATGGCGATTTACCGAGGCATGGACATCGGTACCGCCAAGCCACCGCTGGCGGCCCAACAGCAAGTTCCGCATCACATGCTGGACATCGTTGATCCGACCGAATCATTCAGCGTTTCACAATACCGCGATCAAGCAATGACGATGGTTCAGCAGATTCGCGAGCGTGGGCGCGAGGTGATCTTCGTTGGCGGCACGGCCCTGTACCTAAAAACTTTGTTGCGGGGAATGTTCGAGGGGCCGCCAGCCGACTGGGATTTTCGCAAGGAAGTCGAAGAAGAGCTGGCAGAGATGGGCGGTCAGTTCCTGCACCAGCGATTGGAGATGATTGACCCCGTGTCGGCTTCCAACCTGCATCCCAACGACCACCGTCGCCTGATCCGAGCACTAGAGGTTTTCAAACTGACCGGCAAACCGATTAGCCACTGGCAAATGGAGTTCGCCGAAGGTCGCCAGGCCGACGAGTGCCGGGTGTTCACGTTACGGCACGCGAGGCCGATTTTGCACGATCGAATCGAACAGCGAGTCGCTCGCATGTTCGACGACGGGTTGATCGACGAGGTCCAAAAGCTGCTGGCGACCTACCAAACGCTCAGTCACACCGCTTCGCAGGCGGTCGGCTACCGCGAGGTAATCGACCACCTTGAGGGCAAACTGACTCTCGACGAGACCATCGAAAAGGTCCGGGTTCGAACCCGCCGTTTCGCTCGGCATCAGGAAACATGGTTCCGGGGGCTCAGCGAGTGCCAGATGATCGACCTGCCAACCGACTTTAACACCGACGAAACAGCTCAGGCCCTGGTCGCGGCAGGAACCTAGTGACCACTTGGCCCGCTCTTTTACTCAGTCATAGCCAAGGATGCCCTTCCGGCTCGACTTATTTGCTGCGATAATCTCCCCTCCGATTTTTCACCTGTTTTAACACCGGACCTACGGCCGTGCTACGCACTCATCATTGCAGTGAACTGAACAAAGATCACCTTGGACAATCGATTACGCTGTCGGGTTGGGTCGATAAGATCCGCGACCACGGTGGCGGAAAGTTTATCGACATCCGCGACCGATTTGGCTTAACGCAATGCGTTGTTAATCCCCAATCGAACGCGGAGGTGCTCGAGGTGGCCGAGCAGGTCAAGCACGAGTACGTGATCCAGGTGACAGGCGAAGTCTCGCAGCGTCCGATGGGCCAAGAGAATCCGAAGCTGCCGACCGGCGAGATTGAGATCGTGGTCACGGAGCTAAAAATCCTGAATGCTTGCAAAACGCCTCCGTTCTTTCCCAACCAACGCGACATGCCCAACGAGGACCTGCGGCTAAAGCACCGCTACCTTGACCTGCGTCGCAGCGGCATGCTGGAAACCCTACAAACGCGCAGCCGCATTATCAAATTGATGCGAGACTACGCCGAAGAGCACAATTTTATCGATGTCGAAACACCGATCTTGGGTCGTAGCACGCCAGAAGGCGCCCGTGATTATCTTGTGCCCAGCCGCGTCTTCAAGGGTGAGTTCTACGCGCTTCCTCAGTCGCCGCAGCTGTACAAACAGATCATGATGATCGCCGGTTACGATCGCTACGTGCAGGTGGCCCGCTGCTTCCGCGACGAGGATTTGCGTGCCGATCGCCAGCCAGAGTTTACTCAGCTTGATATGGAGATGTCATTCGTTGATTCAGACGATGTCATGGGCCTAATCGATGGGCTGATGCAAAAGCTGGCCAAGGAAATTCTGGGCAAAGACATTCAGCTACCGTTGCCTCGAATGACGTACGACGAAGCCATGACTCGGTTCGGCCACGACGCCCCGGACCTTCGTTTCGGCATGGAGATCGTCGACTGCACGGATCTGGCCAAACAAACCGAGTTTCGTGTCTTCCGCAGCGTTGCTGACGGAGGCAACTTCGTCCGCGGCATCAACGCGACCGGCGCCGCGCCGCTGTTTTCGAGGAAGCGAATCGATGAACTGACGGCGATGGTGCAGGAAGACTTCGGTGCGAAAGGTTTGGCTTGGTTCCGAGTTGAGGACGACGGCACCTTGTTCTCGCCGATCGCCAAGAACTTTGAGCCCGAGATTTTGGCGGGGATTAAGGAACGAATGAGCGGCCAGCCTGGCGACCTGCTGATGTTCATTGCCGACAGCTGGGAGGTCAGCTGCAAAGCGCTGTACGCATTGCGAAAGCGAATGGGTGTCGAGCTAAAACTGTACGACGAAGATCAAATGCATTTTAGCTGGGTGACCGAGTTCCCGATGTTCGAGCACGACGCGGAAGCCGATCGCTGGGTTGCCATGCACCATCCGTTCACCGCGCCGCGCGATCAAGACCTAGAATTGCTCAACACCGATCCATCCAAGTCACGTGCGAAGGCGTATGACTTAGTCATCAACGGTTACGAGGCGGGCGGTGGCACGATTCGAATCCATGACAGCCAGATTCAACAACAGGTGTTCGGCCTGCTGGGGATGGACGAAGAAATGGCCAAAGACCGATTCGGGTTCCTGCTGGACGCGCTGCAATACGGTGCCCCACCGCACGGCGGTATCGCGTTGGGGATCGACCGTGTCGTGATGCTGTTTTGTGGTTTGAACAACATCCGAGACGTAATCGCGTTCCCCAAAACACAAAAGGCATCCGACCTAATGACCGAAGCGCCCAACGTGGTTGATGAGGATCAGCTAACCGAGTTGGCGATCAAGGTGAACAAGCCAAAGCCAGGGTAAGTTCGACAGGGCAACCACAGAGGCACGAAGTTCTCGAAAGTTCTGATCGTAAATATCGAGAACTTCGTGGCATGGCCGTTCATTTTGGCGGTGGTTCACGCAACTAACGCATCATAGACCGCAAACTCGAACGAGCGGCCTTCTACTTTTTGGCAGGCGTTGGGATGTCTTTTCCTTCGATTCGATCGATGACGATCTGAGCCAAGTCAGGCTTGCCCGCTGCGAAGGCCCGACCAAAATCATACTGGGTCATGACGACTTCGCCCGCGGGATTAATCAGCCAGAACGACGGGATCGAACGCACGCCGTAGGCATCAACCGTTGGGTGCTCCCAACCGTCGGTGAAACCATGGCTACCTTCTTTTAGCTTCTGTTCGACAATGAACTTGACGGCTGCCTTGCGTTTTTCGTCGAGGCAAATTGAGAGCAGCTTGATCGGCTGCTTTTCCTTCAATGCCGCGTACATGGCTTGAACGTTACGTTGGACTTGGAGATCCTTGTTCTCGGTCGACCAAAAGTTCACAAACAAATATTTTCCCTTGAAGGTACCAAGGTTTAACTCGGCTTTGTTGTTGTAGGTTTTCACTGCGATCGGTGGAGCGGCTTGGCCGTTCTCCAACAGCGGCGTCACCTCCAGCAAGATCGGCGCGAGCGGGATTTCGTCCACATTCTTTTTGACCTGAATCTCACCGAACACCTCGAAGGCGTACTTCGTTCCTTTGAAATCACGGTCCAAACGCCCCTGAATTCCGTATGTTCCTGGCGGCACGTCATAGACTACGAACTGGCCATTTTTTTCGAGCACCACGTCGAACACCTCGGCCTCTTCGACCAATTTTTTTCGTTGCGCGATCAGCCTCTTTCCGGCGGGTGTTTTTTCGTAGGCCTCGATCCACTTCCGCTTCTCGCCGGCCGACTTTTCAGCAAAGTCCTTCGGCACGGGAACGGGCGGCAACTTGACCTGCGGCCGCAGCATCACCTCCATTTCACTGAACTTCACTTTGAAGGGTGCGTTTTTCTTGTAGACAACACGACCGCGCACGACGGCCAGACCGTCTTGTGCCGCGGCGCGAGGACGGGTCCGCTGGGCCTGCGCTTCGAGCGCGTCATAGCTGCAAAACGCTGTACCCAGTAACGCAAGCGTTAGGAACCGAAGAAGACCTGTTTTGACCATGTTCGTTACAAATAGTTGGTGGAACGAGAATAAAAGACGCTAATTATACCGCCCGCTTTGGCTGCTGGTTGACCGTTTGGGGCCGCAAAACGTAAACTCTCAAGTTTGCCACCGCGTTGACAGATTGTAGCGATTGGCCGGATTAACGGCGTTGCACAAACCAACGCGACATCCCGGCCGCTTCACGCGATCGCAGCCGAGAAACACGACATTACATCCGCGACGGGAGAGCGTTAGAGTGCCAGCACAGTGCGTAATTGGGTTGCAATGGGGAGACGAAGCCAAAGGAAAATTGGTGGACTTGTTGACCGAAGGCCGGGACTTGGTCGTTCGCTATGCGGGCGGTGCCAACGCGGGCCACACGGTCGTCATTGGCGACGATGTCTATAAATTGCACCATATTCCCAGCGGCATCATCAACGATGGCGTCTTAAATTTGATCACACCGGGCGTGGTGATTAACCCGCCCACGATCTTGGCTGAAATTCGGCAACTGGCCGACAAGGGCATCGATGTTTCAAAGCGAATGAAGCTCAGCCAACGGGCTCACGTTGTCATGCCATGGCACGTCCTCGAGGACAAAATGTGGAACCGCTTGGTCTCGGGCGAGGACAACATCGGTACAACACTACGAGGCATCGGACCTTGCTACGCTGACAAAGTCGGACGCAGTTTTGCGATTCGCCTAGGCGATATGGTGCAGGATGACTTCGCCGATCGAGTCCGCCGGATCGTGGCCGTCAAGAAGCAGGTGCTTTCGGCAGCGTCGGGCAACGAGCCAATCGAATTGGATGCCGAAGCGATCATTGCGGAGTACTCGGGCTACGCGAAAACGCTGGCTCCGATGATTACGGACACCAACCGAATTTTGCTCGACGCGGTGGATGAGGATCAATCGATTCTGTTCGAGGGAGCCCAGGGCTCACTGCTGGACATCGATCATGGCACCTTTCCATTCGTCACCAGCAGCAACAGTTCGGGTCTTGGGATCTCGACGGGATCCGGAGTGCCCGGAAATTGGATGACGAACGTCTTGGGTGTTTGCAAAACCTACGCGACGCGAGTCGGTGGCGGTCCGTTCCCAACCGAACAAGATAACGATAAAGGCGAACACATCCGGCAAATGGGGCACGAGTTCGGAACCACCACCGGCCGCCCACGGCGCTGTGGCTGGTTCGACGCGGTCGCCGTCCGCTACACCGCGCGGCTGGGCGGCGTGACGTCGGTCGCGATCACGATGCTAGACGTGCTGAGCGAGCTTGCTGAAATCGAGGTCTGCGTCGCGTACGAACTGGACGGCCAGCGAATTGACTATTTCCCTGGCAGCGTCAACGAACTGCGACGGCTGAAGCCAATCTACGAGAAAGTTCCCGGCTGGCAAACCGATGTGACGGGCGCTCGATCATTGGACGACTTGCCTGTGGCGGCCGTTAGTTACATTCGGTACCTAGAAAAATTGATTGGCCGCCGCGTCGAGTTTGTCTCTGTCGGCCCCGATCGAGCCCAGACGATTCACATCCAAGAAAGCGTTCAGCTTGACGAGTATTTGGAAACACGTGCGGTTTAGAGTCTAATTTGGCATTCGGATTTTCCATCCGCCCGCGCTAAAACGCTGACCGCGCGTGCCAGCCATCGGACGCTCCCGTCCAACACTTTCGTCGTTCGAGCCCACCTAACCATGTCCACCACGACCTCGCAAACTGACTTGCTGGCCGGCGTTCCGCGTGAACGTTGGCCACGTCATATCGCGATGATCATGGACGGGAACGGGCGCTGGGCTCAGCAGCAAGGTCACCCTCGTATCGTTGGGCACCAAAACGGCGCGACGACCGTTCGCCGCATCACCGAAGAAGCCGCACGAATCGGTATCGAGCAAATCACGCTGTACTGTCTGTCCAGCGAGAACTGGAAACGGCCAGCGGACGAGCTTGACTTCCTGATGCAGTTGCTCAGCCAGTATTTGATCAGCGAGCGAGCAACGCTGATGGACAACAACATTCAGCTGCGAACAATCGGGCGGCGCGAGCGAATCCCCGCAGACGTCCAAGCTGAAATGGATCGCAGCATTGAGATGACAAGCGGAAATACTGGGACGACCCTGTGCTTGGCCATCAACTACGGCGCGAGAGCGGAAATCGTTGACGCGTTTCAAAAAATTGGACAACAGATTGAAAGTGGCTCGTTGAAGTCGTCCGACATCACCGAGGATCTCGTTTCAAAAAACCTGTACACTGCTGGGATGAGCGACCCGGACTTGTTGATTCGGACAGCGGGTGAACGTCGGATTAGCAACTACTTGCTTTGGCAGATTAGCTACGCAGAGATCTGGGTGACAGACAAGTTTTGGCCCGACTTTTCCGTGCAGGACTTGCACGAATCGATCCGAGATTTTTCGCTCCGCACAAGACGCTTTGGCGGCCTAGTGGGGGAAGCGAACGCTCCGTCAGATCAGGCCCCGCCCAAGCCAGCGGACAACGGGAGCTGATGCGTGCTTAAACGTCGCCTGATCGCCGCCGCGATCATCATCTCCGCCATGGTCTTGCTACTGTGGGCCGATTTTAGCCTCGGGACACCAGAGGCCACGGGACGGCCCGGGGTCGTGCTAAGCGTTTTTGCCGTGATGGTCGCGGCGGCGGCGGCCGACGAGCTGTGGCAGATGTTTCGTTCGAGCGGTTCGGTTCAGCAGCCTCGCTGGCTGGTCGTGACGACTTCGTCCATCGTTAGCACGTTCTGTTTCGGCCCCGTTTTGTACTCGGTTTACCCGCTCGATTGCCCGCTAGGGAAACCGGGTTGGGCTTTGTGCGGCTTGCTGCTGGGATTGGCCGCTAGTTTTATCTACGAGATGACCGCGTACGATGTCGCGTCTGAATCGAACACCAAGGGGAAAGTCACGCATCGAATCGCGCGCGCGGTTTTGATTTACGCGTACCTAGTCATGCTGATCGCCTTCCTGGCTGCCCATCGTTTTTTACAGCACGACAACCACCTCGGACAAATCGCCTTAATCACTTTAATTTCGACCGTTAAGCTGTCGGATTCCTTCGCCTTCTTCGCAGGCCGTCGGTTCGGGACGATCAAGCTTGCGCCGAAGCTGAGCCCCGGGAAAACGGTGCAGGGTTCGCTGGGCGGTTTGGTCGGAGGCTGCGTTGCGGCCGCGATTAACGTGTGGCTTGTTGCACCGTTGATTTATGGCGTGACGCTAGGGCTGCCGTGGTGGTGGTTCATCGTCTACGGCATGCTGGTCTCAACCGCGGGCGTGGTCGGCGACCTAGCGGAATCGATGATCAAACGCGATTGCGGGACAAAGGATTCGAGCACGTGGCTAAAAGGACTGGGCGGCTTGGTCGATATCGTCGACTCACTTGTTTTCGCCGCCCCAATATCGTGGTTGCTTTGGATTTTATTCACCTAAAGCACCACATCCCAGAAGCACCACAACCAGCACTGGCCGTCCGCTACTATTCGTCCGTTTCTGGTACGCGAGTCGCAAGCTCACGATCGATCAGGAACAGGCCGTTGGAGTTACCTTCAACCAGCTTTAGCTGATCGATGACACCTCGCGCATTGGCTTCTTCCTCAACCTGTTCGGCAACGAACCATTCCAAAAACACGTCCGTCGCGTGGTCCGATTCGGATTTTGCCAGATCCTTGAGCTTGAAAATGCAATCGGTGATGTGCTGCTCATGACTCAACGCCTTCTCGAAGAGGCTCAAGGGCGTTGGCGAATCGATGTTCGGTGCGGACAGAGCCTGCAACTCGATGGTGCCATCGCGTTCGAGGACGTAGTTAAAAAACTTGTCCGCATGAGCCAGCTCTTCTTGGTACTGCAACTTAAACCAGTTGGCGAAGCCGGGCAGCCCAAGCCGATCAGCCGCGGCGGACATACCCAAATAAATGTATGCCGACTGGAGTTCTTCGTTAATTTGCGTGTTCAGTGCCGCTAAAACTTTTTCGGATCGCATGGTCGTCGTTTCCGGTTTGGACTTGATACTGTGGGGCAGATTGGACGCCTGATTCGGGCCTCCGCCACACTCCCTTATAACCGTTCAGGCAAGCCATCGGCAACACATCTGCGACGACTTGGGCACGGTTCGGATGCACGACAGGCACCCGGTTCGCTCAATCGGCCGATCCATCGGCCGTTTGCGATTGACAGGGTTATGTTGATCGGTCAACCTATCGTTATCAGATTGCTCTACCGCAGCCAGCCTCCCCGGCTCCGTGACCGCTCCCCGAGCCCTCCGGACCCGTGCCAGCCACGCACCGGCAATCGGCCTTTCGTTATCGCAGCTTTGTCGTGAAAGATTCCGACAAGCGTTCTGATCCCGATTTGGCTTTACCGTGGCACAAGCCCACCGCTTCCTGTTAAGAACGCACATGCGCGAACTGGGTGCGTTGCGGGCGTCTTGGCGATTGGAATACTGGCGATGAAAACGCTCTGTAAGCAGAAGTGCAAAAAGAAGAAGTGCAAGAAACGGAACCTTGCAAAGTTCGAGTTCATTGCGACCCATCAGTGCAAGAAGTGCGACCGCCTTGCATGCTCGAAGAAGGCGTTGTGCAAGGCGAAGGTCATCGTCTAGCGAGCCTGTCGGCGCCGTGACCGTGACAATCGCGTTCATCAATCTTCGCGACCATCAGAATACGCGATCGACCGCTGCCCAGTCTGGGGCTGGGCCGCGGTGATCGGCGAGCAACCGTTTCGAGGCAAGGTCAGCGGCCCGTTAGGGAGCGAGGGCCGACTTGGCAGCAGCCGAATCAACGAGTCAGCTTCTGAGCGACTCGGATTTGACCCCAAAACGGTTCGTTGTCTCGCAAGATGTAAAACATGAAATTCTTGGCTTGGCTAACGTCTTTGCGTTCCAAAATATAAGCCAAGTTTTCGATCGACTCAGTTTTCCAACCGTGCATTGCGACGATGACGTCGCCCACCATGATTCCTTCTGCCTCGGCTGGGCTACCGTCACGAACGCCCGTGACTCGTAAGCCACGTTTGTAATTCGGATGCCGCCCTGATAGCTCCGCCTCAGAAGCTGCGACTAGCTTCAGCCCCAACGGCTTCCACGCCAGTCCGCTACTTTTGGCACGTCGTTTCTCCAGCGTCAGTGAAACGCGGCTTACATCGCCACCATCTTGTAGCTCCAACTTCAATTCCGATGCTTGATCGACCTCCAGCAGCAAAGAGGTCAGATCTAGGGCACGTTGCGTTCGGCGCCCATCAACCGCCAGAATCCGATCACCACGCCGTACGCCGGCTTTCGCGGCTGGACTTGAGGTCTTAACGGCGGTGACGACCAGCTGTGGGTCGTTGTCAACGTAAACCGTCTTCAACGCCATACCGTGATAAACCTGTTCGCTGACCAAGGTTTCAATAAGCTCCGCAGCCACCTCGAGGGCGTCGTTTACCGGAATGGCAAAGGCAATGCCCTGTGCGCCAATTCGAACGGCGACATTGATCCCGATCATTTCACCGTTCATGTTCAGCAGCGGCCCGCCGCTGTTGCCCGGGTTGATCGCGGCGTCCGTCTGGATCAGGTTGCGATAAACTTGTTCATCATTGACCTGAACTGTCCGGCCAAGTTGGCTAATAATGCCAACGGTCACGGTGTGCTCGTAGCCATAGGCATTGCCAACGGCCGTGACGGTCTCGCCCAGCATTAGATCCGAAGAGGTACCGATCTTAATCGTTGGTAGCGGTCGAGCCAAATCGATTTTCAGAATGGCTAGGTCGGTTTGCGGATCGTGGGCCAGCAGCTTCGCCGTTGTCCCTTGGCCGTCGGCAGTCGTGACCTCGATCTCGCGCACACCTTGGACGACATGATAGTTGGTCAGCACATAGCCTCGGCTGTCGATGATGACGCCGGTCCCCATTCCATTGACTTGCTTAAGCTCCGCGTCCTGTGCGGGGCTGTCCGAGTCGACTCGAACCGTTTTTCGGCCTCGTAGATTCACAACGGAGTCATTGCAGTTCTGAACGGCCCTGACCAACGGCGTCATGCGGCGGTTTTTCTGCGCTGCGGCTGGATCGGTGACCACCAGACTGGCAAAAACGACGACGGCCAGCAGCCTAGTCGCGGGGATGATTCGTAAGTGCATAAGCCGGGTCTTGCTTATCGTGGTCGCGCGGAACAACATTCGCAACTCCCCGACGACAGCGTGCGGGATTGCTGAGGCGGGAGTGCGAAGATGAGGGTTTCAGCCAAGCGTAAAGCTCTTAATGCGGTTGATCGGACCTCTACCGCCGCGACATCCCATCGAAAGCGATTCACCCTAATAGTTTATCCAGCTTCACGCCGACCCCCGAAAAAACGAAATATTCGATTAAAGGTCAGGCGCGACCAGCCCGGTTTGGACTGGCCCGGTAGTACTGAATACGGGCGAACGAGGCAGCGGCATGGCTGGTTCAACCCGACGACTCGCGCGGTCCGCACGACCCGCCCACGAGTGTGGTTTTTTCTCATCATCCGATGGTGAAAAAACGCATCATCCTCCCTAACTGCGTGCTACGTTTCGGCGATGCACGCACTGCGCGGAATCCGCCGCAGCCTTCTCGCGTGCGGACGATCGGCGGACCACGGAACGGTAACCATGCTAAGCTCCTTAAAAACTCGAATCGTGACCGCTGTCAGCCTTGTGCTGTCAGTCGGGCTCTCGATGTCGAGCGGAGCGGCTCAGATTCGGTTGCCTCAGATCGACCCAACCGGCAACAGCATCTTCTTGCCAGCGCCGAATTCGACAACGTTATTGACGCCCGGCACGGTACGAGGCGGTGGTTGCCTGAGCGGTCGATGCGGCAGCAATCCACTGCGGGCCAGCCAAGCGGGATTCAACCCCAACCAACCACGTGTCGCCCCTGCTCCCCCGGCACCGCGGTACCCGGTCCAGCCTGCGTTCAATCACCCGCCCACGCCGCCGCCGTGCAACGCTCCGGCCGGACTCCCAAAAAGATCAAAACAACATCTGATCCCCAATCCGCGGGGCATTAAAACTACCGGTACTCAAGGTCAGATTATTATGACCCCGTCGCGAATCGTCGCGCCGGTCGGCAGCGAAGTCGTCGCGCTGGCTGGGATCTGTGGCGGCGATGGCTACTTCGTGAAGAATCAGCCGCTGGAGTGGATGTTGTCCAACGACAGCGTGGGCCAAATGATTGAGGTCGGCGGCATGCACCATTCCTGGTTCAATAAGCTGGTCCCACCAAGCTCGCAAAAGTTCAACGGACAATACGCTTGGGGCCGGACGGGGTTGAAGAACGCTTTGCTAACTCGAGGCACACCAACCCCGGCCGACGATATCCAGCTTGTTCAAGGTCAAACTTATGTCAGCCTGTCCTCGGCTTCGCCCGGTACGACTTACCTAACCGCCGTCGCGCCCAAGGCTGAAGCGTGGGACAAGCGTCGCGCGTCGACGATCATTCACTGGGTGGATGGTCAGTGGTCGATCCCAACGCCCTCCAATGCAACCGCCGGGACCGTGTTCCCGCTGACGACGGTCGTGAACCGATCGACAGACGGGCAAGGCGTCGCCGGCTGGCCCGTTCGCTATTCGATTGTGGGTGGAGCTCCGGCTGAGTTCGCACCCACGGGGTCGCAGACCGCAGATTCTGTCACGGACCGAAACGGTCAGGCGACCGTGCAGATTCGGCAACCGGCTGGCCAGTTTGATCCCGGCACGACCCAAGTCCGCGTCGATGTCGTACGACCGCCGGTCGCTGGCGAGCAAGAGTTGGTCGTTGAAAGCAGCATCACCACCGTCACCTGGGCCGCTCCGGCACTCACGCTGCGAGCTATCGGGCCTCGGACGGCCGGCATCGACGAACCATTTAACTATCGCCTAGAAGTCACCAATCCCGGCGACCAATTGGCTCGCGGTGTGGTTGTTCGCACGAAGGACTTGGATGAGTCGGTCGAGTTTATTAGTAGCAATCCGAAACCGACCGAGTACGGGCGTCAGTACGAGTGGCAGTTGGGCGACGTTGCTCCCGGAGCCGCCGGCAAGACAATCGACATTCAACTCAAATCGCAAAAACGAGGCAACGTGGGCCTGTGTTTCGAGGTTGCCAGCGACGCGGATCGATTACGAACCGAAGCCTGTGCCGAGACAGAGATCGCAGCACCTTGCATCGGACTGGACATCGAAGGCCCCACCAAAGCCCGGGTCGGCGACGACGTGACGTACAACTTCAATGTCATCAACCAATGCGACGATCCTCTGGAGGATATTGAACTGGTTGTCCAATACGATCCCGGCCTGATCGCTCCGGGGATGGGCAACCCGATCCGCTATCCGATCAGCCGCCTGAGCTTCAACGAGAACCAGCGGGTGCCGATCACGTTCCGCGTCACCGAGCCCGGTGTTCGCTGCTTTGAGCTGTCGATCACAGCCAAAGACGGTCACACGAGCCGGGCGCGGCGATGCATTGACGCAGTGGCATCAAACGCTTCGTTCAACGAGCCAGACGAAACATCCCCGATTCGTTTGGAACTAGCGGGCGGAACGCCGATGGAAGTCGGAGGCAAATCGCTGGTCGAGATGAAAGTTTCGAACCTCGGACGGACGCCACTGGAAAGCGTTACGTTAATTAACCGTCTGTCCGATTCGATCGAGGCATTCGAGCTGTCGCCAGAGTTCAGCTACAACTGGCTAGGCGAAGAGCTGGCAATCAGTCTTGGCGATTTCGCTCCGGGACAAACGAAAGTGGTCGAGATCGTCTACGAAGGCGTAAAGCCAGACGGCAACGCCACCAGCGAGGTTACCGTATCGACCGCAACCGGCGCTTCGGCGCGGGATTCGATTGACTTGCGTATCAATCGCTCCAGCAACGCTGGCGCGGGCGGTTTGGGTGGAGCCGACAACGCACGACCTTCTCCCGACGAGCCATTCTCCGGGGCCGATGATCGGTTCAGCGGCGGAGCCAACAACCGCGGACTCGGAAACACTCCCGAAGCACCGATCCGCATCCCGGCTGACAACGCAGCTCAGCAGCAGGGCGGACTAAGAATTGACGTTCAATCGCTCGACCGCACGATCCAGATGGTTCAGTCCGATCGCCCAGATCAAACCCTGCCCCAAGAGGCGCGCATTCAAGTGACGGTCGAGAACGATCGCGCGACGACGGACACGAACGTCGATTTGACGCTGCTCGTTCCGCCGGGCGTTCGCTTGCAAGGTGTTGACGAGCAACAATCGAACCTGCCGATGGTGGGACGCAACGCCGATTTTACCGAATTCTACATGCGTCGCCGCTTGGAAATGCGACCGGGTGAGAAGCTGACCTTCACGGCAGTCGTTGTAGGTCTGCAACCGGGCCAAGCGACCTTCGAGGTCCAAGCGATCAGCGACCGCACAGCCGGCACTGCCAGCGGCCGCGACGTCATCGATGTGCGTCCGTAGGCGAAACGGTGCGGTGTTCTATGAAAGTAGTCGTCACATTCCATGTGCCGCCGCAGAAGCAGTCCGCAAGGCTGGCACGAGAGACTCCTAGTGTGGTTGGTTCTATGGGTGCATTCGCTCAATCGATTAAGCGTTAGGGTGGGCGACATCACATGGAATGTGATGACTACATTGCCACATTCGTGGCCCCTAACACTGATTCACGCTCGAACGAACGATGTGCCGGATAGTCGCCGCACTAGCCGTCGGACTTCTAAAACGCTGATCGTGGCTAGGACGCGAGCAGCAGGTAAGCCTGTCTCCGCGACGATCGAGTCGAAATCGGTGGACTCAGTTTGAATGGATCGCAGCACCAACGATTCTTGTTCGCTCAGTTTTAGCTCCGCCGGATGCCGCACGGTTTCTTCGCTGGCTGTTTGAACCGACCGCGCTAACGGGCCTAGCTGTTCGAGAACATCGTCGACGGTTTCGACCAGCGTCGCGCCGTCCCGAATCAACTTGTGGCAGCCGCGTGACATTCGGCTGTCGATCCGACCTGGTACAGCAAACACTTCCCTGCCCTGCTCCATCGCCAAGCGAGCCGATATGGCTGCTCCGCTGCGGTCGCCGGCCTCCACAACGATCACGCCAAGGCTCAAACCAGTCACAATGCGATTGCGGCGTGGGAATGAGCCAGTCTTCGGGGCTTGGTCGGGCAAAGCCTCGGACAACACGGCCCCTGATGCGGCAATCTCGGCAGCCAAGTTCGTGTGTTCCGGCGGATACATTTTCAACAGTCCGCCGCCCAGCACGGCAATCGTCCGGCCAGCGGCAGCCAGCGCGCCACGATGAGCCGCCGCGTCGATGCCGCGGGCCAAGCCCGAGACGATCGTGAACCCGGCCATCGCTAGGCCCGTTGCCAGCTTGGTCGCGACTTCGGTTCCATAACGAGTCGCATGCCGAGTTCCCACGATCGCGATCGCCAATTGGTCTTCGTCGTGAATCTCGCCTTGGCAAAAAAGCACGTTGGGCGGATCGTAGATGTCGGCCAAAGGTTTCGGGTAACTGTCGTGACCGCGATCGAGCACCTTGATACCGTGCTTCTGGCATAGCTCCAACTGAGGCCGAATGTCGATGTTGTCCGACGCGTTAACAAGTGATTGCACCAGTTTTGCTCCAACACCCGGCACGCTCCGTAGCTGTGAGGGTTCGGCGGTAAAGACCGCGAGAGCCGACCCGAAGGCCGTGAGCAATTCGCCATAGGTCACCGGCCCAATCCCAGGCACCAAGTGCAACCTTAACGCCGCGTCACGCTCGGCGTTGTCCGCTGGCTGCCCCAGCAAACTCGAATCGTGATCAGTCGATATCGGCATGCTGCGTGGGGTCCTGTGGAAATGGAAACTCGATCGAGCGGCCTAGTCGTTCACCCAGGCGGCCCGAATCTTGTGTTCTTCTGGTGCGTCAATCAGTTCGACGTTCCCAATTTTGGTGGGCAAGATCAGCTTCAGCTTTCCGGCAGCCACTTTCTTGTCACGCAGCATCGCCGCCATCAGTTCATCATGTCGCTCCGTGGGGCAATCAACCGGCAAACCCACGGCAGTAAACAACGCCGTCTGTCGATCGCAAAACGCTTGATCGACCATTCCTAGGTTCTTCGCCAACCGAGCAGCACAGGTCATGCCGATCGAGATCGCTTGACCATGCAAAAATTTTCCGTATCCAAACACGGCTTCGATCGCATGCCCAAACGTGTGGCCGTAATTCAAGATCGCTCGCCGCCCTGACGTTTCGTGTTCGTCTTCCTCGACGATCGTTGCCTTACACTGACAGCTCCACGCAATGAGTTTCGTCAACGTGGCAGGATCACGTTGGTTAATCGCATCGACCGCGGATTCCAAGTATTCAAAAAATGGCTCGTCCATGATGACGCCGTACTTGATGACCTCCGCCATGCCTGCTTGATAGTTGGCCTCATCCAGTGTGCTGAGCACCAGTGGGTCGATCACAACGGTCTGCGGTTGCCAGAACGCACCCACCATGTTTTTGGCTTGCGGCAAATTGATGCCAACTTTACCACCGACGCTGCTATCGACCTGAGCCAAGAGAGACGTCGGAATCTGAGCGAACGGCAATCCGCGAGTAAAACTGGCAGCGAGAAAGCCCGCCAAATCACCGACGACTCCTCCGCCCAGCGCCACGACGGCTGATTTCCGGTCGGCTCTCAGCTCGATCATCTGTTGCCACAGTTGATCACATTGGCCGACCGACTTGGATGCTTCGCCGGCTGGGACGACCATCGAGTCGACGCGAGAAATTTTAGTCTGCAACTGCTGCTGAACTTTATCCAGATACAGAGGGCCAACGTTCGAGTCCGTCACTAACAGGACATGGTCGGTCGGCATCGCCGTCGCGATCGACTCGACGACCCGATCCATGGCTCCAGCGAAAATCGTAATCGTGTAGCTACGGTCTCCCAAATTGACGCGAACGTCGGTCGAATTGTTCAAAATCGTTTCCATTTGTATTCCGGTGGGACAGCAGGTCCATTTTGTCACGCAGCAATAAAATCACAAGGCTCGCACCGTAGAAATAGGGTGTCGGTTGCGGCGAATTAACGGGAATCCACGCCAATGCGATCTCAGCAGAAACACCGGTTTATGACCTCTATGCATGAAAACATCGGGCACTAGTCGCTCCGTTGACCAAACTGATATCATGTGTGGTCTCGCGTCTGAAACGCACGAGAAACTGAGCTTGACCCGCGAAACGCTTGTGTTTTAGGTTAGAGTGCTGTGTCATGGAAGGCACGAGACGACCGCTTTTGCGTCGATCGATTTTCCACATGGATCGTGGATCGCTCGACCGGCAAACCGCTACCGCTTTGACGGTGGTCAGTGGCTCGACTGCCTCCAGACGAATTTGTACCGCACGTTTTCACAACGTCTTCGTCTCACAGCAAGAGCCTAACCCTTGTACACCGGCCCCGATTTCGACGTCAAAGATCGAATCAAACAGGCGAGTGAT
>CAZLFF010000043.1:0-26351 GCA_964558755.1 uncultured Pirellulaceae bacterium
CCGTTGCTCAAACACGCGGCCTCGGCCGACTGATGGCTTTACGTTGCTTTGTGCGCGCGGCCCCGGTGATCGCGTTGATTGTTTGCCTAGTCAACGGAGTCCTATTGATCAAACACGGCAGTCAGTTCAATTCAAATGTTGTAGCCAACCTCGCCAGTTGGAACATTGTGGCGGCGACATACCTCCTGTTTTGGGCAGCGCTCAGCCACTTCGTCAACTCCTTCGCCAAATCCTCCGCGACCAACGGAGCCGCCTTGTTGCTACTTTGGTTGTTGCTGGTCATGATCGTGCCCGGGTGCGTCTCGTACATGGTTAAGGAAAGAATTCCAACGCTTCCTGAAAGCCAACTGATTGACCTGGAGAAAACCGAGTTCGATCACGCGTCGGAAAGGACCGAAGAGCTTGTCATAAGCTTTCGGTCAAAGAATCCGAAAATCGAAATTGACACCGATGACGAACAACAGATGGCACTCGTCAAGTACCTGCTGGCTCACAACGCCGTTGGTCAGCAAGCCGCGGACCATGTGACTTCTCATTACTCGGCAAATTTGTTGCGTGCGAACTATCTGAACTTTTGCAATTGGATTTCGCCGGCTATTTCGTTTCGCAACCAGTCGAATCAGAGTTCAGGCAACAGCGAACGCACGCTGATTGCTTTCTCCGCCCATGCAGCGGATGTTCAAGCCCGCGTTGTCGACGTGTTCCTCGAAAAAAGCGTTGCCAACGAGCCATGCACGGCAGAATCCATCGCTGCGTTGCCGAACTTTCAGGAAGCGGACCTTCCGACGCGGTACACCGTGTTCGATTCGTTGCGGTCGGTCATCCCGATTCTGGTCTGGTTGATCGTGTTGACGTTTTTGGGAACAAGGCAGTATCGCGTGTTGGCCAGCAACAGAGTACAAAATCAGTCGCCTCAGACATCAGGAGCCGAAAGTGCTTGAAGCAAAGCAACTTACAAAACGATACGGCGAACATCTGGCGCTGGATTCGCTCGATCTGAAAATCGGTTCCGGAGAAGTCTATTGTTTGGTCGGAGCCAATGGCGCGGGCAAAACGACGACGATCAGCCTGTTCCTGAACTTCATCGCACCGACATCGGGAGCCGCGTTGGTCAACGGCGTTTGCATTGCCGAGCAACCCGATTTGGCAAAGCGTCATCTGGCTTACATCCCTGAAACCGTCTCGCTCTACGGCCAACTTTCAGGCGTCGAGAACCTCGACTACTTTTCGACGCTTGCCGGCTATCGACTCTCCACAAAAGAAAAGCTCCAGCTTCTGGAAAACGCGGGACTCCGCCCTGAAGATGCGAAGCGCAGAGCCAGTCAATACTCGAAAGGCATGCGTCAGAAGGTCGGCATTGCGATTGCTTTGGCGAAGAATGCGACCGCCATTCTGATGGATGAACCCACATCGGGCCTTGATCCACAAGCAGCAAACGAGTTCTCCCAGTTGATCAAACAGCTTGGCGACCAGAAAACGATCGTCCTGATGGCGACTCATGATCTTTACCGTGCCAAGGACATCGCCACAAACATCGGAATCATGAGACAAGGCCAGCTTGTCGAAACCGTAAAACCCGCCGACGTCAGTCATGCAGAGCTTGAGCAGATCGCGCTTCGAAACATGCAGTTCCAGTAGGACGACGAACTTCCACCGGTCGATTTTTCCGCTGTGGTTGTTGAATTGGCGATTAGCCCGGAGGGCGGTACATCATTACTGTTGGCGTCAGCCACCGGACATTTGCGTCTCCTTTTTCATGGCGGATGTGTCGCCCTCTGGGCTTTGAGACATTTTGCCATGATTCCGGTGGCTGACGCCACCGGCAGCGATCTTTCGCCCTCCGGGCTGATAGGGTTGATGGGCCCAATTGAGCGCCTCGGTCTGACACGCGGAGGCACTTTGGGAATTCCAGTCGCGGCTCAACCTGAAGCCTTGTCGCACTCGATTTCGGCGTGGGCGTTGTGGATGGATTCGAAGTTCTCGGAAGAGCATCGAAACCAGATGATGCGAGGGTCGCCGCGGAGACTGGCTGCGAAGTCGCGAACCGAGTCTTCGACAAATTTTGGGTTGTTCCATGCTTGCTAAGTCACCCTTCTCTGTTTTTCGACTTAATGATCGGAAAGACCAGAGCTGATGCGACCTGCTCGACCATACTGAAAAACTCTTCGATCGAGACCTTGTCACCTTGGGAAAAACGAACCGAATTAGTCAATTCGCATCGCTGATTGTGCGTTCCGTAGTCAGCGATCTTCTTTGAGCACGGACAGAGACTCGTTTGGATTGGCTTCTTGCCGGTCTAATCCGCTCACCATCAAGTGCCGAAGCTGGGGTTAGGTTGACTGAACTTTGTTTCTGAGCATTTGAATTCTCCACTGGATTTGGAAATCCAGTGGAGAGGCCTTGATGCACTTTTTTACTGGCTGAGCATCCACAGCGCTAAAATCTTTGTTTGTGAACTCCAAAGAACCAGCGATTGCACGGTGGAAACGGTGGCAGGAAACTCGTTGGGCTGTAATAATCGCTGTCCGGCGCGACTTTATTTTTCTGGGCGTTGGGGCTTGCCCATTTTGGGGGTTTGCCTTCCCAGTTGGCTTTTGCTCGAAATCAGGCTCAATCGTGCGGCGGCCATTACGACCGAGTTTCTTGAGCAAGCCCGGCTGAGGCAGTGCCCAGCCAGTGGCTATCTGATTTCACTTGTTGGCCCCTAGCGACCGCCAAGTCGCCGCAAGACGCGTCGTGATTCGTTTTCCAATCAATTGCTCTGACTGGTGAAGCGGTCGTCCGCATGTCGATGCTCTGGACTTTCTCGACAAAGCTAACGATAACGGTAGAGGCACCTGTTGTTTGGTTCGCCTGGCTTTTAGGCTGCGGCATCGTTGAACCACGAATTCGAAACCCGAGGACTAACTCGTGAATTTTTCGCTGGCTACGCTTGATCGTGAAATTGTTCGCCATCTGAATTACTCGTTGGGGCATCACCAAGTCGAGTTGGACCGGACGTACCTGTACCGAGCCCTAGCCATCGCGGTCCGCGACCGGTTGATCAACGACTGGGTTGATACGACCAAAAAGTTCTCGGCAACCGACCGACGCAAGGTTTATTACCTTTCGCTTGAGTTTCTAATCGGACGCTCGCTGACCAATGCAGTCCAGAACCTGGGGCTGGATGACTTGGCGACCAAAGCTGCCAACGATTACGGTTTGAAGTTGGAGGAGCTCGCTGAAGAAGAGCTTGATGCGGGACTCGGGAATGGTGGCTTGGGGCGTTTGGCAGCTTGCTTCTTAGACAGTTGTGCGAACTTGGAACTACCCGTCGTTGGCTACGGCATTCGGTACGAGTACGGAATGTTCCATCAGCACATCGAGCACGGGCATCAAGTTGAGGACCCGGATCACTGGCTGCGCGATGGGAATCCTTGGGAGTTCGAGCGTCCCGAGGACGCGCGGACAATCCGTTTTTATGGGCACACCTGCCAGCGGATCAATGACAGTGGCGAATTGCAAACCACGCTAACCGATACCTCGGATGTGTTGGCAATTCCGTTTGACATGCCGATTCCTGGTTACCAAAACGAAACGGTTAACACACTGCGACTGTGGAAGGCTACCGCCACGGACGTGTTTGATTTGAGCGAGTTCAACAGCGGCAGCTACACCGAAGCGGTTGCCTCCAAGAACATGGCCGAACAGATCACGATGGTGCTCTACCCCAACGACGCCAGCGAAAACGGTAAAGAACTACGGCTCAAGCAGCAGTATTTTCTCGTCTCGGCAAGCCTGCAAGACGTGCTGGCCAGCTGGACTCGGCAGCATGGATCGGATTTTACCGGTTTCGCTGAATCAAACTGTTTTCAGCTGAACGACACTCATCCCGCGTGTGCCGTTCCGGAACTGATGCGGTTGCTGATGGACGAGCACCAGCAGTCGTGGGACGACGCATGGGCGATCGTGACCGAGTGCATGGCTTACACGAATCATACGCTGCTACCCGAGGCGTTGGAGCGCTGGTCGGTTTCCTTGTACGGTCGTTTGTTGCCACGTTTGTTGGAGATTGTGTACGAAATCAACCGCCGTTTCCTAGCCCTAGTCGCCAAGAAGTACCCGGGCGATGTTGAACTCCAGCGGCGTGTGTCGTTGGTGGAGGAAGGGCATGAGCCGCAGTTGCGGATGGCCTTCCTGTCCATCGTTGGTAGTTTCAGCGTTAACGGAGTGGCCCAGTTGCACACTGATCTCTTGAAGGAAGGTTTGTTCGCCGACTTCTTTAGGTTGTGGCCAGAAAAATTCAATAACAAGACCAATGGCGTCACGCCCCGACGCTGGCTGTCTCACTGCAACCCTCGGCTGCGCCAGTTGCTGGACGAGTCAATTGGCGACCGCTGGAAGAAAGATCTAGGTGAAATCGATCAGTTGCGATCCTTTGCCGATGACAAATCATTCTTGACCCGCTGGCGGGACGTAAAGCATCAAAACAAACAACGATTGGCCGAGTACGTCTTGGAAACCACAGGCGTCGAGTTCGATCCAGCGTTTATGTTTGACGTTCAAGTTAAACGAATTCATGAATACAAGCGGCAACTGCTGAACGTGTTGCACTGCATTCACTTGTACGATCGGATTAAGCGAGGTGAAACCGATGGCATGGTGCCTCGCTGCGTCCTGATTGGCGGCAAGGCCGCGCCGGGGTATCACGTGGCCAAGTTGATCGTGAAATTGATCAACAATGTCGCGGGAACAGTCAATGGTGATCCGACGGCCAAGCCTTGGTTGCGGATGGTGTTCCTGCCAAATTACCGGGTTTCGGCGATGGAAGTCATCTGTCCCGGTACCGATCTGTCCGAACAACTCTCGACAGCCGGTAAAGAAGCGTCGGGAACTGGCAACATGAAGTTCATGATGAACGGCGCGCTGACGATTGGCACGCTGGACGGAGCCAATATCGAGATCCGAGAAAAAGCCGGCGAGGAGAATTTCTACTTGTTCGGTTTGGATGCGGCCGAGGTTGCAAAGACGCGGAAGAACTACGATCCGAACGGAATCATTGCCGATGATCTGGAGATCGGCCGCGTCATGCACATGCTTGAAAGTGGTCACTTCAGTCGTCACGAGCCAGGAATTTTTGACATGCTGATCGCCGGGTTGCGTGACGCGAACGACCAGTGGCTAACGATTGCCGATTTCCGTAGCTTCATCGATTGCCAGCGGCAGGTGGCCAAGGACTACGCTGATCTCTCGTTGTGGCATCGAAAAAGCGTGATCAACGTGGCGGGCAGCGGTCACTTTAGCAGTGATCGTACGATCCAGCAGTACGCGGACGAGATCTGGAAAACTCAGCCGATGTCCTAGTGCAGCGTCAATGTTTAGGTTTTGGGTTGGCGTCCGAATTTGGTACGGTTGAAATTGAATGAAATCAATTCGCCAATGCCATTTTTTAAGCTAGACGCTGCACTAACCCACTGTGGGGCTTTTTCGGAAGGCCGATCGGAGCGAGCAACCAATGATCGGGCACATCAGAATGCGTGGTTGCCAAGTGAAACGTGCTCTGGCGATCGTCTGGGGTTGTTCACGCCGAGTGCAGAACGCAGGCGGTTGATTTGATCAGCGCAAACAAGTGATCGCCGACCTTAATTTTTAAGTTCTCGCACGCCCGAGCCGTGAGTTCCACCGCTAATTCGGGTCCTTCTTGGCCGAGCTTAATCGTTAGGATCACCGCTCGCCCGACCGATTTCTGCTTAATCACCGCGCCCTCAAGCACGTTCCGCGCGGAGATTGACGCTGGTTTTTCCGTGGCCACCAGAATGCTGCGAGCCGGAATCGTTAGAAGTGCTTTGTCACCGACATTGCAGGCGGAGGACGAGCCTGCGACCGATAGCGAGACGTCGCCACCGGGCGAAACCACGACCTCGTCGTCAGACGCCGCTTCGATCGTGCAGGTCAACGTATTCTGGAAGCCGGTTTCATCGTGCGACGAGGCGACGGCAGGGTCGTTCAGCAGATCAACTGGTCGGCCGCGATCGATCGCTTGGCCGCTTCGCACAACGATTAATTCATCGCACAAACTCTGGACCTCGACCGCGTCATGTGACACCCAAATCATCGGTAGCGAGAACTCGTCGCGCACGCGATGTAAAAACGGTAGAATCGAGTAGCGAAGCCGATGGTCCAAAGCCGATAGCGGTTCGTCCAGTAGCAGCAACCGCGGCGCCGAAGATAACGCGCGACCAAGGGCAACACGCTGTCGTTCACCACCCGACAGAGAAACCGGTTTGCGACCAAGCAGCGCGCGCAGTTCTAACAGCTGGACGACTTGGTCATAAAGAACACTGGAACGAGCTGTTGCGCGACCTCGCCCGATTCCGAAACGCAGGTTCTGTTCAACGGTTAGGTGTGGAAACAGCAATCCCTTCTGCGGCACATACCCGATCCCGCGGCGTTGGGTAGGCAAGCATACTTTTGCCTGCGAATCTAACCAGACCTCGCCGCAGAACGTGATCCGCCCGTGAACGTTTGACGCGACGCCAGCGATTGATTCGAGCAAACTTGTTTTGCCGCAACCCGATGGACCGTAGAACCCGGTCACTCGTTCGGTTAACGTTTGATCGATGTTCAACGTGAAGGATGACAGCGGTCGCTGAATTCGCAATGTTAGCTCGAACCCGTCGTTCATGCTCGTCGGCTTTCCATCGAAGTCCGACGGATCAAAAGTTCGGTCGCGAAAATGGCCATGAAGCCGATCGCCAAGGCGAAGACGATCAGAAACGTTGCTTCACTGCGTTGGCCAGCTTGCTGCGAACTGTAGATCGCCGTGGCCAGAGTCTGGGTCTTGCCAGGCAGATTGCCGGCAACGGTAATCGTCGCGCCGAACTCGCCGACCGCACGAGTGAATCCCAGGATCGCTGCGGCCAGCAGGCCTCGGGCGGCCAGCGGCATTGAGACGGTAAGGAACGTCCTAGTTGGCCCGCGGCCCAGTGTGTGGCTGATTGATTCAAGTTGCGGATCAACGTTCTCAAAAGCCACTTTCGCCATACGCACAACGATCGGAAAGCTCATCACAACCGCCGCCAGCACCGCAGCCTGCCAAGTCAACAGCCAGTTCAGACGCCACCCGAACAGCGTTGGTCCCAGCGGCCCGTTGTCCGCCAGCAACCGCAGCAACAAGTACCCGACCGCCGTTGGTGGCAGCACCATCGGCAGCTCCAAAATGGTAAATGCAACGTGTGACCAAAGGCTGTCGCGGCGGGCAAAGAGGTAACCCAGCAACACGGCGGGTACGAAAGCGATCGCCGTTGCGGTCCCGGCAACGGTTAGCGTCAGCAAGATCGCGCTCCACGCCGCTTCGGTCACCGTAAGTCCTTAAGTTGGTTACAATTTGGAATGAGTCGGATCGCATTACCGTCGAGCGATCGATTGTAGTTGACGCATCCGTCTTCGCCCACCGACGGTTTGGTTGTTCGTTCCATGAAGGTTAATTTGAGCGCGATGTCTGAGCTGAACCGACAGTCCGATCGGATGTGCCGCGCGAGCGCCGGTGCGATATCGGCTGGCTGTCTATGGGCGTGTTTGGCCGTTTGCTGTGGCTGCGGGAGGTTCGATTTGAATGAATCAACCGTCCAAGTGTTTGCCGCTGCCAGCTTGCGCGACGCCGTCGATGAAGTGGCCGCTGCGTATCAGCAAGAAACCGGCGTCCGTGTGGTTACGAATTACGCCCCGTCGGGAACCTTGGCTCGGCAGCTGGTCGCCGGGGCGGAGGCCGATGTGTTCCTGAGCGCGGATCGACGGTGGGTCGATTTTTTGGGGACACGGTCACAGCAGGTTAAAGCGTTGCTGCGAAACAGGCTTGTGTTGATCGCCAACGCGGAAAGCGATTGGACGCTCGATCAGATCGAGCAACTTCCCGGCGTGCCGTTTCGGCATTTGTGCATCGGACATCCGGCCAGCGTCCCGGCGGGCGCTTACGCTCAATCCGCGTTGGAGGGAGTTTCGATCGATCAACGGACGCTGTGGGAGGCGGTTCAGCCGCGGATTGCTACCACGACGGACATCAAAAGGGTTGTCGCGTTGATCGAGGCAGATCGTTCGTTGTTGGGAATCGTGTACGCGACCGACGCGTTCGTGTCACCCGACGTTCGCGTCGTGTGTGAGCTGCCGGGCGCGGCGTTGTACTTCGCGGTTCGGGTGTCGGACGCCGACGAGTCGATGGATAACTCGTTCTTTCGCTACCTTGATTCGACGCCAGCCAGGGATTCATTTCAGCGTGCTGGCTTTCGGCAACCGGATGCAACTAATATCGAATAGTTGACATGACGCTTGGCAGACGCCAAACGGGTTCCTCGAGGATGTCGTAGTTCGACTCCATTTCGTCGATGAGCCCGGCCTCACGAAGGCTGTGAACTTTGTCACCGACGATGATGTGGTCGATCAACGCGATCCCAAGAACCTTCCCCGCGGCAATGAGGCGTTGGGTGACCTCAAGGTCGGCGTCGCTGGGCGTATTATCACCCGACGGATGGTTGTGGGCTGCGATGATCGAGGTCGCACCGTTCATCACCGCGACGCGAAAGACCTCGCGAGGATGCACGATCGACGCGTTGACAGTGCCGGTGCTGACGTGGACCAGTCCCGTTATGTTGTTGCTCGCGTCAAGGGTCGCGACGATTAGGGTCTCGCGAGTTTCGCCCAGTTCGCGGAAGTAGTCCGCAAACAAGGACTTGGCTTGGTCGGCATCGTCGATCGTTTGTCGGTTAGTGTTGAGCGATCCGTCTTGGACCAATTGGACGCGTTGAAAGGGGATTTCTGGCATGGACTTGAGCTCGCGGTGATGCGGCTTTGATGAGAGTGCATTCGGCTTAAATGACTAACTGCATTCGACTTAGATGACTAACCTTGGCTTGAGGATTGGGACATGGCAACTGGCGCAGCGGAAGTTTGCGGTTAGTGAAACGAAATCGGTCGAAGCGGTTGTCACGGAAGGGCCGGTCTGACCCACTACTGCAGGGGATTGTCGTCGCTAAAGAGGGTATTCATCGCACGGTGGCTTAGGGCTGGGTGTTTGCTGTAAGGTAAAACCCTTGGCCACTATGACGGCAACACAGTTAGCTGAATCGACGACGGGCACATGAGATGCTAGCAGCTGGTTATTGCTCCTCTAATTCTGTTCATCGGCTGTTTCTCAGTGTTACGGATATCCTTGGCCTTTGGAATTGACCCATTTTGGAAATTGAAATACCGTCCACGCCTGCATTTTCCAACCTGCCGATTCCTTTTCGTAAGAGCTTTTTTCGTTGTTTCCCGGCCTGATAACACGATACGTGCTGTGGGAGCTGAGCAAAATTTTTGTGGTCAGCTCTCTGGCTTTCGTGTGCCTGATGGTGGTGATTGGCGTGGCGGATGAGGCGGCCGATGCGGGCCTCAGTCCGGACGTTATCGTGCGGATCGTGCCGTACGTGCTGCCCAAGGCGCTGATGTTCGCGATGCCGGCAACCTGTCTGTTCAGCATTTGTGTGGTTTTTGGCCGCATGGCAGCGGATAACGAGGTCGTGGCGCTACAGTCAGTCGGCCTGAAGAAGTCGGCCGTCGTGGTCCCTGCGTTGGCGCTGGCATTTTTGACCAGTTTGGCTGCCGTTTGGGTCAGCGATGTCTCGTATGCGTGGAGCTATTGGGGCATTCAACGAGTGGTGCTCGAAAGCAGCGACCAGATCGTGTACAGCATGTTAGAAAACGAGGGTAGCTTTCGCTCGAAGCAGTTCTCCATTGAGGTCGACGACATTGAACGCCGGAAGTTGATCAGGCCCGTGATTACGATCAATGGATCAAAGAATCGCCGCGTGCGAACGTCGGCAGCTGAGGCCACGCTGTCCATCGACCCGCAGAACCACGCGCTCAACGTGATTTTGATTGACGGGATCGTCGATGCCGAAGGGAAAGCGTCGATGCGATTTGAGGACAAATTCGAGCTGCCAATTCCACTGAAATCAGAGTCAGAGAGGTCCAGCCAAGCCGGCAATCCGACTCATTTGTATCTGTATCAAATCGAGGGCGAGCGGCAACGTCAGGTCAAACGGCTCAAGCAACTGCGTTCCGATCATGCGATGCGAGCTTGCGGTCAACTGCTGTCGGGCGATTTGGTGGGGCTGACAACCGAAGCATGGGATGAGCGTCTGGCGGAGCAGCAGGCGGCCACCCGACGACTCGGTCGGCTGCGATTGGTCCCGCATCGTCGATGGGCCAGCGGATTTAGCTGTTTCGCATTCGCGGTGATCGGGATTCCGGTCGCCATGAAGCTGCGGTCGGCGAACTACGCCACAACTTTTGGTGCGTGTTTCTTGCCCATCCTTTTACTCTACTACCCACTTTTCATGTTGGGCCTGACCGGTGCCAAACAAGGCGCTTTGTCGCCATCGGCCGCTTGGTTGGGCAACGTCGCGTGCCTCGCGATCGGCGGCTGGCTAATGTGGCGCGAGTCAAAGCTCTAACGTTCTATGACGAGCCGGGCGACGGTTGGTGATCGGCTGGCTCAACGTGGCAAGCAGCCGCGTTACTCTACAGCGCCGCGGCGGCGACCTGATGCGTTTCGATCAACTGGCGGCAATCACTTGCCTCCAACGGCTTGCTCAACAGGTTCCCTTGGAACGCATGGCAGTCCTGTGATCGAAGGAAATCAAGTTGAGCCTGCGTTTCGACGCCTTCGGCCAGCACTTCCATGTCCAAACTCTGGCCGAGGACGATGATACTTGATGCAATCGTGCCGTCATCGTGGTTCGGGATGTCTTTGATGAAGGCCCGGTCGATCTTTAGCTGGTCCAGCGGCAAGTGTTTTAGGTAGGCTAGCGATGAATAGCCAGTTCCGAAGTCATCGACGCTGATCCGGACGCCGCTGCTTTTCAATTGGAACAACTTCTCTGCCGTGTTCTCAAGATCCTGAATCAGCAGCCCCTCGGTAATCTCAAGTTCAATGCATGAGGCAGGAACGTCGAAGTGCTCCAGCGTTTCGATGACGCGAGCTGCAAACTCGGGCTCGCGGAACTGAATCGGGCTAATGTTGATCGCCATTTTCAGGTCGTGCCCGTCTTTGTGCCAACGAGCCAATTGTTGGCACGATTGCTCAAGCACCCACTGGCCGACCTCGATAATCTTTCCGCTGCCTTCAAGCAGCGGGATGAACTTCAGTGGTGGAATTTCCTCGCCGTCGTTCTTCCAACGCAATAAACACTCGAACCCCGTAATCGCACCGGTGGCGATGTCGCTTTGCGGTTGATAAACCAAGCGGAATTCCTCGCGGTCAAGTGCACCGACTAAGCGGTTCTCGTCCGAGCGGCGGCTACGTAGCTGTTCCGTCATCGACGGGTTGTACATGGCCAAGCCCTGTTTTTTCCCTTTCGCTTCGTACATCGCCGTGTCGGCGTAGGTAAATAGCTCGTCGGGACGATCGGAATCGGTTGGACACAGGCTGGCACCGATGCTAACGCCGACGTGTAATTCTTGATTGTCAATTTGCATCGGTCGCATGATCGCATCGACCAGACGTCGGGAGATCGTTTCGACTTCTGTTTCGTCAACGGTGTCTCGCAGAATAACGGTGAACTCGTCGCCACCCAGTCGCGAGATCACATCGCCGTCCCGAACGACCTCTTTCAGTCGCTGAGCGACGATTTTGAGAACCTCGTCACCCGCTTGGTGGCCCATCGTGTCATTGATTTCTTTAAAGCCGTCCATGTCCAACACGAGCAACGCCATTTTGCGATCTTGATCGATCGCGCGACTCACGATGGTGCCCAGTTGTTGTTGGAACTGGAATCGATTCGTCAGCCCGGTCAGTGGATCGAAGCTGGCTAGTTTGTTCAGCTGTTCGGCTTTGCGGGACAGGCGGTCGGTTGCGATTCGCAGCTGAGTGTCGTCTCGTAGGGTTCCGAACACTCCGACAACATTGCCGTCTGGATCTCGCTCGCAAAGGCCGCGGCAGCTAACGTGGCGGATGCCGCTAAGCGATTGGAATGAGAGATGTTGCTCGAAGTCTTCGCCTTGGTCCTTGGCGTTATGCAATTGTTCTTGCAACTGGACTTTGAAATCGTGTTCCCAAACGCCGATGAAATTATCCATTCCTTGGGTCGATGCGTTCGGGTCAAGCTCGCAGATGCCTCGTGCCTCGGTCGAGAGCGAGACATCATTCGTATTTAAATCCCATCGCCAGTGGCCTACGCCGGCGGTTTCCTCGGCCAGTTCGAGTAGGCGAGTCTTTTCCTGTAGGCTGTCCGCCAACGCCTGCAAAGATCTTGTTCGCAAGTTGAAGAACTTTTCTGCTTCGTACGATAGCCACAAAGCCGTTAGCGTGGTGGCGGTCGTGTGAAAGAACCGGTCACGAAACATGTCGTGGACCAAGGTCGAAGTCGCGAAGTGACGATTGTCGTGCCAGGCGGCAATAATCAGACACACGGTCCAAACCGCAGCCACACGAAACCCGACCAACTGAGCGGCCAGCAGCACCACGATCGGGAAATACATCGAGGCGTGCGAGTAGCTGCCAAACGACATCGCGGTACAAACGCACAGCGTGATAACGGAACTGGCAATGAACAGGTTGGCAAACAAGCTGCGTGAGCGAGGTCGACGGCGGATGCAAACAAACATCGCGAAGCAAATTAGGCTCCCAAGGGTCGCCGCGGCTGAAACAGCAACGTTGTTGCGCAATGCGTAGAATACGGCGGCGAATGTCCAGACTGCGCCAGCGATTGCGACGAAGTAGTCCAGCATTTTTAACCGATGCTCAAGCGAGCTTTCGCGATCGATCAGGCTTGGAAACTGAGTGTGGGGAAACATGCGATACAGGCAAAAAATGGGGTGCGTCACTTTCGGGTTAGTGGTCATTCGGACGCGATGTCATCCCTCAGAAAATCCAAGAGCGTGACTCGCCGAGCACTCGAAAGCGTTGGCAAAAGATAGGTTTGCGAACCGCGCAACGCAGTGAAAATCGTCGGATTTCTCGAGCATTCTTGCTCAGACTTGGCCCGTTGCCCTCGAAGCGATCAGTGCGACCGCGTTGGTCGGGATAACCCGAACCTCTAATGGGGGGTGACCCGCTTGCTTTGCCTGCGGTCCGTTAATTCTGCCGCCAGCTAGTTCGCTGAAATGCTAAACCATGGGCTCGGATGTTGCTGCTTGATTCTGCTTGTTCGAGCTTTGGAACAAGCGAAAGCCGATGTCAGTGCGGATGAAAATATACAGCAGCAGGACCTCAAGAACCAAAATTCCGGCCGCTAACCAGCGATTGTAGTCAAGTCGTTCGAAAATCTCTGCGTCGCCAACCCTCGGCATCGAAGTGGGGGATTCGGGTAGGCCGTACATTTCAAGCAATTCACCCACATCAGCGAAATGGATGCCCGGCACGCCCCGATCGATGAAGCGGAACATGACTCCGTCTAGGGTCTGACCACCGGGTTTTGTGGGACGGCGGCGATTCAGACCGGACTTGAGCATTCGTTTGCCAACGGTGCGACCAATCGACATCATTCCGCCGCCCACATTGATGTAAGCTTTGATTGGTTGATCGCCTGCCTTGGCGTCATACAGGTCCATACGGTCGCTGACGTTTTCCGAAAATTTCTTGACCTTAATCAGCCTCAGCCTGTTACGCTCGATGGCCTTTAAGATGGCGTCCCGTCCAGCTTTCGGGAAACTCAATCCCCGATCCGCGGTGCCGCCGATCGAAGCAGCGATTGAGCGAGTCGTAAACACTTCGTCCCGCTCCAACGCTCTTTCCATATCGATCCAGAGGAGTTCGGGAATGTTCGCGCCGTAGGTACTGCTGGCCGCGCTGGAGATCACGATTGGTTTAAGCTCAAGCGTTTCCATTGCTGCGTAAAGCGCGATGTTCAAGGCGGGGAAGGAACCGCTAACGCCGACTGCAACCGTGTCGCCTTTCTTTAGGCCCGCATCCTTGAGAATCTGAACAGCAACGGCAGCAAAGTTTGGGTTGATCGAGCTCTGTTTGGACTCCAGCTTGCCCGCCAAGCTAGTCACCGATGATGCCGTGATGCCCAACAAACCGCTTTCGGTGTGATCGAGCCCGGCGTCGATCTCAATCCCCGTGTCCATTCGTTCAAACCAGATGGTCTCGAACGCATCGGCGGCCAACCGTGTCGCGGCCAATTTTTCGGCCTGGTACGGTCGTTCCGTCTTGACCGGGAAGGACTCGACTAGCAGCAGCCCAATTAGTGATATCCCGCAAATCAGCATCAACGCCGTCCGCGAGACCGCTTTGGGGCGCCAGTAGATGCGTTTCATCTTGTGTTTTGGTTTTGGTTGTTTCGTCATGGCGTCACCAGTTGTAAGTCGACACCGTAGATCAGAATCAAAATCAAGCGAATCGCAACCGAGGCGGTCAGCAACGCGGTTAAGGTTTCCACAATGCCCTGCCGGTCCATCCAAATTGCGACCAACCCCGGAATGATGTAACCGATCACCTGAGTCGTGGCTTCTTCGCCGGCCAGTGTTTCGAATGAGCCCAACGAACCAAGCGGCAGAAAATCAAACAAAATACGAATGATGTAACCAAAGATAATCATCATCACCGTGCGGCGGCGTCCGTAAATGATCACGAAGGTCGAAAGCAAATGCACGATAAAGTAAGTGAAAACACTGCAGCAAAGCGTCAGCAGGATGCTGGCTGGCTGATCAAGGTAGAGCGCAACGTAACCCGGGACGACCATGCCGCCGGCCGCCAATCCGAAGAGCTCGGAAAAGAGGAGGCTGATGGCCAGGCCAACGCCGATCGCGACTGTTAAAACTTCAACCATTCAATCAGTGTTTAATGTTTAGTTTTCAGTGTGTTGTTGACGACTATTCGAATTTTTTGAATTGGCTGCGGTTGGCGAAATAGCGGACTAAGTCTAGTCCGATGCCACCGATGTTGGCCATGCCCATGACGAGGCCTGATTCGCCAGATAGCTCGACGATCGATTCGAAGATTTCATCGACCCGACGGTTCTCGGCGAAGGAAATGTTCATCGGATTGATGCCCGCCCGAGTGGCCGCGCGAGCAAAAATATAGGTGCCAGTGCCGATCAAAAGGTAGTGGTCCGGCTGAGGCCAGCTGGCAATGACTCGACCGAGCTGGTCCGAGCGATCCGGGCGGTCGGCGCGGCAGTTGAACACGGCGACACGTTGCTTGACGTCGGGATAACGATCAAGTGCCATTTGCCAGATTCGCTCGGTGGACTCTGGGTCGTTGGCGGCGAAACCGTTAACGAAATGAATTTCGCGACCAAAAAACTCTAGCTCGAACGCGGTCATCGCACCCGGGTCTGGCTTGGCGGCCCACATCCCGGCCAACGCAACGTCACGATCCACGCCCACGTCCGCACAGACTCGCAGCGCGAGGGCGACGTTTTCCGCGTGTTCGACATAGCTGAACCCATTCAAGTCCTCATCCGTGATCGCCGCCACATCAGCTTCAGAGATCGCGATGACTTCGGTGCCACGATCTTTGGCGACCCGCGTAAAAATATCTAAGTGATCTCGTTCGGCGGTGAATAGTTTGCCCTCCACCGGGATCATCCCTGCCATCGCCAACGCGACGTCTCGTTCGGTTGGCCCCATCACGTCCAAGTGGTCTTCTCGGGCGTTGGTAATCACACCGTGGGTTGCTTGCACGAATTTGTTTTCACTTAGCCATTGCAGATGCGGAATCAAAGCCATGCACTCGATCACCAAGGCCTCGGACTCGAACTCGACCGCCGTGTTCACGATTCGCAGCTGCTCGATCACGTTGGCTCGCGAGGGTCGGAAAACGGGGAACTCGGTCGCATCGGGCAGGATCATTTTCGGCAGCGTGCCGGTCGTTTTGCAGCAGGTCCGAATTTGCCCTGCCCTCATTCCGGACGCAATCAACCGCGCGACGCTGGATTTTCCTCGCGTGCCGTTAACGTGAATCCGAGTCGGAATCTGATTCAACCGGCGCCGGTGCACGGCGGCTTCGACCGCACCGGCGGCCGTCAGCAATCCGGCAGTTGTCAATAAAGTCGCGAGGGCGCTCATGGGCGTCGGCGAAACCGATGTAGAAGGGTGTTCAGAAAATTGATCCGCACATGGTAGCATGGCTGACGCTCGACCGTACCGGGACGCGCGGTTAAGATTACGGAACTTTTGCCTGAGAGTTCGGTCGGTAGATGGTCGATCGAAGGAGTATCTGCCACGAACAGCCAAACGGAGTGCTGCATTGTCAACGCCTCCCATCACCAGCGGCCAACACCGGCGTCGACCGTCCGAGGTCGCTAAGCGTCATGTCGCTGCAACGCCAGATGATTGCTCGGAAGTTCCATGGTCCGACGGGTGGACGCTCGATCAGGCCCGTGAAGAATATGGCGTTCGGCGCTGGAGCAACGGGTATTTCGACATCGGCCAAAAGGGCGACGTGATCGTCAAAGCGCCGACGGCGTCCGGGACACAGCCGTTTTCGCTATTGGAAGTGATTGAGGGGCTCAAGCAGCGTGAGCTTGACACCCCCGTGATGCTGCGACTGGAAAATTTGGTCGAGGACCGAGTCCAGCGGCTGCACGGGGCCTTTGCCGATGCAATTGCTGAGTGTCAGTATGGATCGACCTATCACAGTGTGTTCCCGATCAAGGTGAATCAGCAGCGTCACGTTGTCGATTCAATCATGCGGGCAGGCGAGTCATTGGGGCACGGGCTGGAGGCTGGCAGTAAGGCAGAGCTTTTGATCGCGATGGCGTCCCTGCCCTCGCCTGACGGATTGATTGTCTGCAACGGCTACAAGGATCAAGAGTTTATCGACCTAGGGCTACAAGCCCGGCGACTTGGGTGCCAGTGTTTTTTTGTCGTCGAATCACTCGAAGAAGTCGCCTTGATTATCGAGCGAGCCAAGCACTGGGACGTGTCGCCGCTGATCGGCGCGCGAGTCAAACTGGCGACTCGGGTGGAGGGACACTGGGCGAGTGATACCGGTGACCGCAGCTTGTTCGGGCTAACGACCGTTGAATTGATCGAAGCGGTCGACATGCTGCGGGCGGCCGGGCGGTTGGACGCGTTGCAGATGCTTCATTTTCATCTCGGCAGCCAGATCCCCAACATTCGAAACATCCGTGACGGTGTCCAAGAAGCCTGTCGCTTTTACGTTGACCTTTATCAGGACGGCGCGCCGTTGGGATACTTGGATTTGGGTGGCGGGTTGGCGATGGACTACGACGGCACCGCCAGCACGCAGGCCCACAGCCGCAACTATCACTTGAATGAGTATTGCGTTGACATTATCGAAATCGTCATGGCGTCACTCGATCCGCACAACGTGCCCCACCCGCGTTTGGTCAGCGAGTCAGGGCGTTGGACCGTCGCACCCATGTCCGTGCTGTTGTTCGACGTCCTTGCGGTGACTCATTTCGAGCCCACGCCAATTCCGGCGGACGCGTTGGAGGCCGAAAAAGAGAAGAGAGAATCCGAACATTGCCTCCCGATCCAAGACTTGCTCTACACGCTCGAAAATTTGAGCGTCCGTCGCTTGCAAGAGAACTACAACGACGCGATTTATTATCGCGACCAGCTGCGCGATCGGTTTCGCACCGGTGAAATCAATTTGCGGCAACGAGCGTTTGGCGAGAACGTGGCGTTGGCCATTTTGAACCAAATTGCGACCCTGGTGCCGCAGTTAGATCGAGTGCCGCCGTCGCTGGCGAATCTGTGCGACGCGTTGTCCGATATTTATTACGGGAATTTCAGCGTGTTTCAGTCGCTGCCTGACGCTTGGGCAATTGACCAAGTGTTTCCCGTCATGCCGGTCCATCGCTTGAACGAACGACCGGACCGCCGAGCGATTGTCGCGGACCTAACATGCGACTGTGATGGAAAGTTGGATCGCTTTACCGATTCAAAGGGCCAGCCTAGTCGCACACTCGCGCTGCATGGCTTCGACCCGCAACAGCCGTACTATCTGGGAGTCTTCTTAGTCGGAGCCTATCAAGAAACGTTGGGCGACCTGCACAATCTGTTTGGCGACACGAACATCGCCAGCGTTCGCATTGGCGTCGACGGTTCAATCGAGTTCGTCGAAGAATTGGCGGGCGACAGCATTGCCGACGTGCTGACGTATGTGGAGTATCAACCGTCCGAGTTGCTGCAACGGTTCCGTACGAAGGCCGAAGAAGGCGTTCAAACCGCCGCGATTACCGTGTCTCAGCGGCAGGAAATGCTGAAACTGTTTCGCGACAGCCTGCAGGGTGGCACGTATTTCGAACGCGCGGCTGGGGCATCCCCGCCCCAGGCGAATTCATCGGACCTCGCACGATAAAAATCTAAGCTTTGCCACGACGCGCCCAGGGATGGGGTTCTCGGCAATCAGATCGTTGTCGCATGCCTTGCGGTTCGCGTTTGGCGATTGCGGCGAGACGCCGCAATCACGCACGGGCGACTACAGGCAAGATTCGACTTCGTTCATGTCGTCATCTTCGTCGTCGGCCTGAGCTGCTTTCGCGTCGGCGTCTGGATCGTAGACGGCGGTCGCGTCGGCCACCTGTCGGTAGCCCAGATTGTTGAGCACTTCCAAGATCTCGCTGCATGTTGGGAACATACGACCGCTCAGCTGCTTGTACTCGTCCATGGCGTGCATGAACTGAATCTCTTGGTCGGTGTAGTCACGCTCGCATGTTGTCGGATCGATTTGGCGGCGACGGCGAGGTGCTTTGCGTTGTTCGGCGGCTGGCTTTTCTGCTTTTTGGCGGCGTTCACCCGACTTGCGAAGTCCCGTTTCGTCCAACAAAGCCAACGAGTCATCTTTTTTGGCTTTGGTTGATTTCGACTTAGCTTTGGTCTTCTTGGCGGCAGGCTTTGCGTTCGCCTTTGTCGCTTTGCTACGAGCAGTTGTTTTGGTGGACTTTTTTGCTGTCGTTTTCGGGGACTTGGTTGCTGTTTTCGCCATCGTTTCGACCTGATTCATTTAGTTGGGGAGTTTTGAAAACTGGCTTGGGGAGCCATTCCGCGTTGCGTTTTCGCGGAAGCGTCCTGTGAGTCATTTCGAACGCCCAAAAAAATACACGGTCTGGTAAAAGTGGAAGCAAAAAAGGGAAAGTTTGGGTCAGTTAAAGAGTTCCGATCAGGAAAGAGGCCGGGTTGTACCGGTCAGACTGGAAAGTCCATTTGCGGAGTCGCATTGGCTCGCCGCGGGACGGGGTTGGTCGGCGTCGAGCAGTCGAACAAGCAACAAGCGGTTGGTGCGAAGAAGCGAAACGGACCTCGATCGTGTCTCCAATTTCGTCAGCCCGAGGCCACTTCTTTGGATGCCAGCCGCCCATGATTGACCGCGCGTGGGATTGAGAAACGTCGTTCTGAAATACCCGCTTGCCGTGGTTGACCAGAGAAATGCTTGGCTATTGCGAGGGTGGCCAGCATTTGGGCCGCCTCGAGCGGTGTGACTTACCAAGGTGTCGAGGGGATGGCTCGGTTGGCGGCGACGAAGAACTGTCGGGTGTCCCCGGGCCTCAAGATCCCCGGCGGCCCCCTGACGGGCGGGGCACGATCAAAAAGCTACCCAAATTCGCCCAGTTTTTGGCCAAACCGGCTTCAATTCCCTGCAAAAATGGGCCGTTTTAACGGTGCCTGATTGCCCGTTAATCAATTCATGGGTGACACGGTAGCACGAAAAGGTGTGCCGACGCTATCAAAATGCCGATTGCGAGCTATATTTACGGTGCTGGAAAGGATCAGCTACTTCTCAGGCCGTTTGTCAGCGTCGCGGACACAACGAGCTTGCTTTTCCCACCAAAGTGCGACTTCTGTCCCTAAGTCACAAATCGGAGAACTTCGGATGTTCAATAGGCAACTTAGCCGCCACCGTTCTGGATTCACCCTCGTCGAACTGCTCGTCGTCATCGCCATCATCGGCATCCTGGTGGGAATGCTACTCCCGGCGGTCCAGCAAGTACGCGAAGCAGCTCGTTCTGCCAATTGTCAGAGCAATTTACGTAACGTTGTTATGGCTTCGTTGAACTACGAGTCTGGTCGTCAGCGGTATCCCGCCGGATCGACCTACTTGGCCGATGACGGCAGTCAAGCGATTGGCCGCAGTATCCTTTACCAGATCCTCCCGCAAATCGAACTGGAGACCGAATCGAACCGTTTAACGGACTTGATCTCGGGCGCTGACTATGAGGGTGTTGTCGCTGCTGTCAACGACAACAATGAATTTCCAATCTTCTTGTGTCCCTCATCGACGCAAGATGACAGAACCGCGACCGATTCGCAGTTCAATGGGTCAGCAGCTCACTACTACGGTGTGGGCGGCCCGGGCCAAGACATTGGCAACTCGCCGGCGGCGCAAGGGCCAAACGATTACTTTACCGTTCCTGAGGCTGTTGGAGACCAAGTCGACCGTTTTCGCATCGGGATGGAAGGTGTTTTTTCTCCATTTACTAGGGTAAAGCACGTAGCTGCGATAGCCGAATCGTTGGGCAGTGATCGAACGGAGTACTCTGCCAAGCGAGCCAAGTCGTCTAGTGACGTTCGTGATGGAACATCAAACACGTTGATGTTTGGTGAGGTTTCTCGCTCCGAGCGAACGATACAAAACGGATCAGGTAGTACGACAGCAACGTCGCATCGAACTTCATGGTCGGTCGGCGCGTTGGACACAAGTTTGACTCAAGCCTTTTCACCTGAGACAGTTTACGGCGTGAACACGATTGTCGTACGCTTGAACTTTGAAGAAGATTTAGCTTTCGAGGCAGATTCTTTGAACGGAAGTGCTACTGGAAGAACCAATTCTCAACCATTTGGCAGTAACCACCCCGGTGGAATCCAGTTTGCTTACGCCGATGGCCACGTAAAGCAGATCGCTCCTGAAATTGAAGTCAATCTGCTAAAGCAGCTTTCGAGCATCAACGGTGGCGAAGTTGCATCGGATGACGGCTTCTAAAGCCCCGACAAGAGTCTTATCGATTGATCAGAAGAGGTCCCGGAAACGGGGCCTCTTTTTTTACTTGCTTGCCGAAGTTTGGTGGTTGCGTTTGTCTATCGTTGCAGATCTTACGAAGAGTTTCTTAGTGTTTGGCGTTCCGATCCATGCGGCACTCACCCAGCCTATCGCAACGCACCCAAGTAGAAACTAAACACCTGTCGGTCGTCCCCATCTGCTCGGGCGACTGGGTAGGCGAAGTCAAACGCCAGCGGCGCACCTAGACCGAGGCCTGGGACGCTGATCCTCAAACCGAATCCCGGAGCGACACGGAAGGTATCGGCGTCGAGCGTAACGTCGGACTCGACCGTTCCGAAATCGGTGAACAAGACGCCTTTGACCATGTCGTCCGCCGTCAGCGGGAACTTGTACTCGACCGTGTTCAGCCATTGGAATCGACCGCCAACGCGGATGTTCGAGGTGCCCTCGGTTGGACCAACGCCACGAAAGTCGAAACCACGCATGGTGCTAAATCCTCCCGCGAAATAGTTCTCGAACAACGGTGTGTCGCTGCTGCTAATGCCCAGCTTCGTGCCGTAGCTAATCGTGTGGCGACCCGAACCGTCGGGGCGTTGATACATCAGCCGGTACCGTCGCCAGTCGATGTCGCCGCGTGTGTAAGTGTAATCGCCAAACGCTTGGCTGACCGTTGCCGCGAAATACGATCCCTCGGTGGTCAGGTACGGATGGTCACGCGTGTCTCGGATCAGGCCAGCGTTCCCCAAAAACAAACTGCTTTTCCCTAATGCGTCGCTTAATGTCGGTCCGTTGGCAGCACGAGAGTTTGCGACATCGACCGGGTCATTGGGGTCGGCGGGAGTTCCGCCGCGTGGATTGTCGATCCGAACGCGTTCCATTCTCAAGCCAAAGCTGATCGACAAATCTTGATTTAATCGACGGCCAACTGAAACTCGACCGCCCAAACGATTCTCGTCCCAGTCAAAATAGCGCCGATCAAACAGATAGCCGCTGGCACTGAAGCTGTAGTTCGTTCCAAACAGATACGGTTCAGAAAAGCTAACCAAGTAGCGTTGGACATCGGCACCGGGAACCAGTTCCAAGCGAAAGTTCTGACCGGCTCCTCGCCAGGCCGTTCCATCGACGATGTCGCGGAAGCGGCGGGGGAAGCGGGTGATGTCAAAGTTCTTTTCGTTAACGATGATTTGCCCGACCAAGCCATTGTCACTGTTGTAGGCACCGCCAAAGTTGATGCTACCCGTTTGCGTTTCAGTAACGTAAACATCAAGGTCCGCATAATTCTGTGGAAACTCTTGGCTGTACTGGCCGGGATACGCCGCGTTGCCACCGCGTTCAAACGGTTGAACGATCGAGTTCAGCTCGTTGGGTGAGCCGATGTTGGGTGATGGCAGTCCGTTGCCCGGTGGACGATAGCGGTCGGGCGTGGCGAGTTCTGGGTATTGGTAAGTCGTTTGCTGAGTGTCGTAATTCTGGCCCTGATTTGCCGATGTACCACCGGCAACCGGTTGCTGGTAGCTCTGACCAAAGCGGGGTGCGGTGTCAGGGAATCCGAATCCACCCGCGTTCGCATTCGCGCGAGTGCCGCTTTGGGCGTGTGCGGGTGCTGCCACGGTTAGCATGGCCAACCACATCGTGGCCGCAGCAAGCTGCACGGCCAGTTGAGTTCGCGAGTTATCCAAGTTGTTCGGCATGGCGTTCTTTCGGGGCAGTCCCGGTTGATCGGTAGGATTGCGGAGTGTTGGTCCGTCTGTCGCACGAGACGGAGCAGAACTCCGGGCTCGTTTTGTTAGTGAACGAAATTGTTTAACGGCGTTTTGGTTGACTGCCGCCCAACTCGGGTGGGCGGACGACAATTTTTGGTGGCTGACCGCCCTGAGTTCCTCGGCCGGCGAAAATCTGTGACGATCCCAAGGTGCGTTCTGCTTTGCGAATGACATTCGAATCGATCTTGTCGCCCGGGCTCAGGCCCAGTCGGTTCAGCACGACCTCTTGCTTGGTGATTCCGTAGTCACCTTCGAAGTGAATGTTGATTTGGCCAACCCGATACTGCTTGCCTTCTTCGATGCGGTACACCATGTCCAGTAAGCCAGGCTCCTCGAGGAATCTTGGTTCGGCCTGCACATTGGCCATTACAAATCCCTCGGTGCCGTACAAGTCTTGCAACGCCACCACGTCCGCGTTCATCTTGGAGGACACAAACTCGGGCAGTTCGTCACCGTTAGGTTTCAATTCCAACAGCCCAAGTAGTTGGTCAGACTGATAGGAATTGTTTCCGATAAACGAAACGCTACGAACTCGATAACGCGGCCCTTCGTCGATGATGAAGCGTAATGTGACCCATTTGCCATCATCACTTTCGCTCACCTCCCGCCCGATACGTGCGTTGAAGAATCCGAGGCTGCGGTAATAGTTGGTCAGTCGTAAGACGTCCTGATCGATCTCTTCTCGCTTGACCGTGCCGCCGATTAATTTGGCAATCCCCGGTTTGGATTCGATAAAACTCTTTAGTCGTGCGTCGGAGGCAATTTCGTTCCCCTCAAATTCGACGTCCCAAACTCGCTGCCGCACGTCCTCGTGAATGATAAACACGATCGTCGAGGGATCATTGTCCTCGTCGTCGCCCAGTTCGACCTGAGTCCGTGGGAAACCTTTGTCTTTGTAGAACTCTTCCAGCCGGTTCTTGGCCATTCGGACTTCTTGGCCATTGAGGGGCATTCCGACCTCGAGGCCAACCTGCTTTCGCAACGCTCGATCGGAAACACCGCGGTTGCCGACGAACTTGACCGACGTGATGGCACTTCGCTCGACAATGTCCAGCGTGATCACGATCCCTGCGTTGCTGCGGTTAATGTAGGGTCCATTGATTCGATTGATCTCTGGCAATCGCCACAGTCGATCCACGTCGCGCTGAAGTTTGTCCTCGTCAAAATACCGGCCGATCCGTGTCTTCATCTCGGCTACGATCTGCGGACTAGAGATCTGTCGATTGCCTCGGATCACAATGTCGGTCACGACATTCGACTGATCGATCGCTTCATCGTCGGCACCCGGTGCCATGCGTTCCCATGGTGCGAGAGCTTGCACGTCGGTTCGTTTTTTTCGCAGAACGCCGCCAGCAGCCGGAGCGTTTCGCGAACCCGAACCGCGCGATTGGTAACGCACGGTTTCAAACTGATCGGGGTCGATTGCGGCGGCGGGAATCGGAAGTTCCCGTTCACTGCTGTCGAGGCCGGTCAGTCCAGTTTGGCAGCCGGCAACGGTAGTGATTATCGCGACGCTCAGCATCGTCAATGCCAGCCGTGGCCCTGCATTTTTGGCGCAGAGCGGGGTAAATGTTGATTTTCGAAGCAACGTGGGGTCCATCCTTTGACCTTCGGCTTGAGAGATTTCCTCGGCGTAATTACAGGAATACGCTCAGATCAGCAAGTCGGTTCTGGCGTTGATGAACACCGCTAGCGTTGTGCGTTCTGTCACGACGATCCCGCGTTTTGCAGCACCACGACCGGCCAGCGGCTCAGCCGAGCCACCGATGCTGCGTCTTTTTTCGACGGTACGAACACGATGGCCTCGTCTGCTGGAATTCGGCCCAGCGGCACATCGCCCCGCATCCGCCACTCTTTTTCCCGTCGCCAATCGATTTTTCCATCGCGACTTTCTGCCGGCTGAAAGAAAGGACGGTCCGCGGCGGGCAACTGCTCCCACGCTTGTTCGTCCCCGTAAATCACGGGCTGGGCTCCTAGCTTCCGCAGAGTCTCACGGCGGATGGCGACGCCGTACGGCTCGAAGTCCCAACGACTCAAGTGCGGCCGGAACGTCCGATGCTGATCCAGCTGATGGAGCGGCACGTCAGAAAAACAAACCACCCGCGCGTTGGCTCGGTTTAATCGAGACGTTGCAATCAGCCGCTCGGTGGCCAAGATCCGACAGAGAGCCGACCGCTGTTGGTGGTTAACGCTCGGTCCGCGAAAAATTAGATCGTCCAAGAAATCCGCTTCGCCCTGATCGGGCCAAGGCCCCGTGCGTCGCCGTGTCCAGTGCAGCACGTACTGACTCGAGTCGATCTGACCCAGTCCGATCACGGGGGCGGAGGCAGTTTCGCAGCCGATCGATGAGTCTTGCAATTTCGAGTTGTGATCTTGGCCAGCTGCCGGACCGCCGTACAACCACCACGCCGCCGCACCCTTCACGACAAGGTCTTCAACGACCTTCGGTTTGGTCAGCTGCTCATCGACCAGCAACAGCGTCTGCCCAATTCCGTGCTCCAATCTAGCCAACACGTTTCGATGAACGTTGCCGCCGGAGGTGACTCGTAGCACACGGACTTCTTGGGCCATTCCGATCAGCAGTGAATCCCAGTTCAGCTTCTTACTTGTTGATTCGGTGCCGACCCAAACGGTTTGGATTTCCGACTCATTCGCGATCTGATCGGCGATCCACGATGTCGACAATTTCTTCGGTAACGGTGCGAGGCGAACGACCGGAATGTCGTACAACCAACTGATGCGGCGGATGAACGGGTCGGCGGTTGTTCCGTCGGCCGTCAGCAGAAACGTCGTGTCGGGATCGATCGAGCCCGCGAAGGTTCGCAGCGCGTCGAACCAAGTGGGGAAGGATTCTAGCTGTCGTCCAAGCCGCGAGCTGGCCAGATGCACAGCTCGCCCGGGCGGCAGGGGACGCGGCAGCCACAGCACGCCATCGGTTTGCTGCGGCCGGTGTACTGGCTCACCCGTCAACTGCGACAGTTCAACGCAAACACTACGGCCACCCGCGCCCGAAAGCCGCGCAAAATCGGAATCGTTCGCTTGCCGTTTCATCGACTGCCTCGAACCCAACACGAACAGGTATCGCCTGTCGTCACACCGTTAGACGTTCCAACCCAAACGCATTTGTCAGCACCCGTCCCAATCCAACCGCATTCTGTTTGCACTATTGTTGGACCGACGGCGCAAGGTGTGATTGCCACCCGGTCCAGCTTACCACACTTGCCATCGTCTTGGCTGTTTCGGCGAAGTGGGGCAGCGATTAAACTTGATTACTTGTCTAGCTGCCAACAGCCAAAACATCGTCCCATGAACCGACCCAAAACGCTAATCTTGCTCGCGATTTCGGTCGCTTTGGTCGGAGGCTACCTGTTGGCGGATTACTATTCGTCCCTGCCGGCCGACGCAAAGGCGACCTATGTTGGACGCGAAACGTGCGGCGATTGTCATCAGTCGCAGCTGGATGCCTTCCACGGCTCACATCATGACCTTGCGATGCAAGTCGCGACCGACGCGACTGTGTTGGCGGACTTTAACAACCAGAGTCTGACTCATTTTGGCGTCGAGTCAAAAATGTTTCGCGACGGCGAGCGATTCATGGTTCGGACGGAAGGGCCCGACGGTCAGCTGCATGACTACGAGGTAAAGTACACGTTCGGTGTTGA
>CAZLFF010000044.1:0-6993 GCA_964558755.1 uncultured Pirellulaceae bacterium
CCCGACAGGCGTCCGGGCGCAAACCTTCGGGCGATCAAGACGGCTGTAACTGCCACTACCGGCGCCGCAGCCTTTTCAACTTACACCCTAAGCAAATAGACATCTCATGCGTTGGTTTTGGATCGATCGGTTTACCGAATTCGTCAGCGGCGAAAGCGCCAAATCAATCAAGGCCGTTAGCCTGACCGAAGAAGTCGTCGACGAATACGCGCCCGGTCGAACCTTTCTGCCCCCGTCGCTGATCGTCGAGGGCATGGCGCAAACGGGTGGGCTGTTGGTGGGGCAACTGAGTGGCTTCACCGACCGAATCGTGCTGGCCAAAATCATGTCGGCCGAGTTTCTAACCGATGCTTATCCGGGCGACACCATTGAATTTGATGCGGTCATCCAAAACCAGGACGGTATCGGCGCAATGGTCAAAGGCACCACGCAAATCAACGGGGAACCCCACGGCGAGATCAACCTGATGTTCGCCAAGCTGGAAGACGAACGGTTCACAAACGTTGAGCTCTTTGAGCCGGCAGAGTTCTGTCGTATGATTCGGCTACTGCGGCTCTTTGAGGTTGGTGTGAACCCCGATGGGACACCAATCAATGTTCCGGCCCACATGGTCGAAGCCGAAAAATCGTGGTTCATTAACAACTAATTACTCGCAGTACACGGGGGCGACTCCGTATGCATCACGACAGCGCGGACACGGAATAGAACTCCGTCTCACATCCTTTCAACCCGAGCGTAAAACTGATGATTGCATCTAACCAACGTCGTCGCGTCGTTGTCACCGGCGTCGGCGTCATCAACCCGCTGGGGAACGATATCGAAACGGTTTGGTCGGCCGTCAAAGAAGGCAAGTCGGGTGTCGGCTATACAACGATCTTCGACGCCAGCAAGTTCCCGACGAAAATCTCGGCCGAAATCAAGAACTGGGATATCGCCAACGTCGTTGATAATCCCGACCTGTGGAAAATGCGTGGCCGCCACAGCAAGTTCGCTGCCGGAGCTGCCATCCAAGCGTTTAACTCATCAGGAGTCGGTGATGCGATCAAGAACCGACGTCGCTTTGGCGTCTACATGGGCAGCGGTGAAGGCAATCAAGACTTCGTTTGCTTCGCTTCGATGATGGCCAAGTCGATGGACGCCGAGGGCAACCTTGACATGCTCAAGTTCACCAAGGCCGGTTTGGAAATGCTCAACCCGCTGCAAGAACTCGAACAAGAACCCAGCATGCCCGTCGGCCATGTCGCCAGCTTGTTTGACGCGCAAGGCCCCAATGCCAATTGCTTAACCGCCTGTGCGGCCAGCAGCCAGGCGATCGGTGAGGCCACCGAAATCATTCGCCGCGGCGAAGCCGATGTCATGCTTTCGGGGGGCACGCACAGCATGATCCACCCCTTCGGTGTCACGGGTTTCAACTTGCTTACCGCACTATCAACCAACAACGACGACCCAACTGGTGCATCGCGCCCGTTCGATCGCTTGCGTGATGGCTTCGTGCTGGGCGAGGGCGCTGCGATGGTGGTGCTGGAAGAGTACGAGCACGCAAAGGCTCGGGGCGCGAACATTTTGGGCGAGATTCTTGGCTACGGCAGTACGGCTGACGCGTACCGAGTCACCGATATCCACCCCGAAGGCCGCGGAGCGATCGGCTGCATGAACATGGCGCTCAACGACGCTGGCTTACAGCCCGAGCAAATCGATTACGTCAATGCTCACGGTACCAGCACCACGGTGAACGATAAGGTCGAAAGCAAAGCGTGCCAAGAAGTATTCGGCGAGCATGCGATGAGCACTCCGGTGTCCAGCACGAAAAGTATGATGGGTCACTTGATTGCCGCGGCGGGTGCGACGGAGCTAATCATTTGCCTGATGGCGATTCGTGACAATGTGCTGCCACCAACGATTAACTACGCCAACGAAGATCCGCTGTGCCCGCTGGATTACGTCCCGAACGTGGCGCGTGAAGCGGAATGCAACATCGCATTAACCAACAGCTTTGGCTTCGGCGGGCAAAACATTTCCGTTGTCGTAGGTGGCTTGCAGTAGAGCAGCTTCCGAAGTGGCCACCGCCGGCTTGTTTTAACCGAAATAACTTATCCTTGGCCGTTTTGACGTTTCCTTAACAAAATGGACGCTTGGGCGTAGTACAATGAGGGTGGCGGGTTACCGCAAGCCCCTGCCAAATCGTGAACCCCGTTCCTTTTCCGCACGTAGCAACGAATGATGGTTTGTTCGTTTGTGCCCGTGAAACACTTATTCGTGGTTTAGCCTAATGCGTCGGCAAAAGCAGCGATTTATACGTTTCTTGGCAGTCTACGTCGTTCTGTTTTTGAACTTCGGTCCGTCATTTCATCGGGCTGATTTTTTTGGCCTGCATGCGGAAGCGATCAACTCCGTTACGTGCTGCAGTTGCTGCTGTGATGTTAGTTACGACGGCCCGGCATTTGGGGCCGATCACGATTGTGCCGTCTGTCGCTGTTTCGATCTTCTCCAGATTGCGACACCCAACGTTCCGTTTTTCGCGGCGGAGTCGTTTGCCGCTTTTCGTGAATTTCGGCCGACGTTGCACTACGAGGCCGTTTCATTCTCTCCGCAGGCACGTGGGCCCCCGACCGATTCGCCCATCTCGTAATTTGACGCATGTCACCGCGCCAGCGCGCGATGACTCGTTGAATATCTTTGTCCTCGGTATCACAAGCCGTCTGCAAACGATTTGGCCATTAGGCTGCACACGTTCGTCGTGTGGCGGCCTGACGACTGGCCGACTTCGAGGCAGTCGCGCGTGAAGCTAGACCGCCTGCGTCCTTGGCATCCCTGATTGGTGTCTGGGGGCAAGCCAAAGCGTGAGCTTCTGAAACACCGATGACCAAGGATCGTCGCTTCCGCGTTTCCGGCTGCGAATCCACCTAGGTGGTTTCAGAGCTTGGATTCTCGCGAGCATGTCGTCTCTACCGCACGACGGAGAACGACGTTGCTAGGTCAGTATATGAACATCGCCTTATTTTTGTTTAATCGATTTGGTTGGTCTGCATGATGCGCCGCATATTAAGGGCAACAGTCCGTGGGATGAACCACGACTTCTGCCCCAGTTTGAATCGCTACGTCTATTGGCTAAAGCAGCCGATCGGCTGGGTCGTCGGTGGTGCGCTGGCCTCCCTGCTGGTGGGGATTTTTGTCGGGCCACAAGGCTTCATTTTGATGTCCGTCCTGATCGCCCTGTTCGCGTTGGGTGCCGCATGGCCGTGGCTCAGCATGAAGGGGCTGACCTGTCGGCTTTACTTCCAACAGAACCGAGCGGTCGAGGGGCAAACGCTGAAGGTCATTTTGGAAGTCGTCAATCGCTGGCCCATTCCGGCCTTCGGACTGATGCTGGAAGGTGATTTCTTGCAAGACGTCGAGTCAGACGAGGACCACGTCGCGGTCGGGCTTAAGCGATTGCCTGCGTGGTCGGTATCCAAATTCGAGTGGCCCGTGAAACCCGATCATCGTGGCAAACTACCGGGTGGAACACCTCGGCTAACCAATGGATTTCCGTTCGGGCTTTACTTGGCGACCCAACCTGTTGACGTACAGGGTTCAACCATCGTCTGGCCGGGCTGCGAAAGCTTGGAAGGGGCTCTGGATTTGAACGGTTTGCAGTTCGACATCAAAGGACTAGCAAGCGATCTAGCCGGCAACGAGGGCGAGACGATTGGTGTTCGCAAATATCGCCATGGTGACCCGATCAAGAACATTCACTGGATGCACACCGCCCGTTGCAATCGATTAATCGTTCGCGAGCGGCAGGTCAATTCACGACCGCCCGTTCGAATCCTAATCGACCTAACGCCCGAAAATCATGTCGGCAAAGGAAGCCACAGCACCTACGAATGGGCGATCCGAATCGCTAGCGCCATTTGCAGAACCCTGCACGAGTACAAGTCGAGAATCGAATTGGTTGCGATCGGCCTGCCTAGTCAGTTTGCGCCACGAACAGGCGATCGTAACGGCTTGGATGGCTTGCTGGACTATTTGGCGTTGCTGCCACAGGTCGAAGAGCTCCAAGCTTGCACCGACAATCGTCCCCCAACCAACAGCTCGATTGAAGCGGGGAATCTGCTCACGATTCTCGTCTGCACGCGCGCGTCTTCTGGCACGATTGAGTACTCAAATTCAGTGCGGCAAGTTTGCGTAAACGACTACTTAGAAAAAAGACTTGATGTTGAGAGTTTTCCCACATCGCCTATCGAAGAGCCGAGCAGCCAAGAGCCGGCTGTTCGCTTTGGTTTGAGCAACGGGCACCCTTCTGGTTTTGGAGAAGTGCATGCGAATTGCTAAGCCAGAAAGAGTCGTTACTCCCTCGTATTATCCAAACCTCGAAGTCGTCTTGATGACGCTTCTTGCGTGCTTGGTCGTGCAATTGTTCCGTATGCCAACCCACGGCTGGGCCACGGCGATTTGGTTGGAAACACTTTTGTTTGTGGCGACTCCGATCGTTCTGTTTGTCTTCTTTGTTCGAAGACTTGCGGGACAAGCCGATCGCTCGAAAGACAAATCCACGGTCCACATCCTGCAGTGCGGTGCATTTGCGATGGCGTTGCTCGTGATTGCCGTTCAGTGGGTTTCCAGACAATGCGGGCTAGGTGATGCCTATGAAATCGTTGCGTTGTTGATGCTCCAGGTTGTGTCTTGGTACCTCGCGGTGTTTTCCCGATTTGGTTCTTTCAACAAGACGGCATTTTTACTTAGCGGCTCATTAGTCCTATTTGTCTGTTTTATGGCGGACAACATGATCGTTCTGGTAGCTGCATCCTTTTACGGCATAATCGCGCTGTGGTGGTTGCTGGGAAACTACTGGAACCGGCTCCAACAAAAATCGCTCGACGCACAATCAACGACGCTGCCGGTCAATGCGTTTGCGATTCTCCTGGTACTGGTTGTCTTAACAGCCGTCGGTGGACTTGCGTGGCTAGTTGTGCCGGAGGATTCCACCCTGCTAACCCGAGGCTTTTCGCCATTTTCCGGAGGACAACTGGGAACTCAAAATGATTTTGCTCGCAGAGGGGTGGGCGACGGCAACATGTTGATGGCCGGCAAGAATGCCACCACCAGTGGCGCGGTCGAGTCTGATCAATTTATCGAAGATCACAAACCATCAATCTACGACATTACGTCAGACACGTACGAAGGCCCTGTGAAGATTCGACGCCAGAGAAACCGCGCCGTCGCAATCGACGCCGTCGCCAAGCATGTCGAGCGAGTGATCGAATCGGAGCTGGCCGGAAAAACATTTCGGACGATTCGCGAACCCAAGGAGACGGAACAACGTGACTTGGAGAGCAAAAAAACGGACGCCCTGTTTTTCGTTGAAGGTTCCGTACCGGCCCGATTCGCTGTTGATACTTTCCAGAATTTTGACGGGTGGGATTGGTCAAAGATTTCCGCCGAGGCAAATGCAATCCAATGCCCCCCGATCTCAGTTCAAACACATGCCGGAAAACCTTGGTATGTGGTTCGGAAGGTAGAACGTGCGTACTTGCCCACGACTCGTCCCCATCGAATTAAGATCATGCGGCTTACAACAACAACGCTACCCGCCTCGCCGCTCCTGAAAGCTTGGCATATCGATCGCGTGGACAACCCCAGTTTGTTCTCGTGGAACGAGAATGCCATGGTCTGTATCGATGGTGATTCGATTCCTCCCCAGACGCCTATCGACGTGGTCAGTCAGGTGCCGAACTACCACGTGCTGCGTCGCGCCGAGAGTTTGCATCGAGTCAACCGCGCGAGTCCGCTGTGGGTAGATTCTGACTCCTCCACTAATGGTGACAACGCAGCGAGAACCCGCGTTTCCATTGCATCGGCAGACGAGGCAAACAGTTCACCCTATCTTCAAATACCCGATAACGAAACGAAGGGACGCGTTGCCGAACTTGCCAAAGAGTGGACAGCAGGTCACTCGGGAGGCTGGAATCAAATCGAAGCAATCGTCAATCGATTGAGAACCGAGTACACTCATTCGACCTCGATGGTCGCGAAGTCGGATGGCACGGACAGTGTCGCTTCGTTCCTCGATCAAAAAGGTGGGCCGTCCTATCTTTTTGCGACCACTGCAATTCAATTGCTGCGGGCTGCGGGATACCAGACGCGGTTAAGAACTGGTTTTCTGATCGAGAAAAAACACTACGACCGCGTTGCCAACCAATCCACGGTGACCGCTGAAAACCTGCACATGTGGCCAGAAGTCTGCTTGGACGGTTGGCACTGGATCCCTGTCGAGCCAACACCCGGATATCCGATTCCGTTTAGCCATCAAACCCTAGGACAACGGCTCATGGCCAAGCTAACGGCTTTGATCGGCTGGATAACCCGTCATCCGTTTCTTTCAACCGGCTTCGCGGTTGCTGGGTGTCTTCTCGTCTATTTCCGATGTGAGCTTGTTGCGTTGATCGGATGGCTCGCGTGGCTATTCGCCGGCTCTTTTGTCCCGAAGCAGCGTTTGGTATTCACACGCAAACTGATTGATTTAAGATTTTGGGCAGCAGGTTTGCCACGACCAAAATTCAAACCCATTCCGGAGTGGTTCGCGCAGGTCGATCGATCAGCTGGCCATGAATTCTACCGTTTTTGGCTGATGGATCGCTATCGATCTGAACCCATCGAAACAACCCGTCGAGCCGAAGTCGCCGCGGCGTGCCGACAAGCCGCCTCTGCGTTCTCATTTCAACAGATTAAGTCACATGTTCGCCGTTCCAAGCTAAGAGTCGAGGCATGATCCGAGAAACTACCAACTCATCACTCGCGGAGATCGACCGATTGCGGTCATCGCTCAACCAAGCCCTGGTTGGAAAACAAGACGTCATTGAGTTAGTGATTGCTTGTCTGATCGCCAAAGGCCACCTGCTGTTCGATGACCTGCCAGGTTTAGGCAAAACCACACTGGCCAAAGCACTGGCGCAGACGATCGGAGGACGTTTTGCTCGCGTGCAATGCACGCCCGACCTTCTGCCGACGGAC
>CAZLFF010000044.1:7003-20900 GCA_964558755.1 uncultured Pirellulaceae bacterium
ACCCCAGATTTGATGCCCGCGGACATTACCGGGTTCAGCATATTTGACCAAAAGAGCCAAACGTTTGAGTTTCGCGAAGGGCCCGTGTTTTCTCATCTGCTGCTGTCCGATGAAATCAATCGCGCGACGCCAAGAACACAAAGTGCGTTGTTCGAGGCCATGGCTGAGCGACAAGTAACGATTGACAACCAAACGCATCAGCTACCGCCAACGTTCATGGTCATCGCAACCCAGAACCCGGTCGAGAGTCATGGTGCCTATCCTCTCCCCGAAGCTCAGCTAGACCGATTCGCGATCAAGCTGAGTATTGGATACCCCAATGCGGCGGATGAGGTCAAAATGTTGGGGCAATTCGTGGGGGATGAACTTCAAAACCAAGAATTGAGGCAAGCGCTAACGTCGGAACAGCTGGCCGATATTCAAAAACAAGTGGCCAGTATTGAGGTCCGCGAAAATGTTCGCCGGTTCTTGGTCGAGCTGGGTAACGCAACACGCAACCATGCTTCCATCGAGCTTGGGCTAAGCCCTCGGGGCCTCATCACTTGGCAACGAATGGCTCAAGCGTGGGCGTTTCTCCAAGGCAGGGATTTTGTGATCCCAGCGGACATTCACGCCGTTGCAGTTCCCGTCCTAAAACTTCGCATCTCTCACCAGAACGAGAACTGCGAATCCATTATCCAAGAAGTTATCGAATCCGTTCCGGTCCCCACTGAGTAACTTAATTAAAGTTAAAGAAGTTAAAACGATGTATCCAACCAACATTTCGATCCGCTTGTGGGCAGGCATGTGCCTAATGTGTTTCGCATTCCAGGGGTGCGCCCCGAGCACCACCGATTCGCCAGCCGGCAAGGCAACCAAAAAGCTGCCGAAGCTCACCTTCCACAAACCCAAGGAATACTCTTCGGCGGTTGCTCGTCTGGGCGAGCTGATTTCGGCCATCAATTCAGACGCAGCCCTGCCTGAGCCCGTCCGATTCGATGTCGAAGAAATCATGCACGGCACCGGCAGCTCGGCTCATTCTCATTACTACCTAGTGTATAAGCACGAACACAAGCACAAGCACGAGCACAAGCACAAGCACGAGCACGAACGTCAGCACGAACATCAGCACGGCCAGGAGAGCGACCATGAGCACGATCACGAAGATGAGCATGAACATGGTCATCAGGAAACTGGTCGAAAGCTCCACACAGTCAAGGTTGATGTGATCACCGAATTGACCGATATCGTCCGTTGGCTTCCCAGCATCGCCGGCAATGGCGACATGGACGAAACGAATTGGGCGCAGGTCAAAAGTGTTTCTGAATCATTCGGCGAGCTACTTGAGAGTGCGACTGCGGAACAATCCGTCGAGGAGATCCGAAACCGCATTCGCGAAAAAAAGGCTGCGATCGATGGCTATCTAAAGCAATTGACTGCCTGCATAAAAGCACAAAATCCGGATAGTGAATAACCATGATTGAGTTCTACCTTGCCGGTGGCGGACTTCGTCTGTTCCAGACCATCGTCTATTCTTCGCTTTGGATCGTTGCGGGCTGTTTTATCGCCGCCGTTTTTCGTCGGATGCTGGACCCGCAAAAGCTAAGACGGATTTTCGCCGACGATACCCGCTGGGGCCTCTTGATCGGTTGGTTAATCGGAATGCTCTTGCCCGTGTGCTCGCTGGGCGTCATTCCGATCGTACGTGAACTTCATCGCGCCGGAGTAAAGCGTGGAACCATCGTTGCGTTTGGTCTAACGGCTCCGCTTTTCAACCCGATGTCTGTGCTGTACGGACTAACGCTGTCGGATCCGATCGCCATTCTCTCTTTTTCGCTGTGCGCGTTGGTCATCGTCAGTGGACTCGGGGCGTTTTGGGGCCGGTGGGTGCCCAGCGATCCGCAAGAGTATCCGAACGACAAATTGCCAACCCCCGGAATCAAGCGAACGGGCGCTTTGATGTACTCGACGGCGAAAGAAATAGTCGGTCCAACGGGAGCCTACATCGCTATCGGAATTCTCGCCTCAACGCTGCTGGCAACCTTGCTCCCAAAGGGGTATTTGCAAAATCAAGTCGAGGTCGAAAACACGTTCGCTCCGATCGTTGTCGCGCTTGTCGGGACACCCGTTTATTCTTCGCCCTTGCTCGCGATGAGCCAGATCGGTGGAATGTTTTCGCACGGCAACTCGATCGGTGCCGCGTTTTCGCTGTTGATTCTTGGTGCGGGAACCAATCTTGGGCTGTTTTTCTGGCTAGGAAAAACGTACGGCGTTTTCCGCGTGTTCGTTTTTTATCTGATGCTGCTGACGACGACTGTGGGGCTTGCGTACCTGGTCGACAAACCGCTCTATCCGAAGGGCATCGATCCAGCGGGTCACACCCACGCCTTTGACGTTTACACTCATCCTTACAGTGTCGGCCAAGACGGGTTGACGGCGAATGCAATGACACAGGCCACCGACTTTTGGGAGTCATCCGAAGTCGGAGGCACTTCCATGCTGCTTTTGCTGATCGGATGCGGAGGACTGCTGTTGCTCGCTGATCGAGTCTACAATTTTGAGGAGTGGTTTTTCTCCCCAGACGAGACAAAAAAAAAGTTCGATACCGACGTCCCGGGTTGGATACTGGGGGTCACGGTTGTATCGGGTCTGGTCATCGCGAGCGTGGTCGGTTGCTACCTGTATTACCCCGCGCATGATGAAGTATTGCAGGATCTGTTTGCCGTAAACACAGAAGCCGTGCTCTCGGCCAGAAACAAACAATGGGAGGCTGCCCAAAAGTGGATTGGATTCTCGGATGACCTATCGCGCAGGCTGGAGGTAGGTACCTATCTCCGCAACGGCTCGGTCAGTGAATTCCAGAGCACGAAGGCCAGAATTTATCGCGAGGAACTCGACAAGTTAAGAATGGCCGTGGACAATCGCGCCACGGATCAAGTCCAAAAAATCGGAATGGACGTATCGAATGCTTTTCGGCGAATGAGCAAAGCGTTCAGAACAACCTCAAAACCCTAACCAGTGACGAGTGAATTTCTGGGTATTTAACGGGTTCGTTTCTTGGGGCGATTCACCTTGAAAATTGATTCACTCTGACACTTGTTAGCAACGCATCTCCTTAGACCATTTCAGGCCACGAGTTCAATCGATGCTGCACGAAACCTCGTTCGCGATCCGCACCTTTCACTGCGATAGTTTCGGCCACGTCAACAACGCGAGATACTTAGAATTGCTGGAGGAGGCTCGCTGGCGATTCGGTGAGCAAATTGGGCTGAAGGCGTTGTTGGACCGTGACGGTCTGGGCTTCATCATCATCGACATGCGACTGCGGTTCCGCGACGAAGTCATCGAAGGAGATCGCGTTGTTGTCTCGACGAAGCTAGTCACGCTGGGCAGTGGCAGCGGTGAAGTCGAACAGCAAGTACGCAAAGAGGGCAGCCGCAAGACTGCCCTCAAGTCATTGTTCCATTTCATTTTGATCGATCGCGAATCCAAAAAACCTGTCACGATCGAGGGCGATATCCGCGAACTGTTACTCGGACAGGTTGCCGAACAAAAAGGCTGACCAGCACAGTGGCCATTTCGCTCAATTCACGTAAGCAAGCGACAACGCTTCGCGTTGCGAGTGTAATAAGAAACATCATTAACCCTCGATCACGGCAGCGAGCGGTGACAGCCAACCGTGCGTTGCAGATGCGTGCAGGTCACCCATGTTCAGCAGCACACCTTCGGCTCGACTGATCCACTGACGTGCCCCGCCGTCGACGTAGCCCAGCGTTCCAATCACGTGTCCGTCTGGCTGAATGAACAAGCACGTCGGATAAGACTTCACGAAATCACCGTACCATTCTTTCAGCACCTCGTTCTGTTTTTGCTCTCGCTTGGGCAGTTGAAAGTTCGCAGGGAAATCGACGCGCAGTTTAATCACTCGGTCCGACCATTTCACGAACTCAGGCTGGCTCAAAACATCTTGCTCCAACCGCTGACACCACACGCACCAATCGCTGCCGGCAAACTGAAGCATGATCGGCTTGCCCGATTGTTTTGATAGCTTGACCGCCTCTTCCCAACTATTGGCCCAAGTGCTTTTAATCGCTTGCTGGGGCTGCTGGCCCTGTTGCAACCGTGGTGGCTCTTGGCAGAATCCCATTGCGGCTCCGTAGACAACCAGCGCGACGGCGATGACGAAAGTACGAACTCCGCGGTTCGGACTCGTGGCTGGTTGGGGCTGAGTGCTTGGAGTGTTCACAAAATGCCTCATGATGATTGGCGTCAGAAAAAGAGTTACCAAACCGCGTCGAACAAAGTCGATCTTCGTTCTGTTCCGCTTGATCGCACAGGCTATGCCAAGACCTTTTTTGCCCAAAACCACCGCATTTTTCGAGTCGATGTTGCCCGATTGCAACACGGTCGTTTCTCTAACTCAACGCGAACTTGGCTGGGTTGCGGCGTGTCATCACGCCACTCGCTGAACGCCACCAACCCAGCGCCGAGGCCTGACAGGGCGTCCTTCCAGTTGTCCCGCAATGGGCTAAAATCTCGCCAAACAAACCACTCAAACACAAACGGATTTGATGAGCACACGAAAAATCCTCGCGACCGCCGCGTTGCCCTACGCCAACGGACCGATTCACTTAGGGCACCTTGTCGAATACCTACAGACGGACATTTGGACCCGTTTCCAACGCCTGCGTGGCCACCGCTGCCTGTACATCTGCGCCGATGACACGCACGGCACCGCCATCATGATTCGAGCCCGTGCTGAGGGACGTTCCGAAGAAGAAGTGATCGCCGAATCGAACGCCGCACACCAACGTGATTTTGCGGGCTTTGGCATCCAGTTCGACAACTACGGCAGCACCAACAGCACCGAAACCCGAACGCTGTGTAACGAGATCTGGAAAACGATCCGCGATGCAGGCCTAGTCAAAGAAAAAGAGATCGAGCAGCTGTTCGATGTGGAACAACGCACCTTCTTGGCCGACCGCTTTGTCACGGGCACCTGTCCCACCTGCAACGCGCCGGACCAGCCGGGCGACAACTGCAGCAAGTGCGGCGCGACCTATTCGCCTGCGGAACTAATCAATCCGAAAAGCACGCTCTCTGGTTCCACCCCCGAAATCCGTACGGCCAAGCACCTGTTTATCGAGCTAGAGCAACTGCACGGGTTCTTGACCGAGTGGTCACAAAACGGCGATCACTTACAGCCAGAGGTTGCCAATTACCTGAAAGGCCATTTCCTTGGCGACACGACATCGGCCGAAGGCAAGAAGGACCTCCGCGATTGGGACATCTCGCGCCCGGCTCCATACTTCGGCTTCGAGATCCCCGATGCACCGGGCAACTACTGGTACGTTTGGTTCGATGCACCTATCGGCTACCTTGGTTCGACTCAGCAGTGGTGCGACGCCAACGGTGAACGGCTTGAAGATTGGTGGAAGAGCGATGACACCGAAATCCATCACTTCATCGGCAAAGACATCACGTACTTCCACACGCTGTTCTGGCCAGGCGTCTTAAAGACCGCGGGCTTCAACCTGCCCAAGAAAGTTCACGTCCACGGCTTCCTGACCGTTGATGGCGAGAAGATGTCGAAGTCAAAAGGCACCTTCATCAAGGCTGAAACGTATTTGAAACATCTCGACCCGAGCGCACTGCGTTATTTCTACGCGACCAAGCTGGGGAATAAGCTGGATGACATCGATCTGAACCTTGAAGAGTTTGTCACGAAAATCAATTCGGACTTGGTTGGCAAAGTCGTCAACTTGGCCTCGCGAAGTGCAAAGTTTCTGGCCGCCAGCGGCCTGTCCGACACGTATCCCGACGACGGTGGCTTATTCCAGCAAGGCGCAGATGCCGGCGAGGCGATTGCGGACGCTTACGAGAACTGTGACTACAACCGAGCGATGCGGTTGATTATGGAGCTGGCCGATCGAGCGAATCCGTTTGTCGAAAACGCGGCTCCGTGGACCCTGAAGAAGGATCCGGAAAAGGCTCAACAGCTTCAAGACGTGTGCTCGGTCGCGATCAATCTCTTCCGGCAAATCGTGGTCTACCTGACACCCGTTTTGCCGGAACTGGCAGAGAAAACAGGAGCCTTGTTGGGCGAACCGATTACGCACTGGGATCAGTCCCAGGCTCCGCTAACGGGAACGCCCGTCGGCAAATTCAAACACATGATGAAACGCATTAATGAGAAAGCGATCCAAAAAATGGTAGACGAAACAAAAGCCGAATCCGAAGCAGCGGCTGCCGCCGCGAACCAAGCTGCCCTCACCAGCCAATTCAACGACAGCGATCAACCGCTGAAGGACGAACCGATGTCGGAGGAATGCACGATCGACGACTTCGTCAAGGTCGACCTACGCGTGGCCCGCATCGTCAGCGCAGAGCATGTCGAGGAAGCTCGCAAACTATTGAAGCTGCAACTTAGTCTCGGCGGCACGGAAACGCGGCAGGTCTTTGCGGGGATCAAAGCGGCTTACGATCCCGAGCAATTGGTCGGTCGTCTGGTCGTAATGGTCGCCAACCTCAAGCCCCGAAAAATGAAGTTCGGGCTCAGCGAAGGCATGGTCTGCGCGTCGGGGCCCGGCGGCGAGGAAGTCTTCCTACTCAGCCCCGACGAAGGCGCCAAACCCGGCCAGCGAGTGCATTAAATGGACTGGCGCCATACGAAGTCAGACTAATTCTGCAGAAAACAGGCTATCCAGCCGAAGACGGACTGCTCGAGGCTTACAGGTGACTGAAAACCATAATCCGTATTCGTCACCTTCACAAAGCGGAAGCAGAACGAATCGAATCGGCGAAATGACTGCCGAGCGCGGGCCCACGATGACCGAATTCGTTATTGCGACGTTCTTGGCAACGACACTTTCGTTTAGATTTATTGGCATTGCGGGAATCATCGTGTTTCTTGTCGTGATGACGATGTCGCGCGAGCAGACAACACAATGGCTCGCGTTTGGTTTTGCATTTATCATGTTCTTGCTGCCAATCGATGTCCGGACTACGAATACAACAATGCATCATGGCCAGCCTGAATCATTCGTATCTGTTGTTCATGTCTTCGCAGCAGGTCATAATTCGCACTCGCGCCTTCGGCGCATTTACACGGACTACTACACGTCACACATCACAAACCATCCGATATGGGTAATTCCCTTTGACGTTGTAAAATCCTAAATGCAGAATTGGCGGGATAACAACAGGTTGCACACAGACCACTCAATCGGGCGGGTGCCAAGTGGTTAGCTTATCGTTCATGCCCGGTGAACCCGGGCGTTATTCGAGAGCTTATAAAATCACATCCCTCATGATCAAGCAATTTGGAATTCGAAGCTTGCTTGTTTTGACTGCCCTAATTTCTGCGCCGATCGCGTTTTACCCCAAAAGTGACGTGCGGGTCAGGTATGAAGCTGACGGAAAAGTTCTTGTGAACGGTTCACTTACGGCTGATGACTGTTGTCCGCAACGCCCAATCTTATCGTCGGCTTTTGCTTGTTTCAGATACGCTCCAAATACAGTTTCCAGCGAGTACTTTACGGCGAAGAGGACGCGTGGATTTAGGCAATCTGTTTTCTCGGTCTAACGTGGTGCCAAAGATAGACGTCGTGATCCGGGAAAATCGAATATTGCTTCCTCACTTCAACGAGCTGTGTGACCTAAAACGCGCTCAGTCGAGGCGGTAATGGCGATGCGGAATAACAACATGTTGCGCACGAATAACTCTTTCGGGCGGGTGTGAAGTGGCTCGTTTTTCATTCGCGCCCGGTGATCGGTGCCGTTCCACCGGCTATGACCGCAACCCGACGTGATTGAATCGCGATTCACAATAGCTTGCCTCTTTCTTTCCGTGCTCAATATGACTGATCAACGAGAAACTAATTCGGCTAAGAAGCAACTCGGTAGCGTTGTGCTGATCGCGAGCGTTGCCTTCACGCTTTTGCTCATCGCTTCACATTGGTTCTATCTGGAAAATCTCCACCACAGAATTGGGGGCGTTGCTTGGAATGGCTTGTTCCAAATCTTTGGCAATCTCTTTGCCGGAATCGTTGCAATTTCAATTCTTACTGCAGTTTTCACCAGTCGCATTCCTCGCTGGGTGGGTTTGTTTTCAGCCGCGATGCTCGGCCTGACTGCTGCTTACTGTTTCTTCCGTTCCTTTGGCATGATGATGAGCATCTAGGCGATTTCTGTTGACGGGCTATCTCTTCCTACCAACCCACCGAAAAAATCCCGTGATATCAGCATTTTTACTGCTGTCCCGATTCTCTCACCGGTTCTCTTCGGGATCGCGGCGATGAAGCGTCACGTACGGTTTTGCAAGTAATTTTGTGGCAAGATGCGTGCTCGTGCCCGGAAACCCGGTGGTTCTCCGCTTGAGCACGAGAAAACGTGCTCATAAACGAGCAGGCCGTTACTTGTATGGGAGCGACCAGCTGATTTCGGGGCTTAATTTCGCGTTGCTTTGGCGATGCTAGCAAGCGATTGATCTTGCTGGGGCGGTGTCGATCGGAGACAACAGCGGGTGCGAAAGAGTGCTGGCCGACTAGGACGGTCGATTTTTTAGCCAACGCTCGACGGACTCCGCATCGATATCGTCAAGGACGACGCGCACGATGAAGCCTACCCTAACAACCCCCCGCTGCCGTCACTGGCCAACCGTTGCGTGGCTAGTGACGGCGGCTCTTTGCCTTCTTGGCCCAAGCCTGATCCCACAAACGGCTCACGCTCAAGGTGATTTCGCCGCCCCCGCGACCCACGAACCAGCTCCCACGTGGCCCGAGAAGCCGGTCGCGTTTGATGAGTTTGTTCAGCAGGCGAACCACCAAAGCGAAACAGTTAACCAAGGGCAGGGCGTTGCCAGTCTGATCGGCAGCACGGTCGGTTCTGCCAGCGAAATGCTGGGGAACCTAAAAACAAAAATCGGCCAGCAAACCGATCAGTGGCTGGGGAACGCCGACGTTGCATCCGACACGGAGGTCAACGGTGGCTGGCTGGCGACCATCAAACAACGGACCGGTTCACCCGACATCCCCCGCATGCTCGGCAGCCTCGCGATCGTGATTGGTGGTTATCTGGCGTTGGTCGTTGCCATGCGAAAGTTTGGCGGTGGTGCTTCGCGAGCCATTCCCACCGATGTCGTCGATGTCGTGGGGCATGTGCCGTACGGTGCCAAGCAACAGCTTCAGCTCGTCCGCTTGGGCAGCAAACTGTTGCTATTGATCAGTGGTCCCGATGGCACCCAGCCGATCGGTGAGATCACGGATCCCGACGAGGTCGATCACTTGGTTTCATTGTGTGACTCTGGGCGTCGCAGTCGCTCGACCCGACCAACGGTTGGCTCGGCCGCGTTGCAACGTAGTCGCCAAGCAGCCGCCGCGAAGACGCAATCGATCACGAACGAGGGCCTTGCGGAAGTTCTGCGTCGGCTGGAACAAGCAACCAACGGTCGCTCGGCCAGTTTCGAAGCTTAACCCACGAAACTCAACCCAAAGGCACCCGTCCATCCGATGCTGTTGCTATTCGTCATCTTGATCGTCGCCCGCTGCCTGCGCGGCACGCTTGGTTCATCCTTGCTGACGTTGGCGTGCGCGATTGGGTTTAGTGTGCTGACCACCAACGCCACGGCCGCTCAAGCGCCTGAGCCTGATCGTGGTGGGTGGAGCCGTGATGATGTTCCTGCAGCTGCCCCGCTGCTGCATCCGCTGACGCCACGTTTGCCAGCGCCGTCAACCTTGGCCGCTGAGCCTAGGGTCGCGCCGTTGCCTTCGGCCAACGTCCGCCGCCAGATAGGCTTGGCCAGCTATCAAGAACCTACAGAGGAACCCACAGCAACGCGGCAACCGACCGAGCCAGCTGCGGCTGCTACATCCTTTGACATCGAGTCGATCGGCCAGTTCTTTAACGGCAATTTTGACGGAAACTCAAACGCCAGCGTCAGCCGTGACGATTCTTCTCGCGGCGGGCTGCACGCGTCGATCAAAGCGGCTCTGCTGCTGGCAACGCTCAGTCTCGCGCCCGCGATTGTCTTGATGACCACGTCCTACGTCCGAGTGGTCGTGGTGCTCTCGCTGTTACGGCAAGCGTTTGGGTCTCAGCAGTTGCCACCCACTCAAGTCATCACGGCGCTATCGCTGTTTCTGACGATGTTGGTCATGACACCGGTTTGGAACGAAGTTAAACAAACGTCGCTTGATCCGTACACCGCCAGCGGCAGCGAGATGACTTGGAACGAGGCGTGGGAGGCGGGCATTTTGCCAGTCCGTAGCTTTATGCAAAAACAAATTGAACTGGCAGGCAACAGCAACTCGATCGGCACGTTCTATCGTTACTCGCCCGAAGTTTCTCTCTCGTCCGGTCCAGTGCCGCCGCCGCAAAGCCTTGACGATGTGCCGCTGAACGTGCTGTTACCCGCGTTTATGGTCAGCGAGCTGAAGGTCGCGTTCCTCTTGGGCTTTCAGGTCTTTCTGCCGTTCCTAGTTTTAGACTTAGTTGTTTCTTCGGTCACCGTCTCGATGGGCATGCTAATGTTGCCGCCCAATATGGTCAGCTTTCCGTTGAAGCTAATTCTGTTCGTTATGGTCGATGGCTGGAACCTGGTCGTTGGGATGCTGCTGCAAAGTTTTGGACCGTTTGGGTGACCGGTAAGGCGACCGGCTCGGCGACCGAGCACGAAACCTGACTCCTCGCATATAATTTTGAAAGAGAACGAGCATGGATGCTCAAGACGCAATTGATTTAGGCCGCGAAGCGATCCGCACGTGCTTGATGATCGGAGGGCCGATTTTGGTTGTCTCGTTGATCGTCAGCCTAGCATTGGGAATCGTTCAAGCGATCACGCAGGTGCAGGATCAGACGGTTTCTTTTGTGCCAAAGCTATTGCTGGTTTTGGTTGCGATCGCAGCGGGCCTGCCGTGGCTGTCCGATCACTTGGTTGACTTCTCGCAAGACATGTTCGGCAAACCTATGCTGATGGCCAATCTTCCCGAAGCCCCCACTGAACGCGCGGCATTTTTGCCAGCCAGTTACTCCCAAGCGACACCAGTAAGCCCAGCCAGCGTCCGACCCACGGTCCCCAATCACTTGGCTCCATCCACGGATTGGAAATTGCTTGAGCAACCCGCCACCGCGCCGAAGTCACCGTTTCAGCTTCCCCATTATCGGTTCTCGAAAAAGCTCACTGACGACTTGGAGGGCTAGTAGATGCCGCTTCTGGCAACGATCTTTCTGCTGGTGCTGGTCCGAGTCGCCGCGCTGGTGATGACGGCACCGCTTCTGGGCAGTCGAGCGGTTCCGATTCGGTTTCGCGTGGGGATCGCAATTGTCCTGAGCCTAGTTTCGCTGCCACTGATTCAAAGTCATAGCGTCTTGGCCACGAACGTCGCCCATCAGCCGGCCACCATTTTGCATCTGGCCGCGACAGAGCTAGTGATTGGGTTCGCGCTTGGACTGGGCGTCACCATCATGTTCGCGGCGGCTCAGATGGCCGGCACCGTCATCGGACAAATGGCGGGTTTGCAACTTTCTGACTTGATTGACCCAACGAGCGGCCAGGCAGGCACGGCGGTGAGCCAATTATTTGGCGTACTCTCCCTCGCGGCGTTTGCCTTGATGGGCGGGCCCGAACTCGTGCTGGGCAGCTTGCTCGATACATTCGTCCATTTGCCGATCGGCACCGATTTGCTGAGCGGTGGTGTGGACCAAAGCATCGGTCGCGTCGAGCTAACAAGTTTGATGATTCAAATACTACGCCAGAGTTTTCTACTGACCCTTCGCGCGGTCGCACCGGCGGTGGTGGCGTTGATGATTAGTACGGTGACGATCAGCATGATTGGTCGAGCGTGGCCGCAAATGAATTTGTCGGGGATCGGTTTCGGATCCAACGTGCTGGTGATGGCAGGCAGTGTCTTCTTGGTTTGCGGCGGCTGCGTTTGGCTGTTCGTCGATGATCTGAACAGTGTGGTCGAGTTGATTCAGGGAACATTGATTGCAAAACGATGAGCGAATCAGATATTGGTGATCGAACAAACCCGGCAACGCCATTGCGGCTGGAGCGTGCTCGCACCGAAGGCAATATTGCTCGCAGCGCGGAGCTGGCGTTCGCGATCCAGCTGTGCAGCGTCGTTGGCATCGTATGGTTATTGACCGAAAACGTGGGGCGTTGGCTGGGGCATTCGACCGTGGCGACTTGGTCGGTAGCAACCGTTCGCGCGGATCAATTCAACGCGGTGATGGCGATCGAAGAAACGACATGGTCGGCGTTGACGGCGATGGCTCCGATTTTGTTGCTGGTCATGCTGGCGGCGATCGCGTCGTGGTGGCTGCAAACCGGAGCGATGTGGTTGCCGGACATGGTTTCGCCAGACTTGGGCCGCCTTGGGCCGCGGAATTGGTTGGAGCGATCGTTCTCACTATCGGGACTAGCGTCACTGCTGATTGGCATTCCAAGAGTCTTTCTTGCCATCGCGGTCGCCGCTGGGTGCGCGTGGGTCAACCGCAATCGGATCAGCGGCTTAGCCAGCATTCCCGCCGATCAGATGGTTCAGCAGATGCTCAACCTCGTGCTGGCGACTGCGATGGCGGTCGGCGTCGCGTTACTGGTGACATCGGTGGCCGACTATTCACTGTGTTGGGTTTCACATCGCCGTCGCTTACGCATGACGGACCAAGAAATTCGCGACGAACAAAAGATGCAGGGCGCAGCTAACCCCTTCAACGCATCTAAAATTAGCCAAAACTAAAGCTACGTCGTTCCTTTGATCCGTTACCGTGCGTCTTCGACTTGCTGGATGTACTTGCGTAAACGTTCGTTTTCGTCGGTGACGTCTTTGAGGCTCAGCAAGTTCTCGACTCGTTTCACTAGCTCGACACGGTTGACGGGTTTCGACAGAAAATCGTTGGTCCCTGCGTCGACGGCTCGCTCGATATCGCCCAGCTGATCCAACGCGGTAACCATCAAGATCATGATCTGCTTCAAATTCGCGTCACCTTTGATCTGCTCGCAGACCTCGAAACCGCTCAGCTTGGGCATCATCACGTCCAGCAAGATCAAATCTGGCTGAAACGACTTGGCTTTCCCGACCGTTTCCTCTCCATCGACGGCATAGTCGATCTCGCAATCCAGTTTGGCCAGATATGCTTCCAGCAGTTCGCGGTTCGCTTCGTTGTCGTCGGCGATCAAAATTCGGCTGGTTCGAGATTCCGTGTCCATGGCAGTTTCACAGGTAGAAAAATTAGAACGGCTGAGAAGTAACGTCTTGGTAAGCCACCTCCCAGAAAGCAGCTTCCGGGGACAGCATCTTCATCTGATCCAAAATTATACGAAGTGTCTCCCGCGTTGTCGCTGGCGGGTCTGAGGGGACCGCGGAGACCGAAGCGACAATCGCTACGATTCGACCGTCGTGTACCGGCCCGGTTCGTCGTAGGGATTTTTGCTACGGGGCATCCACTGACACATTCCGACGCCCAAAAAGTACAACGCCGTTAGCGGAATCGCCAGCAGCAACATGCTAATTGGGTCGGCCGGGGTGAGGATCATCGAGAGCACGAAAATGCACATCACGGCGATCCGCCACTTGTCGAGGTAATCTTGGACACTGAACAAATTGATCCGGTTCATGAACAGCATCACCAACGGCAGTTGGAACGCGACGCCAAACCCCAGCGGCAAGAACATCACAAAGCTAAGCCAATCGTTGATTCGCATTTGGGGAGCAATTCCCATCTGCCGGTTAAACGAGAACAAGAAACCCAGCACGGGTTCGAAGACAAAGAAAAACGCCAACGCGACGCCGCAGACGAACAACGTCAGACTGATGGGTAAGAAAATGTGAACGTATTTTTGCTCGTGCGGATAAAGCCCCGCGGCAACGAAGCTCCACAGAAAGTACATCACTGCTGGCAACGCAAGGATGATGCC
>CAZLFF010000044.1:21000-22793 GCA_964558755.1 uncultured Pirellulaceae bacterium
TCGCTGGCCGGTTGGTTCTCTTTGGCAAGCTCCGCCACACGAGTAATCGTTAGACGCTCGCTTTCATCGAGTGGGCTCCAAACTTCGGTCAGCCGGGCCGCAATCGATTGGGGTTCCGTATCGCGGTTGATCAACCGCTCGCACAGCTGTGGCAAGCGAGCTTGATCAAAGTGACTTACGCGGAAACCGTATGGATTCAGATTAACCTTCGCCCCAAAATCGGGGATGACTGCCTGCAGCGAGCGTACCAACTCGCCCGGATCGACTCGCATCCGCCGTGGAGTCAGTTTTTCCTCCTCCAGCCAAGGCAACAGTTCCGGTGCGACGTACCCCTCACGCTCGATGATGTCATCGGCGGCCTGAGTCGCGTTGAAATCGGCCATCGCTTCAACCAGCGGACCTTTTAGGTACTCGACGGTTTGGCTGGCAAAGGAAAATCCGATCACACACCCCAGCGCAATCGCGATCACGCATTTCACCAGCGTTCCGCGCAGCTCTTCGAGATGCTGGCCGAAGGTCATTCGGCTGCTTTCGAACAGGTCCTCATTGGGTTGTCGAAAGTTCATAGGCGGTGGGACGAGCGAGCGACAAACAAGGATCGAGTCGCAGGGCAGGGCGATCAAAAACGTGGTTCGGAATCAGAAGGCGTCCATTTTAGCGACAACGCTAACCGGTGTAACTGCGCCGATTCATTTGAGTTGCGGCTTTTCGGCTTCGCGGCCCGAATATTCACTACCGTCGGACATCCTCGCCGAGTTTGGTATCGTTAGCAGCGTCAAGTTCGACCGGAAACCCATTTGTCCCCACCGTTCCAACCCAAGAATAAACACAATGTACCCGCTCCGTTTCGAATCTCTCTTCCGTCGCTACCTGTGGGGTGGGCGGCGTTTGGATGAAGTCCTGGCCAAACCCATCGGCGACGAATCGGCCGCCGAGAGCTGGGAAATCGTCGACCACGGGGACGATCAAAGCATCGTTGCGTTTGGGCCGTTGGCCGGGCGATCGCTCCACTGGCTGATTGTCGAACACGGCGTTGAGCTACTGGGCGAATCCTTGTGTGCTCAGTTAGCCGATCCGTCACTGCCCGGCCAGTTGCAAAACCGTTTTCCGTTGCTACTAAAGTTCCTCGACGCGAATAAAGATCTCTCGGTTCAAGTCCACCCGGACGACAAGTTCGGCGCGATGCTCGACCCACCGGACCTAGGCAAGACAGAAGCTTGGTACGTGATGCACGCCGATCCCGGCGCGAAAATTTACGCGGGGCTGCGGGAGGGCGTGACTCGCGAATCATTCGAGCAAGCGGTCGCTGACGGCCAGTCCGAGAGCACGTTGCACTCGTTCGAACCCAACGCCGGCGACTGCGTCTTTATTCCCGCCGGGACGATGCACGCCATCGGCGCGGGCTTGCTGATCGCCGAGATTCAACAAGCCAGTGACACCACGTTTCGAATCTATGATTGGGGACGCGTCGACGCGGACGGTAACTCGCGTCCGCTGCATATCGAGCAGGGGGTTGCAGCGACCGATTTTCGACGCGGCCCAGTCTCAGCGACCCAGCCGGTTGAAGAAACCGACGCGCATGGGCAGGTTTACTCACAGTTGGTCCAATGCGACAAGTTCGTGATGTCGCGGCGCGAGATCGTTGGCACGGCAACAATCGGAGGCGACGGTCGGTTCCGGATTGTGGCGGTGATCCAAGGTCAACTGACCGTTGAAGGTGACCCTTCCGGTCAACCACTAAGCATCGGCCAGACGATTCTTCTGCCAGCATCTTTGCCAGCAACCGAACTGGT
>CAZLFF010000044.1:22893-25818 GCA_964558755.1 uncultured Pirellulaceae bacterium
TAAGCATCGGCCAGACGATTCTTCTGCCAGCATCTTTGCCAGCAACCGAACTGGTGGCCTCGCGGGAGGCCGTGATATTAGAAATATCCGTGCCGTAGCAGCCCGCTGGGTGTAAACGAGAAGGTTCGTCTTGCTACCGCCAAGGCAAGCTTCTATCGTCGCCCACATGCGGATTCGCTTACGACAACTCGTCTTGCCCATGATCGCAGTCACGGCCTGGACAAGTGGCTGCAATGTCCCGCTTCGGCAGGGCCCGCCGGGCACCATCGGCGTGCAGCGCGAGCGGGCGGTCTTGCACGATCCATTTCCAAGCAACGAACTGGGGCCGCCGATCGTTGGCGGACGACCGCTTGGTTTCGACACGCCTTTGGCAGAACCGGCCAGTATCCAAGCCAGCCCGTGGGCCAACCGCAGCCGTCGCGGCGGTTTGTTCCAGCCAACCTACGGGTTCTAAGCTAGGTCGAGGTAGTACCAAGTACTCAGTGCTCTGCATTCTGCAACAAGTGATTGGTACTTGATCGCCTGCCGACTGAGAATCGGCTGACGTTGGCTACTTGGCGATGCGGCAGAGCGTTTCGATTCCTCGCTCGATCACCAAGTCATCGACCGCGTAAGAGATCCGGAAGTGCGTGTCATGGTCACTGAAAATGTTCCCCGGAATCACCATCATGTTGTTCTCAATGGCCTTCTCGACAAACGCTTGGCCCCCGATCCCGTCGGGCAATCGGGGATAGATGTAAAACGCTCCACCGGGTTTGACCAGATCATAGTGGCCGCTAATTCCTTCGATAAACCGATCACGCTTGGCTCGATATTGATCCACGTACGGCGTCATATCAAAATCCATCGCGACCGCTCCCGCCCACTGAGCCGGCTGAGGCGCACAGACGAAAGTGTATTGCTGGATTTTTAGCATCGTTTGCATCAGGTGCTGAGGCCCGTGAACGTAACCGACCCGCAGGCCCGTCATCGCATACGTTTTACTGAACCCATCGATCACGATCGTGTTCGGATTGTACTTAGCCGCGGAAACGTGAGGCCGATCGTAGACGAACTTGCTGTAGATCTCGTCCGACACCAACGCGATGCCTTTTTTGTACGCGAGTTCTGCAACGGCTTTGATGTCTTCTTCGTCGTAGCAGACACCGGTTGGGTTCGACGGACTGTTGAGAATAATCATCTTCGTGCGATCGGTAATCGCAGCCTCGACCCGATCCACGTCCAGTTTGAAATCAGGACCGTTGTTGATCTTCACGCTCTTGCCGCCCGCCAGTTCGACGATGGCGGGGTACATGACGAAAAACGGGTCGAAGTAAATAACTTCGTCGCCCGGATTGATCAGCGACAGTACGGACAGCAACAAACCACCGCTCGTTCCACTGCAGACGAACAAATTCCGATCGTCGTGCCCAAACTCCGCGTCAACCGCAGCCTGCAATTTGTCACGCAGGACGGGCATGCCCTGAGTCAACGCGTAACCATTCTTGCCATCCCGAATCGCCTGGATTAGCTCTTCCTTGATCGGCGGCGGGACGTCAAAATCCGGCTGGCCGATGGAGAGGTTGATCGGGTCCTTGAGCTTGGACGCCAAATCAAACATGCGGCGAATCCCGCTGGAATCGAAATTGCGAGTGCGATCGGCGATCCAATGATCCAGTTCCGACATCTGATTTTGCTCCACAGTTTGCTGTTTGCCGTGCGATATTTCGGGTCCGCAATTGTAGTCCACCACGGCATTCCTCCCAGCCGAGGCAATCCGACGTGGTGGAACGTCAGCGGTTGTGATAAGCCCACGGCGGCTCTAAAATTCCCGCCTGCCAGTCCCAAGCGACTTCGTTGACCGCCAAACGCCCGCTGCCCTCATTATAAAAATCTGCGTGAACTCTCGATGAGCGAACTCCATCACGAGTGCGGCGTGGCCGCGATCTACCACTTGTCGGGTGTCGAACCCAGCCCTCTATGCCCCGGTGATGATCCGGCGTTGGCCTCGACCTTGATCCCACGGATGCTGCTGGACATGCAGAACCGCGGCCAGTTGTCAGCGGGATTGTCTCGATTTGAACCGCAGCCCGATAACGGACAGCTGATCGACACTCATCGGGACATCGGCAGCGTGCAAGAAGTATTTCGCATGTCGCACAGCGGCAAAGCCGAAAGTCTGATGCGCGAATACAGCGGTCCGGCAGCACTGGGCCACGTTCGCTACGCCACCTGCGGCAAAGACGACCGCAGCTACGCGCAGCCATTTGAGAGCCATCATTTCGATCGCCGACAATGGTTCACGTTCGCATTCAATGGCCAGCTGGCGAATTTCAAGGACCTTGCAAACGATCTACTGTCTCAGCCGAACAACCACTTGGTTCGTCACACCGACACCGAAATCCTCATGCACGAGATCTCGCGTCGCTTGACCGAGCATCCGGACGAATCGCTGGTGCAGATGATGAGCGGCGTGGCCCAACGTTTGGACGGTGCGTATTCATTGGCGTTACTGAACGCGAAAGGCGAGTTGCTGATCGCGCGGGATCCGCTGGGCATGAAACCACTTTGCTACGCAACCGACGGAGCCATGTTTGCGGCGGCCAGTGAGAGCGTGGCGCTGTTGAATTTGGGCTACGACCGTGACCAGATCAAATCACTGGCTCCCGGCCATGCGATAACGATCGTCGACGGCCAGATGAAGATCGAACCGTTCACCGAAAAACGCGGGCAAGCCCATTGCTTCTTTGAATGGATCTACTTCGCGAACGTCGCCAGCCGCTTGGACGACCGCGGGGTCTATACGACTCGGACCGAACTGGGTCGCGAACTGGCCGATATGGAACGTGAAGCCGGAATGATCGAGATCGATGAGGACACGATCGTCGTGCCGGTTCCCGATACTAGCAAAGCCGCCGCCGACAGCATGGCGTTTCACCTAAAGGT
>CAZLFF010000045.1:0-23357 GCA_964558755.1 uncultured Pirellulaceae bacterium
CGGCCGCGACGTCGATACATCAGCGTTGCTGCGAAAACGTGGTTTCGTAAAATAGACGCCGTGAGGGCAACGGGGTTCGCCCCACTGCCATTGCGGCCTACAGAAACGAGAACCAACTCCGCCCGGCAAGAAACCAATCCGCTGTGGCTTGGTCGCGGGGTTTCTGGTTGGTCGACCGCGGCGGTCGCCACATGGCTAACTAGCTTTCAGACAGCTTTCAGATTTCAACCGTCCACTGACTTGCCTTTCTTTCCGATTCCGATGAGGTGCCTCCGTGCGTAGTATTTTTGTTCTTGCTTTGCTGCTAAACGTTTCGTTCTTTGCCTCCAACGCATTGGCTCAGCAAGGTGAATCCTCGCGGCGCGAGGCAACGGTGATCGAGTCGGTTCGTTCGGTGGGCGGTCGCGTTACTAAGATCGCCGCCAACACCGACGATCGAGAGGTCTCGTTCTCGCTGCTAGGTGACAAGATCAAAGACGAGCAGGTTAAGGACGTGGCTGTGATCGAGAACGTGATCTGGCTGAATCTTGGCGGCACGGGGGTCACAGACAGAGCCGTCGAAGCGATTAAATCGATGAAGTTACAAAAGCTGTACCTTCAGAATACCGCCGTCACGAACGCCGCGTTGAAGTCGGTGGCAGAAATGAAATCCCTCACGTATTTGAACCTGTACGGTAGCAAGGTGACCGACGACGGGCTGGCTTATTTGGAGGGGCTGGAAAATCTTCAGCAATTGCACCTCTGGCAAACTGAGGTGACCCAAAAAGCCGCAGACCAATTGAGAAAGAAGCTGCCGCAGCTAATGGTGACGGGCTTTCCTGAGCCACCGGTTAACTCGTCACCGATCCAGTCACCCGCCAAAAAGGACAATGCGGAGGCTATCGAAGAAGAACCTGCAACCGACGCCAGCGACGCGAACGAGCAGACTTCTGAGAAGAAGCCCGCCGAGAGTAAGCGGGCCAAGGAATAAGTGGCCCGAAGAGTGAGTGAGCCATTTTCAGCGACGTGTCTAGCGTCCGATGTCGCTTGGGTTCCGCTGGGAAAATCCGTCGCGGATGCTGCTGTCGAGTGTTTCGATGCGAGGCTTGCCGCGGACGCCCATCCGGTTGAGCAGTTTGTTCAGTCCGATGACTTGCACGGTGTTTCGGTCCGCTTGATTCTCGAGTGTCTCCATCGCTTTGACGACCTCGGGCTTTGCGTCTGGCCCTTCTGACGGTGCCTCACCCAAAACCAAGTATCGCGTGTCGGAATCAATCTTCCCGCGAACGGCTCCTTCCGCGTCATGGCGAGCGACCACGCTACCACCGTTGCGGATGATCATTTGTGCCAGTCGATCGGTGTCGTCAAAGCCGTCGCGATCTAGGTCGAACTTTCCCGCCAAAGCAATTGGGACTCGGAAGCCTGGGTCCCACGTCGCGGTGAGCACGTAGTCGTTGGTCAAAATCGGATTGCGAGGGTCTTCGTCAATAACGCGAGCCTCGGCTTGATGGCGACCCACGTTGATCACTTCAACCATCGCCTTGCCCTTGCCCTTTTCGAAATTGGTCACGCTGCGATCGTAAACAGTGAAGGTTCGATTCACTGTCAGTCCATCCGCGCTACCCAGATCGATAAAGATCGAGTTAATGCCCGGCGAAACTTTGACGACCTCACCATCTGGGCGATCAAACACCTCACGCTCGTAGATGTTGATCTTGTTCTTCAAGATCACGTTTTCGTTCGTCAGATCACCGATCTGATTCTTCAGTTCATTCTGTTGAGCACGCGATTCCTGCTGGAAATTCGCATAGTCGCCCGCCAGTTTTTCCGTCTTGCTTCGGCTTTCGTCCAACGCATCGGTCAACTGACGTTGTTTTTGCTGGTTGGTTTGTTTTTCGGTTGCCAGGTCATCCTGAGTTTTCTTCAGCGTCTTTTGGAGTTCAGCCAGCGTGCTATTCATGGCGGCGATTTTTGATTCCGCATCACGTTGGGCAGCCAAGGCTTCGTTCGTTTTAATGTTCAGGTTGCCGTGGCTCTTGCTGACCACCGCACTCAAGTTCGCGTTCAGCCCACGCCAGGTGAAATCTTGTGCTTGTTCTTCGTCGTCCGAGGCCACGTTGGCTCGCATGTCTCGCTCGTATACCGCTTGGATGTCGGCCACGCTTTTGCTGATCGCGTTGATGCTATCCTTCTGTGGGCCTTCCAAACGATCGGCTAAACGCTTCAGCGAGTTAACCTGCGTCTCGACTTCGGCGACGCTCGGGCCAAGGTCACCTACGTAAGCCTTTAGGATTTCGGCCTGAATCGACTGCGCTTGGCTGAGCTTCTTTTCGTACTCTAGATCGGAGGTGACCTTTTGGTTCAGGTCCGAGTACTCGTTGGCTTTGTTGATCCCAAGCACGGCGACCAGCAGGAACGCCAATGCCAAGACAACGAAGATGATGGTGGTAATCAGGTAAGTTTGATTTTCCCGAGCAGCCATGAGAAGTTCCTGCGGTGGACGTCCGGTCGCGATTAATAAATCAACGCGAGCGACGAATTTTGTGTTTGGGTCGTTGTTGTGAAGCGAACGCTGGAAGCGAGTCAGGCGCGGTTGAGCCCGTATTGATCGAGCATCGGTCGGCAGCATCGGCAGCCATGATTACCACGTGCACAGTCGATACAATCCGAACTGGACAGTGGTCGGGAGCCGTCCGAGCGTGCTCGTGGAGGCCCAGCAATGGTAGATGGGGTTGCCGGGGGTGTCAAACTTTGACGGTCGTTATGACTGGCGAAACCGAAGAAAAAACCGGACCCACGGTCGCCACCCCGGAGCGTCCGCCGGAACTGGTCCACTATGGTCGGCCGTCGCTTGTTGTAAAATCCGCCGGAATTTCTAGCAACGACGCAACACCCCGGAGCCACCGACGAAATGGCCAAGTCAAACCAGCAACAATTACTCTTCGGGGAGGCAGAACCGGAGCCCCGCAAGGAGACCAAGCCGGTTGCTGCGGCCAAGCCCGCCACGTCGAGCAAATCGGCTTCGAAAAACGCAACGTCGAAGTCCGCGGTTGCTCAGGCTGCGACCGCCCTGCCCTCGATCGACCCCGACCAGCCATTTGCGCTGACGGACTTGGCCGGCAAAACAGTAGTCGTGGTTGATTCGCACTCGTTGATCTACCAGGTTTTCCATGCCATGGCTCCGATGACCTCGCCAGACGGACGTGCGGTCAATGCCGTTTATGGATTCACTCGTGACCTGTTGGATATCCTGAAAAAATACCAACCCGACTTTTTGCTCTGCGCGTTCGACCGTAGCGAGATCACGTTCCGCAATGAGCTGTACGATCAGTACAAGGCTCATCGCGACCCGATGCCGGAAGAACTGCGCTCGCAGGTGGCCGAGATTCGTCGGATGGTCGAGGCCCTCTCGATCCCGATCTTGGATTTGGAAGGCTACGAAGCCGACGACATTCTGGCGACCGTCGCGTCGATCGTCGATCAGCAGCAAGGCAACTGTTGGTTGGTGACCAGCGATAAAGACTGCCGCCAGCTGATTACCGACCGCGTGCAAATGCTGAACCTGCGCAAGCATGCGTTTTATGGCGCTGAGCAATTGCAGAAGGATTGGGGGATTCGTCCCGAACAGGTCGTTGACTTTCAGGCGATGGTTGGTGACAAGGCAGACAATGTCCCCGGCATCGCAACGATCGGCCCGAAGACCGCGACGGCGTTGCTGGAAGAGTTCGGGACCTTGGACGACATCCTGGCTAACACCGACAAGATCAAAGGAAAAAAATCCGAACGCATTGCCGAGTCCCATGACGTCGCTTTGCTCAGTCGTAGGCTCGTCCGCTTGGAAACCGCGGTCCCGATCGAAATCGATTGGCAGCGGGGGCGCGTCGCTGCGTTTGACACGACCGCTGCGATCGACATTTGCGCGGAACTGGGGTTTCGCAGTCTGAGTGAACGGGTTTCCGGTTTGGGCACGCAGGAAATCGTTCCGCCTGCTGTTTGGGAAACCAACTACCAAACCATTACCGATCCCGCCGCACTGGGGAAGCTTGTTAAGCAGTTGCTCAAAAAAGAGCGAATCGCGGTCGATACCGAAACCACGTCCACCAACCCACGTTGGGCCGAGCTGGTCGGGATCTCGATCGGCTGGGCGGACGGCGAAGCGGCCTACATTCCGATCCAAGCCCCCGCTGGCGAGCCAACGATGGACCTCACGGCGGCGATTGATACGCTGCGTCCTGTGTTGGAATCCACGACGATCGAGAAAATTGGTCAGAACCTAAAATATGACATGGTCGTGCTCCGCGGCGCTGGGCTCAGATTGGCTCAGCCGCTGTTCGACACGATGGTCGCCGATTACTTAGTTAACCCGGGCTTAACTTCTCATTCGATTGACGAACTGGCCCGGCGTTACTTGAACTACGAAACCACCTCGATCAAAGAGCTGATCGGTACCGGGAAAAAGCAAATTGGGATGAACGAGGTCCCGGTCGCGACAGTGACGGATTACGCGTGTGAGGACGTCGATGTGCCGTGGCGTTTATACGATGTTCTTAGTCGGCAGCTCGAGGACCTTGAACTCGTTAGCCTGTTTCGTGACCTTGAGATGCCGTTGGTCGATGTGTTGGCCGAGATGGAATACAACGGGATCGCGATCGACGTCGACTTGTTGAACGTGATCAGCGGTGAGCTAACTGAGAGGCTGGAGCAGTTGAGCGTCCAGATTTTTGAGCTGGCGGGCGGCGAGTTCAACATCGATTCGCCCAGCCAATTAAGCGAAGTGCTGTTCGATCGGCTGGGCCTGCCGGTCATCAAGAAAACCAAAACCGGTCGCAGCACCGACGCCGAGGTCTTGGGCCAACTGGCCGAGCAGCATGAGCTACCCGCCTTGGTGGTCGAGTACCGTCAATGCGCCAAACTGCGCGGAACCTACACCGACGTGCTTGTTCGGCAGAAGAACCCCGCCACCGGGCGCGTGCATACTTCGTTCAAGCAAGACGTGGCTCGCACCGGACGTTTGAGCAGTAAGGATCCGAATCTGCAGAACATCCCCATTCGAACCTCACAGGGACGCCGCATTCGGCAGGCGTTTGTCCCCGGCCACAAAGGCTGGCAGCTCATGATGGCGGACTATTCGCAGATCGAGTTACGTATTCTGGCTCACTTTTGCAACGATAAAACGCTCCGCGACGTCTTTGCCAACGACGAGGATATCCACACCGCGGTGGCGGCGCAGGTTTACGAGGTTCCGCTTGGCGACGTTGACAAAGATATGCGCCGGCGGGCGAAGGTGATTAACTTTGGCATCATTTACGGCCAGAGTTCCTTTGGTTTGAGCAAGGAATTAGGGATCTCGCGTGAGGAAGCTGACGAGTTCATTGACGCTTATTATGAGAAATATGAGAGCGTCGACAAATTTATGGACGACGTGTTGGTCAAAGCGGGGGTAAACCGTTATGTTAAAACAGTCCTCAATCGCCGCCGTGCCGTTGAGGGAGTTCGTGATCTTGAGAAAATCGCGGGCTCTCGATTTCGGAACTCCGCTGAACGGGTCGCCGTGAATACGGTGATTCAGGGTTCCGCCGCGGATTTGATCAAATTGGCGATGATCAATGTGCAGCGAGCGTTGGACAAAAGTAAACTAGAGGCGGCTCTGTTACTTCAAATTCACGACGAATTGGTGCTTGAGGTTCATCCTGACTGCGTCAATGAAGTCGCCGATTTGGTGCGAACAGAGATGGTGAATGCGTTCGAGCTGAACGTCCCGTTGAAGGTTGATGTCGAAATCGGCAACAACTGGGGCCAAGCAGAGCGGATTGATTGACCCCACAAACGAACTAGAGATGACTGAGTCTCGCATGGACGATCGGTTAACTGAATCGGCCGGCAAGATGCTGATTATCGGCTTGGCGGGAGGCGTTGCCAGTGGCAAGAGCTTTGTCGCCAACTGTTTTCGTGAACTGGGGGCAGAGCATATTGATGCCGACGAAATCGGCCATCGAGTGCTCGATCAATCAAACATTCAGGAACAAATCGTGACCCGCTGGGGCGGCGGGATCATCGATCAAGGAAAAATCAATCGACGGCAGCTGGCGAAGATCGTCTTCGCGGCAGACGCTCCGGCCGACGAGTTAACCAAGCTAGAGCAAATCACTCACCCCGCCATTGGCGAACACGTTGAGCGACAGCTTCAGCAGTTTAAGCAGCAGGGAAATGTGCCGGCGGTCGTTTTGGACGCGCCGGTCATGTTCCGTGCAGGCTGGGATGTTTTTTGCGACCGAATTGTTTTCGTTGATGCACCACTGTCCATTCGGCAGAAACGCGCCGGGGAGCGAGGGTGGAGCGAAGATGAATTGCTGCGGCGTGAGTCATTCCAAACACCAATCGAAGAAAAACGAAGGCGCGCGACCGACATGATCGACAACTCAGGAACCCAGTCTGAAACGAAACAGCAAGTGCAAGATCTTTGGAATGCGTGGAGATTGCCAGGAAAATTTGAGTAAGTGACCCTAATCGATGTAGTCTAAGAAGCAGCCTAGTTCCTCCGCGAGCCCCGGGTTTAACGCGGTGGGTTTGGTGGGGCGGTTAACAAAGCAAGTAAGACACGAGGAAGTGTTCTTTATGGGCAATGTCCCAGCATCCAATTCCGACAACAACAAGCGGCGGCCCAATTCGAGGTCGAGAGGCGGCGCTGCGCGAAGCCGCCAAGAAGATCTTCCTGAGGTGATTCAGCAGCAAGAGGCGATTGAGGCAGAGGGCGAGCCGGTATCGGTCGCGGAATCGATTCGACCCGAGGAGATGCTGCCGCTGGATGACGCTCAGCAGAGTGCGATTTCCGACCAAGATGTCGTTGACGTGACCGTCCTTCAGCGGATGAGCGACGCCGAGGTGCTCGAGCAAGCCACTGCCGAGGGCATTGAAAACGCCGCCGATTTCGAACGCCGAGACCTTGTTTTTGAGATCCTCAAACAACGCGTCAAACAGTGCGGGATTATTTGGGGCGAAGGCACTTTGCAGGTGCTGCCCGATGGTTTCGGTTTCCTCCGTAGTCCCCGCTATCACTACCTCAGTTGCCCAGACGACATTTACGTATCGCCCAGCCAGGTTCGTAAATTCAATTTGCGGAACGGGTCGGTGGTTCGCGGTCAGGTCCGACCGCCGAAATCAAACGAACGATATTTTGCACTCCTTCGAGTCGCAACGGTCAACGGTGAGGAACCGTCCAAAAGCTCTCAGCGTAAGCACTTTGATGAGTTGACGCCCCTGCATCCGGACCAGCGGATCGTGATGGAGTACAAACCAAAGTGCATTCCAACGCGGGTCGTCGATTTGATCGCACCGATCGGTTTTGGCCAACGCGGTTTGATCGTCAGCCCCCCCCGCGCTGGGAAAACCGTGCTCATGCAGCGAATGGCGCGAGCCACCCTCGCCAACTATCCCGACGCCTACGTCATCATCCTGTTGATTGACGAGCGGCCCGAAGAAGTCACCGACATGGCACGTGAGGTCAAGGGTGATCGCTGCGAGGTCATCAGTTCGACCTTCGACGAACCCGCGTCGCGGCACATCCAGGTTTCCGAAATGGTGCTCGACAAGGCCAAGAGGCTGGTGGAAAGCGGTTGCGATGTGGTGCTGTTTCTGGATTCCATCACGCGTTTGGGCCGCGCGTGGAACAGCGAGTGTCCGCAGTCTGGCAAAACGCTCAGCGGTGGCTTGGACGCCAGCGCGTTGCAAAAGCCAAAATCCTTCTTCGGTTCCGCACGCAAGCTTGAGGAAGGCGGTTCCTTGACGATTCTTGCTACTGCCTTGGTCGACACGGGCAGCAAGATGGATGACGTGATTTTTGAAGAGTTCAAAGGCACAGGAAACCTCGAGATCATGCTAGATCGTTCGCTCGTCGATCGACGAATCTGGCCGGCGATCGACATCAACAGCAGCGGCACCCGTCGTGAGGAAAAGCTGTTCAGCGAAGAAGAGTACGACAAAATCAGTGATTTGCGTCGTGGCTTGGCGGACATGGAACCGCCCGCGGCGATGGACAAGCTGACCACGCTGCTCAAGAAGTCCGAGACCAACGCCGAGTTTCTGGCCGCACTGAATTTGGGTAGCATGTAGCCAGACAGCGGCACGCCGTTCACGCAACTCGTTGCTTTGCTAATGGGTAGGACTCGGAGCTGCTTTCGTTTTTAGCTGTTTTTGTTCGTCTTTAAGAAACCGGATGTTAGCTCCGGGTTACGGTTGTCGCGCCAGTGAAAGATTCCAGCCTACCCGCTCCGCTCGACGGAAGCGTTGCCCATCGTCGCTTTGCGATTGTCGTTTCGCGATACCATCACGATATCACGGGGAAACTGCTGCAAGGAGCCCTCGAGACATTGGCGGCCGCCGGTGTCCCGGACGAACAGATTCGCATTGCCTGGGTACCCGGCGCGTGGGAACTGCCCATCGCGGCCCAGCGAATGATCGATTCGACAGTCACCTACGACGGTGTGCTGTGTTTCGGCTGCGTGATTCGCGGCGAGACGACTCACGATCAACACATCAACACGACGGTCAGCGAAGGGTTGGGGCGTTTGTCGTTGCTCAACGACGTGCCAATCGGGTTTGGCTTGCTCACGGTCAACAGCCTAGACCAAGCCATTGCTCGCTCGGGTGGAGCGGTCGGCAACAAGGGCGAGGAAACAGCGACGGCGGTGATTGAGATGTTAAAGCTTTTTGACTCGCTGGACGCGGAAGAGCCTCAATAGTCAAACAAGCCCCGGTCGTCCTCCCCTCGTGCTGCTGGCTGCTTTCGGGGTAAAACAGAAGCTCAGATCCACGGCTCTCAACGCTCCTTCACCGCCACCAGTTCCTCCATGTCCCGTCGCAGCCGCGCCCGCGAAGTCGTTTTGCAAGTGCTCTATCAGCACGACCTGAATCCAGATCAGGACGTCGATATTCGTCGTCAGTTCGTCAACGCTCGGCTTAATCAAAACCAAGGACTGGTTGAGTTCGCCAAAGAACTGCTCGACGGCGTCGTTAGTCATCGCGATGAAATTGATGAGCGTCTTAAAAGCATCGCGGCCAATTGGCAGCTGAGCCGTATGGCTCGGATCGATCGTAACATTTTGCGGCTGGGTGCCTACGAGATCTTGTTTGCCGAGACGCCCGACCGCGTTGCCATCAATGAATCCATCGAGCTGGCCAAACGCTACGGCAACGAGCAATCGCCCCAGTTTGTTAACGGTGTCCTTGATCGACTGATGAAGCGATCGACGGGCACTTGAGCCAGGTTGGCAACAATTTGGCCACCCGACCAAACGAGTTGAAAGCAACGCTCACGCTAATGCTTGAGCGCGAGTGAACTCGGCTGCGGGGCTCCTCCTTGGACGCATGGTCGCGACGTTTTAGAATGTGGCCGGAAAACAAAAAACAAGAATCTCCTTAATCCAATGCACTCACATGGTGAAGTGGAACCCTTTTAGTAAGAAACCGGCCGCGGAGACGGAAGCAGCGGCCAAACCGGATGTCCCTTTGACGGACGGCACTTCGTCAGAGGTGGCTTCATCGGCGGTGGCTCCGTCGGCGGTGGAGCAGACGACTCCACCCGGGGAAGTGGAGGAGACCACCAGCGAACCCAAGCCTGCGGGCGGTATTCTCGGTCGCTTTCGCACGGCGTTGAAGAAAACAGTCAGCGTCCTAAACACGGACATTCGTGACCTGGTCGGCAAAGACGGTCGCTTGGTCGATGAGGACTTTCTGTCTGAGTTATTTGCTTCGCTAATTAAAACCGACATGGGTGCGAAGTCGGCGAATCTAATCCGCGACCGCATCGGGACGGAATTTCGTGGTCGCAAGGTTCACATGGAACAGCTGGTCGAATCGGCCAAGGCCACGATCACCGAGATCATGCAACAGGATTCGGCCGACATCGCCACCGCCGCGACGGGCCCAACCGTGATCATGGTCGTCGGCGTCAACGGCGCGGGAAAGACAACCTCGATCGCGAAATTGGCTCATCGTTTTCGTGAGGCCGGGAAATCCGTCGTGCTTGGCGCCGGTGACACGTTTCGTGCGGCGGCGGTTGAGCAGTTGACCGTTTGGGCCGGGCGGATGGATGCTCAAATCATTACCGGTCGCCAGGGCAGTAACCCAGCAACGGTGGCCTACAAGGCCGTTGAAGCGGCTCGTGATTCCAACGCGGACATTTGTATCGTGGATACGGCCGGGCGTCTGCAAACGCAGAGCAACCTCATGCAAGAGCTAACCAGTATCCGTAACGTGATGCAGAAGGTGGTCCCTGAAGCGCCGCATGAGGTTCTGTTGGTGCTTGATGCGACGGCGGGTCAAAACGCGATCAGCCAAGCCCGTGGTTTTTCCGACGCGGCCGGTTGTACGGGGATCGTGCTGGCCAAAATGGATGGCACGGCGAAGGGCGGCGTTGCCATTCCGATCCGCGAAGAGTTTGACCTGCCCGTGAAATTCATTGGCTTGGGCGAAACCCCCGACGCCTTGGCAGCATTCGATGTCGCTCGCTACGTGCAAGCACTTTTCGATGAGTAAGCGACTAGAGCCGCCCGTTTGCCGGTAAAAACCAGCTCAAATGTGGTTGCGGGAACTCTCACTTCCCGCGTTGCTGGCCCTCAAAGTTTACCTGCTCCGATCGATCGGCATTCGGTGCGTTCGGTTGATTCCGTGTAATCGGACTTCCCGATACCAGCCCAATAACGCAAACCAACGTGCGCAAACGTTGCGGTGCGACTGATCCTAACACGGACCAGTTCGGCACAACGACGAGTTGCATACAATCGAGACGCCGCCAGCGTTTGACTCGTCCGGTTAGCAGTGATTTGCGTTCACCTATCCACCCACCCAAATTTTGGCTGGCAACATCGTCACGTGACGGTTGAGGCCAGTGTTTTCAGAGGAGTCGGTCATGCGAATCAAGCTATTCGCGACAATTATTGTTTCAGCAGTCATCTGCCCGGTCGGAGTGACGGTCGCTCAAGACGCGCCGGTCAACGGCATTCAACGTTTCACTTGGCGGCAGGACCCGGTGGCTGCTTCTGCTGCTCCCGCCACGCTGCTGCGTGCTTCAACGGGCACCGGAATATCGAAAGCCGTGATCGACCGACAGGATGGATTGGCTGCGGAAGCAAAGATCGTCGTTCCCGAAGCGAAAATTGATGTACCAAAAGTGGCGCCTGCCATCGAAGGCGAACGCGTTGCGGCGTTGCCGCAGTCGTTTCGTTCTCGAGCGAAAGTTGCTCCTCCCGAGATGAAGCGTAAACCGTTCTTGGTTGGGTTCCGCAAACCGGCTCAAACGCCAACCCCCGACGCTGCGGTCGCCGGCGAAGTGAAGGCAAATGCTCCGACTTCTGTGGTTGAGGCGACTCCTCAAACTGAGGTTCCAGAGATTCCCGCGGCAGAAGATTATGGATTCACGGTCGAGCCGGCTCCAGAGACCGACGCCGCTGACGCTCAGGCTAGCAACACGCCGCCCGAGCCCGAGTTGACTGAGCCTAGCAACGCGACCAAAGATGAAGTCGACTACTGCTGCCGCGACTGTCGGCCGCGCCCTGTTTGTAACTTGGGCTGCGAGAAAAAACTGTTTCCTAAAAACTGCAACGGTTTTGAGATGGGTGGTTGGTTGAGCCAGGGCTACCACAACCGCGAAGACATTTTGACCAACAATCGGCAGCGTGAATGGAATCTTCATCAGGCTTGGCTGTACGCTGGCAAAGAGGCCACGGGCGATTCTTGCGACTGGGATTTTGGCTATCGGGCCGACCTGTTGTACGGTATCGATGCGCAGGATTTACAAGCGTTCGGGAACGCTCCATCGGGTGCTCCCGCCGGCTGGGACAACGGCTGGGATAACGGTGCCTTCGGTTGGGCATTGCCGCAGTTGTACGTCGAGTTCGCGAATCTTGATTGGAACGTGAAGCTCGGTAAGTTCTTCTCGCCGTTCGGCTATGAGGTCATCGCTGCACCCGACAACTTCTTCTACAGTCATAGCTTTACGATGTACAACAGCGAGCCGTTCACCATGTCGGGTGTCTTGGCCGAGCGTAAGGTTTCGGACACCAAGAGCTACGTGATGGGTTTGACGGCCGGTTGGGATACGGGGTTCGAGAGCAACGGTGGCGGAGCGACGGTGATCTTGGGGTCTCGTGAGCAAATCACCGACGATATCAACTTTGCGATCACCAGCAGCTGGGGCGATGCGGGCCTGCGAGGCAGCGGAGGTCTGACTTCCGCGGTGGCTCAGGTTTCACTAACCGATTCAGTTGACTACGTTCTGCAGGCTGACTTTTTGAATCTAGATCAAAACCAAGAATTCGGGATCGTGCAGTACTTGTTCAAAGAGTTCACGCCGTGCTTCAGCATTGGTGCTCGTTTGGAGTGGTGGAAAAGCGATCAGTTCTTCACGACGACATCTTCGACTTATAACTGGACGGTCGGAGCCAACTATCGTCGGAACGCGAACGTTACCATTCGTCCCGAGATTCGGACGGATTGGGGAGCGGCTGCCGTTTCACCGGGCCAGCCGATCCTTGGCATCGACGTGATTCGAACGTTCTAGTTGACCGAACGCGGACTGTAGTTCGTGACAATCACAATCGCACAGCGGCCCGGTTCGAGTTGAGCGAACCGGGCCTTTGTTTTGAGCGTCACTGGGCTTACGATGGGCAGCTTGAAACGCACACGGTTTTTCAAGACCCCATGAAGCTCATTATCGCCATCATCCAGCCGCATCGCTTGGAGGCCGTGAAGACGGCGCTCAGTGACGTGGATGTTTTCCGGCTGACGATCGTTGACTGCCAAGGTTTTGGGCGGCAACACGGAAAGTCAGAAATGCTGGGCGCGGACGAGCTGACGATCAACCTTCGTCGCAAGGTTCAATTGCAGATCGCGGTAAACGAGGAGTTCGTCGAGCCCACGATTGTGGCGATTCGAAATGCGGGTCGCAGCGGCAACGATGGGCAAATCGGCGACGGCAAGATTTTCGTCATCCCAATGGACGACTGCATACGGATTCGCACCGGCGAACGAGGCCCGGCTGCGATTTAAGGCTCAGCGATCCAGCAGGCGGCTACATCTTGGTGCTGGTGCCACGCGTGAGTGCCATGAAGGCGGATTCGAGGTTGATTTCTTCCTCTCGGAACAGATTGATTCCAAGTCCGGCTTCGACCAAGGCACTCGACAGGGACGCGTAATCCTGCGTCATTTCTTTTAGCGTGACGACCAAGTAACCGTCGCCCATCACGGCCGACTCGACCAACGCGTTTTCTTGCAGGGTATCGATCGCCTTCGATTCGTCGCCGACGATACCAATGTGCAAAATCGTTTGGTCGCGAACCTGTTGCATCACGTCGGTTACGGCCGCCGAGACACTCATTTGTCCCCGGTCGATAATTCCGATCTTGTTACAGACATCGGCTAACTCCGGCAAGATATGACTCGAGACGATAATCGTTTTGCCGGTCTGTCCCAATCGCCGAAGCAGATTTCGCATCTCGATCCGAGCCCTCGGATCGAGGCCGGAAAGCGGTTCGTCCAATAACAGAACCTGCGGATCGTGCAAGAGAACTCGGGCCAGCCCCAGACGCTGCGTTTGACCTCGCGACAGAGTGTTGGCGAAGGCGTCACGTTTGAATTCAAGATCAACGATCTCGAGCATCTCGTTGCATTTCTTCCGCCGCTGGGGACCGCGGATTCGATAGGCCGCCGCAAAGAACTCAAGATACTCGATTACCTTCATGTCGTCATACACGCCGAAAAAGTCAGGCATGTAGCCCACCAGTCGCCGGATCTCGCGCGGCGCGTTGTAGATCGAATGCCCGCACACGTACGCTTCGCCCCACGACGGCTCGGCCAGCGTCGCGATGATTCGCATCGTCGTGGTCTTTCCAGCGCCGTTGGGGCCGATAAAACCGAACAGATCGCCCGCTTCTAGGTCGAGGTTGATGTCCTTGATTGCGAACAGGTCGCCGAACTTTTTCGTCAGGTTTTCAGTTTTGATCATGAGCTAAGAACCAATTTGACGCATTCTAACGAGTTTTCACAGGGAATATAATTCGTACGATCGCGGTGGTCGAATCGTAGGCTTCGTGGGACGCGTCGCCATTGATTTCAAGTGGCGTCGCAACGGAATCGAGCTCTCCGACTAGGATCGCGCGGGATAGATGCAGATGATTACTAAGATCTGTCCACGGCTGGTACGAATGACTGAGCCCCACGTATTCGTTGCCTCCGGCAGCCGAGTAGAACATCAGGATCTCGGCCAGTCGGTCGAGTCGCGTGCTCGTTGGATTCCAAGGCAGGTTTCGTGCTTTGTTGGCGTCGTCTTTGTCTTTCTTGCGACGATTAAAAAAGCTACGGGTCGTTTGCTCATCAAGATCATCGCCAAGGATGTCGATTGGCTCGCCCGCCCCCAAGGTGCCCTCGACTGTATACAAGTAGTCCTCGAACAGTAATTTTACATTCTTCAACGGGGCGTTCAGCGGGTTCGTGAACGTACCCTCGATGTGCTTGGTGCGTCGGTTGAGCCGTAGGTTGCTGGCGGGCGGGGACTGAAGTTTGCTCCACCAGTTCCCGTGAAGCGATCGCGTTGTTGATACCCGTAGCGGTTGGTTTTTGATTTGAACGACCAACGCCGAATCGTCGGATCTGGATGACAAACCATCGATTTTCTGGAGATAGCTTTGTCCAACCAGCGAATTCCCAGCGCGAGTGCTCATGCCTCCTAGGCCATCACCGGGCAGGCCCTGCCAACTGAGGACTTGATCGTGGGGCGCGATTTCCAACGATGTTTCTTTGGGTAGGCCGATGGAGCATTGGCCGCTGTTGGGGCTGTAAAAATGAGTCCAAATGTTGCTGCGGGCGGTCTGCGAATCGGCATCGATATCGATGATCTCCAATTGGTTGAGTCGCACGGTTGACGGGCGTGTCCAATGAGCAGCCAGCATCGCGCCACCGCAGAATAAACCGGTGATCAGCGGGAAGGTGAGCCACGTGAGTTCCATGTGGCCCACAATTTTTCGCAAGAAGTAATAATCGCCGGGCCCAATCAGCAACAAATAGAGACCGATCAACACGGCAATCGAGGCAAATGAAACGAACGGAACGCTGGGGAAGCGATCGAGCGTTAAACGTAGCTGGCCCGTCAGATCCGTGTAGCCAACGTGCGAGACTTGGCTGCCTTGATTTGAGTTGCGATTGCGTTTGGCGGGTCTTTCGGTCGACATTACAGGACGTACGATCCGTTTGACCAGTTCGGAGTAGCCACTCCAGTCCTCCAGCCGTGAGTCTTGCAGGTCGATGCCGACGAAAACCAATTCACCAAACCCCCGTGCGGCCGAAACGATCAACGCCTGTGACTCTTGCGTTAGCTCCACGCGGCCCTGAACGTCGGACATTGGGCAAACGTTGATTGGTGTTCCGTCACGAGCGATCAACTGTTCGCTCGCATCGGCAAAAAACTCGATCCGCGAACTCGTTTTGATTTCTGCCGTGCCGGTGAAAGTCCCGGGGCAAAAACGAGCCAGTAATCCGTCGGCCACCAAGAGTTCACTCGCGGTCGGGGAAGCGGCAACGACCAGCCGGCCGCCCCGATTCAACCATGTTTCCATCGCCCGCCACTGTTCGTCGGAAAGTGATTCCAAGTAATCCAAATCGGACGTAGCAATCACTAACGTTTCAACGGCCTGCCAACCCAGCCAAGTGGATGGAATCGGTGCGGCGGCGGGCAATGACAAGACGAACTCGGAACGATTCTTGGTGGCCAAGACGTTTGCGATTCTGGGTGTTGGCTCGAGCACCACCGTCAGCCCGTCGGTGGCCGGGTGGATTTCATGTTTGGCGGAGCTTCCTTGCAGCATAAATTCTGCCGCGAAGACCTCTTTCTGGTCCCGCAAGAGCCGAACTCTGCGAGGCCCATGTTGACGCCCCGACTGCATCAAGCACTCGTACTGACCATTGATGTTACGCCTTGCCGTGCCGGTGATCGAAACTGGGAAGCCGTCGGCGTCAACCGAATCGATCTCGTATGAAAGCTCGTCGGGGAGTTCGTTGGCGCCATCTTCTGCGGTGACAAAGATCGGAAACCAAGACCCCAAGCGACTGTTCCCGTCGAAGCCAACGGTGACCGCTGATTCTCCCTGCGCGTGCGATGTGCTCGAGGTGACTAGCACGCCACACAAAACCAACAGCGCTAAAGCAAGCGACTGAGCGAGTCGAAACGGAAGTACAAAACCGTTGGGCATCAGGTGATGGGCGATAAAACGAATGGCGATATTGAAGAACGGACTACGGCTTTTCCGCGTCCGGGCACACGCATTGAAACTGCTGACAGCCCGGACAGCCCGAGCCATACTTTTCCATGATGGCTGCGTCGAGGTCGATGTCCGCGACGTTGGCGATGGTAGTTAGCCACGCCAGCACGTCGGCGAACTCTTGTTTCAAGTTCTCGCGACGCGCGGCGAAAAGATTAGGGTTGTCGGCTTCGTTCATCGAACTGGTTTCCCGGAGAGCCGATGATAGTTCGCCGACCTCCTCCATTAACCACATAAATGTTCCGGGAATGCCACGAGCGACATCCTTTTCGAAATACATTTCTCGAATCAGGCGTTGAAACTGGCCGATGGAAACGTCGGAACTGCTCGATTCACTCATTAGCCGCCCCCTTGGTATCAGCTTTGCCACCTTCATCGCAGCGTTTGCGAGTGGCGGCGACATCGGCCGAGTCAACGGACGTGTCTTCAGCAAAGACTTTGACCTGGATCTCGTCACCCTCGATGCGCAGTTCGAAGGTGTCGACCTTTAGCGACGGGTTGTCGCACCACGTGCCGGTGCGAGTGTCAAATCGCCACGCGTGCCACGGGCAGGTCACTTCGCTGTTTTCTAGGAAGCCCGTCGATAGCGAGGCACCCATGTGCGGGCACATATCGTCCATCGCTCGATGCGTACCCTGATCGTTGAACACCGCCACAACGCGACCGTTGACTTCAAACGCTTGGCCTTTGCCGACCGGGATGTCGCCAACCTTGGCAACCGTTTCAAATTCTGACATGGGATGAATCGAACTCAGTTGGACGTTGGTGCATCAATCCGTTGGAGGTGAATCGTTGACGTGGTTTCGACCGAGGTGTCGACCGCCATGTCGCGGTATTCGCGGCTGTTGGATGTGTTGTTGCGTTGTCGGCAGGCGATCGTGTTCCCCGCAGTGGCATCAAAGTGCAGTTCGCCCAGGTTGGTACCGCCACTCGCCAGTTTCAGAACCTCGACTTGCTGGCCGTCGATGTTTTTTCTGCCCGAATAGGTGACCGTGGTCCCGTCACCGGATCTCCACTGTTTGCCAGATTCAATTTCGGATTCCGGGAACTCGATCGAGGCCTGCACGAGTGTTTGGCTCAGCCTGTCCACGTTCAAGATGGCTTTCACCGGGTGGTCGTCGGCTAGTGAGTCCAGTTTCGTTTGCGACGCCTGCGGCAGCCGCACGCTTTGGATTGCTCCGCGCTGGGAGAGTTCGAATTCCAGCTTTAACCCGATGACGGGCTGAATCTGCTTGAGCAATGAGCGTGAACTTTTGTTGGGCCGTGTTTTTGACGAAGTATCTACGGCGACCGACTTGGTGCTGTTGGCCGGGTTCTGAACGTTAATTGAAATGCCATCGATGGTTTGCTCGATCGTGGCAACGTCGTTAGTGACGGACGTGACCCGCCATGAAGACTTCAATTCAACCGAGCTAATGATTTTCGTGTCCCGTTTTTCGACTCGCGTGTCGATGACACTTTCCTGTCGGTCAATCGATTCAAACTGGTCGCCCGTTGTCAATTTCCAACGCAACTGCAGTGGCTGAGCCTTCGCGGAGCAAGCCATTGCGATGCAGGCGAGGATGGCAATCGGTAAGAGCAATTTTTTCATGGTAGATCAGACGGAAAACGTTTCGCCGGGCTTTAGCACGTGAGGGACCGCATCGGTTTCTTTACGGACCCGTTCGGCCCACTGTTCAGCATCCTGCTCGATGGGTGGCCACGTATTATAGTGCGTTGGCAGAACGGTTTTGGGGCGGACAAGTTTTGTTGCGGCGATACTGTCATCAAGACCCATGGTAAACAGATCTCCGATTGGCAGAATTCCGGCATCGAGTTCTGCATCGCCGATCAGGCTCATGTCGGAAAACAGTGCCGTGTCGCAGGCGAAATAGATGCGTTTGGCTGCCGCCGGGTCACCAAGCGTCAGCACGAACCCACAGGCCGTGCCGCCGTACGAACCGTCGGGCAACCCAGAACTATGGATCGCGGGCACCATTTTTACTTGGCCGAAATCGTCACCAAACGTACCGCCGATGTTCATGCCGATCGAATTGGAAACGTCATGGTTCTTTTCTAGCCATTGAGCGATTTCAAAATTCGTGACAACTTTGGCACCGGTACGATTCGCGATCGAGGCGGCGTCCGCGATATGGTCAAAGTGCCCGTGCGAAACCAAAATTAGATCCGACGGACTCAATTCGATCGACTCGGCCGTCACCTCGGTCGCCGGATTGTCGTTCAGGAACGGGTCCAACAGGATTCGGTGCGACGCGGTTTGGATCAGCCACGTCGCGTGACCGTACCAAGTAAGTTCTACAGCCATCGGTCGGTTAACCTTCTCGCAGAATGCGATTCATGTTGATTTTATACTTTTCAACGCCCGGTTGGCCGTAGGGATTGATGTTGATCAAGCGGCCTTCGACGACAGTCGCCAGCATCAGCATTTGAAACAGTTGGCCAAGGGCCGCCTCATCCGCAGCGGGCAGGTGCAAGATCGTCGTTGGGCGGTTGTCTTCTTCGTAGGCTTGGTTGGTGCCCTGAATCGCCGCCGTCATAACTTGGGGCAGCGTTTTGTCCGCCAGTTCATTTAGTTGATCTTGATCCCACTCACCACCGTTTAGTTTGCCGATCGGTAGCGGGTCGGATCTCCAGCTGTCGACGACTACGTTGTTCATGACCTTGTCGCGTGTGCCTTCTTGATGCTGTTGAGCACGGGAGTGGAGGTCTCGTGAGTTGAGCACGGTCAGTGGGAAGGCGCCGATTTCGTTTTTGCCGAGGCTTTCGGCCAACAATTGGTCGTACCAGAATCCGGCGGATTCAAGCGACTTACTCCAGACCGACAGCACGCGAGAAACAACGTTTTGCTCGCGTTCGAGCAGGTGATTAACGGCGACGTAATCGAGCACCGGGTTCTGGCCGATGTCAGCGGTGCGAAACTGAGTGTTCATGGCCGCGGCGGCCTCGAGCATTTTCACGATGTCGATACCGAGAATCGCAGCCGGCAGCAGTCCGACGGCCGAGAAAACGCTGAACCGTCCGCCAACGCCGTCCGGAACGAGAAAGCGATCCTTGGCACCGATCGCGTCCGCCAAGCTGGCCAATTTTCCGGACTCACCAGTGACTGGCACGATCAGGTCAGGCAGATTATCGCGGCCGACGGTGTCTTCTAGCTCACGCGTGAATTGGCGGAAGGATGCGGCGGTCTCCAGCGTGCCGCCACTCTTGGAGATCACAACGATTGCCCATTTGCCCTCGGGTCCGTCGCCCGACGTGTCGGCCTTCAGGAATCGCAGCAGCGCCTGTGACCAATCGTTGTCGACGTTGTTCCCCTCGAAGTACATTCGCGGTCGGCCGCCGCGGGCTGCGCGAGGTAGCTCGTTGTGATACGGATCGCAGCAAGTTTCCATCAGGGCTCGAGCGCCCATGTAGGAACCTCCGATGCCCAGCACGACGACCTTGTCCACCGTGTCACGCAGCCGAGCGGCGGTGGCGAGGATTTGCCCCAGCTCGCTATTGTCACGATCCGATTGGTACGCGCTGAGAATGCGTTCAGGCATCTCAATGAAGCCAGCGTCCAGCGGTTGTTTGTCCGCCGGAACATCGCCACTGGCGTACTGCGCGAGATCGATTTTTAGGACCTCGTCACGTGCGGCATTCAACGCGGGTTTTAGTTCGTCGATTTGAGCCTGAGTGATGCCGTTTTTGGGCAGTAGCGAACCTGAGTAGTCAAAGTTGATCGGTTTGATTTTAGCCATCGTGAGTGTTGTTTTCGATCTGGTTTTCGGAATGCGAATGGATTCAAGTTCAATGCTGGCGTGGATCGAAAATTGTCGCGAAAATTGGCTTGCGTGCCAGTGGAGGCGGTTTCGTTTTGGCGCGTGCCATGGCTCGAGTTGGCAGGAGGCTCGAAGCCGTTGCCACCAGCGGCGTGTACGAACGGGCGTGGCCAGCCCCTTTATCGGGTCGCGGCCCCCGTGATACGCTACGACGTAACTCAGAACCTCAAATTTACGAACTCTTAATGACTGATCCAAATCGGATCACCTAAGCAAATGAAATCGCTTGAGCAGCACCCATCGTTTTCTGGCCCCTCAGGCCCCGTCGTTTTGGTCATCATGGATGGTGTCGGTATCGGAGCCGGTGACGAGGGTGACATGGTCGCCAAGGCCAGCACGCCGAACCTGGATTGGCTAAAGCAAAACGCCGTGTTCACCCAGTTGAAGGCTCACGGGACGGCCGTTGGTATGCCCTCGGACGACGACATGGGTAACAGCGAGGTCGGTCACAACGCGATCGGTGCCGGGCGTGTGTTCGACCAAGGTGCGCTGTTGGTTAAGAACGCGGTTGAATCCGGTGCGATTTACGATGGCGAAGCCTGGGGAGAACTGACGTCGGGGCTCAGCGGGGACAATGTCCTGCACTTCATCGGTTTGCTGTCCGACGGCAACGTTCACTCACACATCGACATCCTGCTGGCCATGCTCACGCGAGCGAAGGAGCAAGGGATCCGCAAGGTTCGGGTGCATACGCTGCTGGACGGCCGCGACGTCGGGCCAACGTCCGCGTTGGATTACATCGCTCAATTGGAAAAACACCTCGCCGAGATCAACGGCTCCGGGGACTTCGACTATGCCATCGCCTCGGGGGGCGGCCGACTGTACATCACAATGGATCGCTACGACGCCGACTGGCCCATGATCGAGCGAGGCTGGGCGACTCACGTGAAGGGCGAGGGCCGAGCGTTCGGGTCGGCGACCGAGGCGGTGGAAAAGTTGCGATCCGAAACGCCGGGCGTAATCGATCAGGATTTGAAAGAGTTCGTCGTCGTGAGAGACGGGCAGCCTGTTGGCCCCATTGTCGATGGCGACAGCGTGGTTCTGTTTAACTTCCGCGGCGACCGAGCGATCGAGATTTCTCGCACGTTTGACGAGGAAACTCTGACCGAGTTCGATCGGGGACCACTGCCCGACGTGAAGTTCGCGGGCATCATGCAATACGACGCCGATCGCCAGATCCCACGTCGCTTCCTCGTTTCACCGCCCGCCATTGACTCGGTGTTGGGCGAGTACTTGGCCGCCAGCGGGAAGAGCCAGCTGGCGATTAGCGAAACCCAAAAGTACGGCCACGTGACCTACTTCTTCAACGGCAATCGCAGTGGCAAATTTTCGGATAGCCAAGAAGAATACGTCGAGATCACATCGGACTTGCTGCCATACGAGCAGAGGCCATGGATGAAGGCCGGCGAGATCACCGATGTAGTGCTCGATTCGATCGAGAATCAGAAGCACGATTTTATCCGCATTAATTATCCTAACGGCGATATGGTGGGTCACACGGGTGACCTGTTGGCCGTCGAGATCAGTGTTGAGTCCGTCGACCTAAGCCTTGGGCGGTTGATCGAAGCGGTTCAAGCCGCGGGTGGGATTTTGATCGTGACGGCCGATCACGGTAACGCGGACGAAATGTTTGAGGTCGGCAAAGACGGTAAACTGAAGCTCGATAAATCTGGAAATCGCAAGCCGAAAACCAGTCACACGCTCAATCCGGTGCCGTGCTATATCTACGATCCCAACGGCACGGCAAACATTCGCTTGGCGGCCGGCGATGCGATGAAGGGCATTAGTAGCTTGGCGGCGACGTCCATGTGTTGCCTCGGTTTAGTCCCGCCGCAGGATTACGATGCGGCGATTGTGGATGTCGGCTAGTTGCTGCAACATCCGACCCAACGACTACTTTGACGGTTGTTCCGATTCTCCCGTCGCATTCGTTGGCGAATATCCCGCACTTCCCGACCAGCCGTGCGCGAACGGCTTTCGCTAGTGTCCGTGCTGGCAGGCGACGAAACCCAATACAGTATTTGTATTGCCGTACGAGGATTGAAAATTCTTCACCGCATGGCGATGCGGTCGCGAACGAGCAAACACTTGGGGCAAGGATTGCCTAAACGGGTCGAGCAGAGATCGATCGGTATCGCGGAGTTGCGAGCCTCTCGAATCGAACTGTCACTCAAGGACAATCACATTAGATACTGAAGGAGCCAGCCATGCTGGTCTTATCACGACACCGAGACGAAAGCATCATGATTGGCGACAACGTGATGATCACGATCGTCGATATCCGGGGCGACAAGGTCCGCCTGGGCATCGACGCGCCACAAGAGATTCCGGTCCATCGGCAAGAAGTTTACGACGCGATCAAGCGTGAGAATGAGAAAGCCAGCCGGCTCGGACCGTCGGAAACGCGTGACATTGGCAACTAATGGCTGATTGGATCTTGGCTTTCTTAGCTGACCCGGAATCCAAACGACGGCCAGAATGCGGGCTTATGCGGACGTGATTCAACAAAAAAAGGACAGGCGGTGACCTGTCCTCGGTAGTCGCTTCGCTAAAAGCGATATCTTTTGGTTCGAGTTCTTTTCTATTCGAATTGACCTAGCTTGCCCGCATTCTTGGCCAGCAGGTAGTAAAACGTGACGCGACACTTCGCTGCATCGTGTTTTAGTGTTTCACCGACTTCTTGAATCGCTTTGGTTGCTTCATCAGCGTCTAAGTCCAGTTTCTTGGCGCAAAACCCATCGCGAATCGTGTTCACTTCTTGCTCATCCGACATGGCGACCGTAGCACCATCGTTGGAATGCAGTGCGATCCCCAAGTGCTTGACAATGTTGTCGACGGTGGACTGTTTCGCATCGGCGTCAAAACGTTGGATGCTTTCAAGGTGCATGGACATGGCAGGTGTTCCTTTCGATTCGGAAAAACAATTCGTGGTATCGTAAAATCCGAAGCCTAGCGAAATGCAAACAACTCAGCAATTACAAACACGCCTCGAGAATCTTCGCCGGTTCGCACCGATAGCTCGTGTAAAACGGCCCGAATTCAGCGTACTTGGCGCTTGCTTCGTCGAAACGCATTTCGTACACGATCTGCTTTAAGTGCATTGGGTTGGTCGCCCACAGCGTGACGCCCCACTCCCAATCATCAAGGCCGACGCCCACGGTGATCAGTTGGCTTACTTTGCCAGCGAACTTAATGCCACTGCGGGCATGCTCGCTCATCATTCGGTGCCGCTCGGACGCGGACTGCTCAAACC
>CAZLFF010000045.1:23367-25669 GCA_964558755.1 uncultured Pirellulaceae bacterium
CCAGTTCGCGCCGGGATACCGCCACTTGTTCATCGGGTAAAAGCAGCTGACCGGGTGGTCGGGAAAGTTAGGTGTCAGTCGTTGGAAATTCATTTTCTCCAACCGAACCGCATACTTGCCGACCTTGGTTTCTAACGCCGAGCTCCCCGGTTCTTCTCCGTCGCGAATCAGTCGTTCGCGGTATTGTTCAACTGACTGAGCGTATTCGGAAACTTCGGAGATTGAAACGTAGGACCACGTTGGCGTGATCGCTTCACCTAGGGGACTGCTCATCAGTCGCTGGTGAACGGACTCGATTTTGATCGGATCGGGGTCCATCATCATCAGCGAGAAGTCCGACTTGTGACCGGAGGTCAAGCCAACCTGCAGCCGAGCTGGTTGGCCGTCGGCGTTGGCATCCAAAACCGATTGGAATTGATCGCGGCCCGAGTTCAATCGATCCACATTGGTGGCAGCCAGTTCGGCCAGCCGTTTACGATCAAAGGAGTAAAAGAAGTGGCTGCAGTGCCAGCCTTCGCCCGGAGTCATTTGTTCGGGCGAGAAACCAAAGTCAGCTTGGGAGAGTGGCATCGTGTATCGTTTCGAAGTTCGAGATTAGCTTTCGAGCAGTTCATCTACGCGTTTGAGCAGGTGGTCGAGCGTAAAAGGTTTGAGAATGTAGTCTGCAACGCCCAGCAGTTCTGCGTACTCTCGGTGACGCTGACCCTCGTTGCCGGTAATCATAATGACCGGGCAAGGCACCGTGCTGGCCTGCCGAATTCGCTCGAGCACCAAAAATCCACTGCGTTTGGGCATCATCATGTCGAGGATCACAAGGTCCGGCGCCTGAGTTTCCGCAATGGCGAGGCCGCGATTACCATCGTAGGCGACCGAGACGTTAAAGTCGCGGGCAGACAGCGCGTAGGACAGCGACTGCGAAATTTCTCGGTCATCGTCGATGATCAAAATGTGCCCGCGTTTTTGAACGGTTGCCGAAGGATCGTCCGCGTCTTTTGAAGGGCTATTGGTTGTCATAGCTCGATAACCGGTCAAAGAATCAGAAGAAAAGGTTGAGCGTCGCCGCAGGTCATGACGTGGTCACGAAGGAATCCGTCTCGGCTGTGCGTTGACCGTAAAACGCCTCGCAAAGCCACATTCTAGTTTCCTAAGCCAAGTTTTCAATCACGCTCGGCAGGCCGTGATTCTCGCATATTCCCTTAAAATCCGTCCCTGACTGATCGTGCGAAGGGATTCATGGCGGTGATTGTGATTGCAAGCGAACTTGAAATGAGAGCAACCTCGGCGCTATCCCAGCCGATTCGAACGAGCCGATGCCCGTTTCTCTTTCGTAACCGCTACAGCTTGGCCACTCGGCAATGGTCTGGAAACAAGCATGTCCGGTAGATCGCGACGCGGATCGTCAGTTTTTGCTTGAGTCGTCGTTCGCCGGCCGAATCGTGTACTTTCGATGGTCGATGAAGCATGAAGGAAAAGTGCGAAGGATCGCCTGGAAGGAACAGCCGAAACTCATTGCTCGATAGCTTTGACGGCCGTTTTCGAATTTTCAAGTTTGGAGAATCCAGCCGATGTGGCGAGCTTTCTTTTTTGCGGTCGGCTACCTGCTGATGTTTTTGGGGCTGCAGAGCCTAGTTTTCGAGCGTGTGCAACTGTCGCAGGAGGCTAAAGTACCGCCGTTTATTCGACGCATGCTCCACGACCCTGCCGCCCCGAGCCAGCCAAGTGTTTACTCACGCCAAGCACCTGCCGTCGCTTCTCGGCCGGTAATCGACCTTCGCAGCAGAGCACTGGGGGGTGGCACAGGTTTGGGTTACGGACCGTCAAGGTTTACCAACGGTGGTTTTGGCGGCGGGTCGTTCTCTGCCGCGCCCTATCGAAACCACGTCGACAGTCGCCCCACCACATTCAGCGTTAGTAGCGGCCAACCTGGGGGCGTACCAAGAGTCGATTTGGCAGGCTACCGGTCGCCGGTGTCGCAACCCGCGACAACCGGAACTGGCGAATATAAATTACCTAAAGTGATTCAGGCCCAGGATTGGATGCCGTGGAGTTTACTGGCCGGTGGGTTTGTGATCGTGCTCTATACGCAATCGTTCGGCAGTCGAACTTACACGGCTGACTAGCGAGTCCGGCAGAGTGATTCACCTTTACACTCTGACCTCGCAATCGTAGCATTGTGGGCTTACGTACCGAGTGCATTTGACCATTTTGGTCCTAAATTGTTTGGTCGTCGTCTCTTCCCTCCTCCCAAAAGTTGCCAGTCGCCCATGAACGTTCCTGAAAACATGACGTTGCAGGCAACGGT
>CAZLFF010000046.1:0-1808 GCA_964558755.1 uncultured Pirellulaceae bacterium
AGAAGAGACTTAATCATTGATGGCAAAAAACTTACGAGGACAAACTTGTCGGGGGCAATCCCGCCTGTTCGAGGCCGTGCTGGACGGCTTGGCCCGGTAAAACCCGCCGGAAATTGTATACTCTGTAATGAATCAGCGGCTGCCAAATGATGCTTTTTTTAAACACATCCCACTATTTCCCCGAAACGAGCCATACTTTCGCAACAACCAGAACGCTTTGTAGAACGCCCTCGCCAAATTCAGCGGTTCACTGGTGGAGTATTCACATGCGTGATTATTATCAGGGTCCCCCAGCACAGGCGAGCCTGTATCGTTATCGCCCGTCGTCATGACGGGCGACCAAACTATCGCTGACTGGCTCCATTATCCGACCAACATGAGGCGTCGTAAACGAAAATCTGGAAAACGCAAAAAGCCCCGCACGGCGACCTCGGAAACGCGTTCTGCCTTTCGTCATCGTGCTACGGGGGAAGCTCCCAAGGCAGATGCCGGGTTTGCGCCAGATGATGTTCCGGCGAGTCCTGATTTGCGTCGCGAGTCTGAACCAACTGAAGGCGTGGTCGCAACGAACGTTGCGACCGTGGTCTTGAGTAATCCAAAGGTTGAACCACAAAAGCTTTCCCAGCCGGTTTCTTTGCCCCATATTGAGCCTCGCAAGAACAAATATCGGCTGGATCGTGTGTTCAACCCGCTTCACACGGGGCTGGAATGGGCTCAGACTATCATGGAGTCAGCGTTGGACGTTTTCCTGAGAATTTTTATGACCAAGCCTGTTCAATTTACCGCTGGCGTTACGACTGGTATTTTCTGCCTGATGTTGGTTTACCAAATCCTAACGCTGGCCCTGAGCCTCTTCGCGACGACTTACTACTTGTAACATGTAAGCACGCGGTCGGTGCCCCGTCGATAGCGAACGAGTCGCATTCTTGATCCTATCCGGTGCACGATAGGCGTCTATCGCCAGATGCAGAATACGTCGTTTTCGATTGCACGAGTTTCAATCAAGCGGAATCGTGTCCCGTTCTTCATCAACGGTTCCCCCGGCCCCTCAACCGGCGTCGGCGCTTCTTCCCCGCCGATTACCAGTGGGCCGATGTAGGTATGAATCTCATCAATCTGATCGACAGACTGTAACAGGCTCAGCAGCCCTCCGCCGCCCTCGACAAGCACATTGGTGCAGCCGCGACCGGCGAGTTCCCTGAGCAGCGCTAGTAGTCGTTCGCCACGGTCTTTGATTGGAGAACGCCAAACTTCACAGCCGGCATCGGTCAGCTGCTGAGATTTTTTCGGGTCGCTGGAATCAGATGTTGCGATCAACGTTGGGTAATCACGGGCAGTCGTCACCAGCTTGCTCAATGGATCGACTTTCAGTTCCGAGTCGATCACGACTCGCGTCGCCGTTCGCTGACCTGCCGGTCGGGCGTTGAGCAGCGGGTCGTCGGCAACGGCGGTTCCACTGCCGACCATGATCGCATCGACGCGACCACGCAGTTGATGCACCAACCTGCGAGATTGCTCGTTTGATATCCACTTACTGTCGCCCGTGCGAGTTGCGATCTTCCCGTCGATGGTCATCGCCCATTTCGCAATAATCCACGGCAGCCCGGTTTGCGTCCGCTTTAGGTAAGGGGCCAAGACCTCTGAGGCCTCGGAAAAACAGACGCCCACATCGACTTGGATTCCTGCCTCACGCAGCGATGCGATTCCTTGCCCTGCTACTTTGACATGTGGATCTTCGACCGCGACGACGACTCGGGTGACTTGTGCGTCGATCAGCGCCTGACAGCACGGGGGCGTTTTGCCAAAGT
>CAZLFF010000046.1:1818-18610 GCA_964558755.1 uncultured Pirellulaceae bacterium
GGTGTTTGCCCATGATGGGCACAGGGTTCCAGCGTCACATAGGCCGTCGCACCGACCGTCGATTCGCTCGTTTGATTGATCGCGTTGACCTCTGCGTGCGGACCGCCAAATTTTTCATGCCAGCCTTCTCCAATGAGTTGATCATTCTTGACCAACACGCAGCCAACCATTGGGTTGGGCTCGACTGCGCCTTCGCCACCGCGTGATCGTTCGATCGCACGCAGCATCCATTGTCGGTCAGTGGAGGATTTGGGCATCGTAAAAGTCGTTACGCCTTCAGCTCTTCGACGACCCCTGACGAGTCGCTGAACGTTTCGACGGGAGCACCCACCCGTTCGAGCATCGATCGATAAAGATTTGTGAGCGGTGTTCCTGCTCGGACTCGGATGTGCCGCCCAGAGTCAATCGAACCGCCTCCGCCTCCAAACAGAGCGATCGGCAGGTCGTCGTGGCTGTGCTTGTTTCCGTCGGAGATCCCGCTTCCGTAGACGATCATGCAATTGTCCAGCAGAGAACCTTGCCCTTCACGGATGTTGGCCAACCGATCGATCAAATGGGCGGCCAAGCTGGCGTGGTACTGATTGATGCGGCTGATTTTTTGTTGCTTGTCGTAGGCATTGCCGTGGTGCGAAATGTTGTGATGACCGCCGCTGATCGAAAGATTTCGATAGCTGCGATTGCTACCCGCGTTGGCAAACATGAAACTGCTGACGCGCGTCGAATCCGTTTGAAACGCCAGCACCATCATGTCTAACAGCAGCCGGACATGTTCGGAATAGTTCTCCGGCACGCCGATCGGACGCGGATAGTCGGGAATCCCTGCCTCGCGTTTGCCAAGCTTATCCACACTGTTCATCCGACGCTCGATGTCGCGAACGGCGTATAAGTATTCATCAAACTTGCGGCGATCGTTGGAGCCCAGATCGTTCTTCAGGCGTTTGGCATCACTCAGCACGAAATCTAGAACGCTCTTGCGGCGTTTCTCGCCGGCTGCCATCGCTTGCTTGCCCTTGGCACCGCCGGCGGGGCCAAACAGACGCTCAAAAACGGCTGCCGGGTCAACTTCTTTTCCTAGCGGGGACGTGGCTGTTCGCCATGAAATGTTAGAAGTGTAGACGCAGCTGTAACCGGTATCGCAGTCACCGCCCGAGGCACTGTCTTCGGTGCCCAGTTCCAGAGATTTCAGCCGTGTGAGGTGGCCAATTCTTTCGGCTGCCACCTGATCGACCGAGATGCCGTTGCGAATCTCACTGCCATGCGTCTTCCTCGGATGCGCTCCGGTCAGAAAAGCCGCGACGCTGCGTGCGTGGTCACCGCCACCGTCGCCATGGGCCTCCGCACCACTGAGTGCCAGCCCGGTGATAATGTTCATTTGCTTACGGTGGGCGGCCAGCGGTTGGAGAATTTTCGGCAGCTCGAATTCGGTTTCACTTGGGCCACGAGGTTTCCAGTCGGGCATGTGCATACCATTAGGCACATACAAAAACGCCATTCGCACGGGAGGCCCTGTCGGCCCCACTGGAACACGGGTGGTTGCGGCATGGGCGGCTGAGGTGATGAGTGATGTTGGGCGACTCATCGCCTCCAGCCACGGCAGCGCGACTGCCGCGCCAAATCCTCGCAACAGCGTTCGTCGGTCGAGCGGTTTTCTGGTCATCACTTACTCCTCGTTTTCGGTGTGCCGGCGGATTAGCGACCAGCAGGGTCAGAAGAAGTTGAGTTGTTGGTGGCCGCCGGTGCCAGACGAGTCGGCCCGGCTGGGTTCACTTCACGGAAGGGCTTGCTGAGCACCACTTGGGTAACAAGTTCCGAAAACCGGTGGTCTTCGGTTTTGAGGTGTTCGGCGATCTCATCAATTGTACACTCGTCAAAATACTCCAGCCCACGGCCTAAAGCGTAGATTAGCATTTTTTCGGTCAGGCAGCGGATGAATTTCGCTTGCATATTCGTCGCAATGACGTTCTGCATGGCCGCCGCACCGTCGAAAGTTGTCCCATCGGGCAGCTCACCACGTGCATCGACTGGATGGTCTTCATCCATTTCTCGCCAGCGGCCCACCGCGTCGAAGTTCTCCAATGCGAAGCCCAGTTCATCCATTACTTGGTGACAGACCGCACAGTTCGGATCCTCTCGGTGTTGAATCATTCGCTCGCGCGTCGTCCCGGTTAGCTCGGCCTGGTCCTCTAGTGGAACGGCGTCCGGATCAGGTGGCGGCGGCTCTTCGCCCAGCAAGTTTTCCATGATCCACTTGCCGCGTTTGACCGGTGAAGTTCGTGTTGGGTTTGAGGTCAGCGTTAAGATGCTGGCGTGGCTGATGATGCCGCTACGACGAAAATCAGCAACGTTCACCTTGCGAAACTCTTTCCCCTTCACACTGTCGATTCCGTAGTGCGTTGCTAATCGTTCGTTAATAAACGAGTAATCGGCGTCCAATAGATCGAGCACGCTGGCGTCTTTGGCGATCAAGTCTTTTAAAAGCAGTTTCGTTTCGGTGGCCATCGCCTGACGCATCGACCGATCGACGCCGGGAAATAAATCAGGGTCAGGGCGGACCTTGCTCAGTTTCGGAAGTTGCAACCACTGAGCCGCGAAGTTGTCGACGAGGGCGGTGGCCTTTGGGTCGGCCAACATGCGTCGAACCTGCTGGGTCAGAATTTCGGGTTGTTGCAGCTTGCCAGCCTTGGCGATCCAAAACAGCTCGTTGTCCGGCATCGTGCTCCATAGGAAATAACTGAGCCTCGTCGCCAGGCGGAAGTCGTCCAGCAGCTGAGTTTTGCTGGTAGGGCCGGTCGCCGGATCGGCGTGAGCATTGGTTGCAGCGGATGCTGACTGCGCAAGCGGAGTTTCGACTTTGTACAGGAAACTGTGCGACATCAAGATTGCTTGTACGCAAACGCGAATTCCATCGATTGCCGTCGCTTCGCCACGCGATGACTTTTGATATAGGCTCATCAATCGGCGTAGCTCTCGGTCTGTCACCGGGCGCCGGTACGCTCGTGAAGCAAACGATTTCAGTAGCTTTTTTACAAACTTTGATTGCTCGCTTGCTTTCTTGGGAAAGTCTTTTAGGTATCGGTCGAAAAACGTTCCCTCTGTGTTGATCGGTCCCGAAAGCTGTACCGACTTAATGTACAAATTGCGATCCTCTCTCGGGCGGCCCGCGGTCGCTGCTACGTTCAGATCGTTTACCAACGAGATCTCAAGTCGCTGTTGCCCTGCGGCTAAATCCAGATCGGTTGAATAAACTGCCGGTTTCTCCCTTGTGTCCGGCACGTCAACCTCGCGGCGCGGCTGGCCGTAGATACTGATGCCCATGCGGGTCGCGTCAGTGCCGGCTTGGGTGGCGAGTGCAGTTACTTTGATTCGGTATTTTCCGGCCTGTGGAACGTTTAAAGCGTGCGTGATTCCCCCGTTGGAAAAAATCATGTGAAATCGGTCGTTGTAGATCAACTCCGACTGTTTGGAACCCTTAAAATCGCTGCCACGAATTCGCTTGCGGAACTGACCATGCTGCCGATCAACAACCGCGCGGGTGGCGATATTCTCCGCGGCGGTCATGTATCGTTCCAGCAATCGAGGTGGCAGCGACAGAACGTCGGCAATGTTGTCGAAGCCGTACCCCACATCGTCGCCCGGAAACGTCTTGGCGGGTTCGTAGTCGATTCCCAGTAAGTCGCGAACGGTGTTTTGGTACTCGGTTCGGTTGAGTCGACGAATCGTCACGCGACCTGCGTTTATGTTCGTGCAATCGACGCTGTTCAGCAGGTCATCGACCCAAGCGATCACCTGCTGATGCTGTTCGTCCGTGAGCGCTTCAGCATCTTCGGGGGGCATCTCACGTGCGGAAACCCGTGTGAGAACTTTCCGCCAGAGTTTTCGCGAATCGAGTAACTGGTCAATGGACTCAAAGGGTTCTAGGTTTACCCCTGCGTCGTCGTTTTCGCCCCAATGGCAGTCGCCACAGGTTTGCTCCAAGATCGGGCGAATCTTCTCACGATATTCACGTTGAACTCGAATCAGCCGATCGGCCGCAGCTTCCTGCCCGACGGCGGAAGAGCCCCTAAAAACACTGCCCGCGATCGCAATGCTCGCGAACCCGACGACGAGTCGAAGCCTCCAGCAGCGCGAAAGATCGCTTGAGCTTGTTCGTGGGAGACTGTTCTGGGTTGGATTCTGATGAGGCATGCTAAGCCGACTGGAATCGTTGAGGAAAAAGGTCGTTATGTGTTCTGCTTGATCGAATCGTCGGAGGTATGAGGACGGTTTTTTACCGAGTTGTTTGGCCAGCAAGCAAAACCGCAAACAATGCTGGACAAGCACATTAACAAACCGCAGTTTGTCTCGCTCGTTTCGACCCTCCGTTGATAGGTCACCCATTTCGAGCATTTCCGTTCCGGCGGTCGGCCGATATGAAAAGCCAAATTTTGGGGCTTTTTGGGCCGTTTTTCCGGGGAAAACGGGGCGTTTGGCCAAAAAACACGGGAAAATAGCGTGTTTTTGAGTGAAAATACGCGTTTGCCCCGGGTTTTGGGGTCAAACTATCTTGAATTGTGGACTCGAAACACTCTAATTTCCGACGCACGGCGATTGGAACGTCCATTTTTCGCGTATTTTGATACCAACACTTCAGCATTCCGCTATTAGGAGAAGTTTAACGATGGCAAAAGCAGCCGCGGGACCAAAGGCCCCAACTAAGTCAGAAATCATGAACAACATCGCAGAAGCAACTGAGATGTCAAAGAAAGAGGTTGCCGCTTTCTTTGACGCGTTGACTGCGGAAATCGAAAAGAACATTGCCAAAAAGAGCAGCGCTGGAATGTTTACCATTCCCGGGCTCTGCAAAATCGTTGTCAAAGACAAGCCAGCGTTGCCTCGCCGTCAGGTTCGCAACCCAGGCACCGGCGAAATGGTCTGGGCAGCTCCCAAGCCAGCTAGCCGTCAAGTCAAGATCCGCCCTCTCAAGGGTCTGAAGGACATGATTGCTTAGTGCTTTGGCAATTTTTGCCAAGCTAAGCGCTCGGTTGATTGATTCCCAGAGGATCGCCAGCCAAAAATCCAATGAACCGCCGTACGAGACGATCTCGGACGGCGGTTTTTTTGTGCGGACCCCGTCGCGTCGATCTTCGGTTTTGCGAAACAGCAGCCGTTTTGCACGCGCGTTTTACGTAAGAGCAAGATATCGGGGGATAATCAAAGAGCCGTACAAAGCTGCGATCCAACCAACGAACGAGCAAACAGTTTGGCGATCGAGGTCTTCCACAAACAGGTTCGAGCTGACTTACTTTCGAACCGCGAAGGAACAATATGTCAGTTTCGTGAACTCCGTGTTTTTCGTGGTCACGATTCTGTCCCGGTCGCCGTTCCTCTCGTAATACCGAACCGCATAACCCACGCCCCGATAGCCCACAGGTACACGGGCGTGAATTCGATCCAAGGGATGACAAAATCGAAAAACAGTACTCCGGCGTAAGGTGTGCCAGCGACGGGTGTCTGAGCGTAATGTTGTTCGAAATAGAATCGCAAGTAGTAGAGAAACAACATCCCGCCCAGCACCAACCAAGGCGCGGGACGTTTCAAAAACGGTAAAAATGGAATTGCCCAGCACCAGTACCACGGGTTTTGGGTTGGTGAAAGAATCCAAAACCAAGCGATCGCAAAAAACATAATCGCCAACAATCCCCTCGCCGTGGCCGAGCGCCAGGCCATTACGCACAAGCAGATCGTCAGGACGCAGTACGTAATTAACGTAGCGCGGCGCGCGATGCCGAAGGCGGCCTGGCCGATGGGGAGGTCGTGCTGCTGAGCGTAGTGGCGGCTGACGTCGGTTCGCCACGCTTCAGACGTGACAAGGAACCACGGTTGCGTGCCGTCGGTGGGCTGGTTGTGGCGGACGTTTTCAACGATGAACATAAAGACCAAGTCGTTCATCTCCCAGAATTTTGAGAATACTTCAATTCCGGTCTGCGGGCGTCGTTGCACGTTGACGTCGGGTAAACCGAGTCCGCGACGTTCCTCGATCACTCCGCGAACGAGTTGCGTGTCCTGATCCGACAAATGGGCTGCCGCGATGCCAGCCGTCACATTTGTCGGGTCCGGTTGGTTTAGTTGCTGCCCCCATTCGGTTCGTGCGACCATGGACCAGTTTACGGCTGCTGCTACGAACACAAACGCAATCGAGATTGGGATTGCTCGCCAGCCACCGCGTCGCAACATCGCGAACGTCCACGCGGGAGCCAGCACCAGCGGATAAATTTTTGCTCCAACGGATAGCCCAAGCAGTAGAGCAGCCAAGACGGACATCTTGCTGTTAAAAGGTTTTGAAGATTCTTGAACGCTAGGGGATTTCGCTCGGCCAAATCCCAAGCCAACGATTGCTGCCCATGCGAACGCGACGGTCAAACAAATCGCGATGGAATCTAAATGGCCGCTATTGGAAACTTCCTTGATCACGAGCGGACTCCACCAGTACAGCAAACTGTAGGACCGTGGCAACAAAGCCCCGGCCAGCAGCGCCATCAGAAGGAACCCGGTCGCAATGTCGAAGGCGACCAAAGTTATCTTCATCGCAAGCATCCAAACATAAGACGACGCGCCGTCTGGCACGAACGCGGTTGCTATCCGAAAAACCGCTTGGCTGACCGGTGGGTAGGGCGTCGTGAACTGACCGTAGTGAACGGTCGCCGCGCACTGGTGGAGGCCCGGCCGTGATGCGATGTGTGTGGCAACAAGGTCCAGTTGTTGCTGCTCAGTTGAATCGCGGGCGAATACGATTTCGAGGCGAGGTAGATCTTTGGCGTCGGCGAGCGGCTCTAGTTCGGCTGCGGCACGCACGATTTCTTCCGGGGCAAACTCGTAAGGGCTCACGCCAGCGTTCCCGACGACTCCGTCGACAATGTAGCGGTACAAATCGATTTCTTGGATTGGGGTCGAAAAAACCACAATCAATCGAAACAGAATTCCAAACCCCACGATTGCCCAGATGTTCGCCCGCCCGGTCACCGGCCGCTCGTTGGGCTTCTTCCAAACAATGCAGCAAGCCAGCAGATACGCCAGCGTCGCTGCGCCGAACAAGATCAGCACGGTTAACAGTGGACGCAGCTCGGGATTCAAGGGAGAATGGAAGGGGTGGCTTAACCCAGTGACCGCGCCGTAGATCAACGCGAGAGCAGCGCCCAACCCGATCAAGACGGCGTTTGGTTTTTTAGGATCTGATAGGTTGGTCATGGCGGAAGCGAAAAACGGTTAGTTACGTCAGCTCATCAAACGGGTTGGACGACCTATCGTCAAGCCGAACTTGTCAGAGGCGACTTGTCGCGTGAGCCGTTTCACGCGTTTTGCGTTCCTTCAACGACTGTATAATGGTCTCTCTCTTTGACTCGCCTGCCCGACGATCACGCCATGCTTTCCTCTGGACCCGACCGCTTTCAGCTGTACCTCGACCAAGTGAAAGACTGCGTGATCGTGGTTGATACAGATAGCTCGGTCGTCTCGGCCAGCGAGTCAACGCGTCGTCTGTTCGAGATGGACCTGTCCGGTCATCGGTTGGCTGATCGAATCGCTAGCGGGACTGCGAAGCAAGACTTTCTTGATTGGCTGGCCAAATGCTCGGCGGTCGAGGCTCACGCATTCACGCAACACGCAGGCTCGACACCGCAGGCGATTGATTTACAGTTGAAGGTGGAGGGTGCTCGACTTTGGTGCCCCGTACAAGGCTCGGCGTTCTGCTGCTTGATGGACGATCGCGTTCGTTGCGTCCTGACCCTACGCGATGTGAAGTCTCAATTGGAACGCGAGAGCAGCTTGATTCGGGACGCGACAACTGACCCGCTGACCGGACTGCTGAATCGACGAGGCTTTCAGGCGGAGCTCGAACGACGTTTGGGCCAACCGCTCGGCGTTGCAATTTTGGACGTGGACGACTTTAAGCAGGTCAACGATCGCCGGGGCCACGCCGAGGGCGATCAAACGCTGCGTGATGTTGCCGCGGTACTCAACCGTGCGTTTCCGACATCGACGGTCGCTCGTTTGGGCGGAGATGAATTCGGGGTCGTATTGAGCTTGAAGGGGCAGTCAGTCGAAGAATCCGCAGCGATTGAACAACAGTTCAGCCAAGTCGTTCAAGCCGTCGCTGCTTCGGAATCGTCCGCACTGAAAACTAGCACCCTAAGTTGCGGCATCGCGTTGGACTTTTGCGGCACCCAAACCGCACGCGAGCTGTTGGGCCAGGCCGATCAGTTGCTGTATCGATCTAAAGTGGCGGGGAAGAACCGTGTTGCTCGTTCAGAATGACGATCTGTGTTCGGTTTTTAATCTGATCGTCGCATGGTTGATTCGTTCATGTGCCTGCATGAGAATCATTTTTTCATTTTGATTGCTTCCGAAAAGTTAGGCACTTTAATGAATTTTCGATTTGCTCACTCGGTCGTTTTGTTTTTGGTCGCTACCACTTGCGCGTTCGCCCAAGACAGCCAGCCAGTGTTTCCGTACGGAGAAGTACCCGAAGCCAGGCCAGACGTTCCGCTGAGCAAGGCGATTGAACGGGTGTACGACGGCACCTACGCTGGTTTGGACTGCACTCGGAATGAACTGTTTTCGCGGTTTAAGTACACGCCGTTGAAAGGGTTTGATTACAACGGGCACGACGGAACCGTTTCACGTCGTGATTCGACCAAGGTCATCAAGGTTGGAGATAAGTATTACGTTTGGTACACGCATCGCCAAACTCCCACGCCGCCGAACTACGACGGCGGAGCCGGTGAAACGGTTCCCTCGCGAGATTGGGACCTGGCGGAAATCTGGTGCGCGACCAGCGACGACGGTTTCACTTGGAAAGAACAGGGCGTGGCAGTCGAACGGATGGAGAAACCTCACGCGGGTTGGCGTTCGGTGTCGACGCCCGACATTCTGATTTGGAAGGGCAAGTATTACTTGTATTATCAAGCGTACTTGTGCATGCCTGGCAGTCGAACGTCGAGCGCGACCAACGGTGACGATTGCCCGGTTTCGGTTTCGGTGGCCGACTCGCCCGATGGACCTTGGACGCCGTCTAACAAGATCGTGGTTGAAAACGGACCGCCGGGTTCTTGGGACCAGTACGTCATTCACGATCCTTATCCGCTGGTTTACAACGATAAGATCTATCTGTACTACAAGGGTGAAATGGGGGGTAGTCCTCCCGTCCGCGCTCAGGGCTTAGCGATTGCCGAGCATCCGTTTGGTCCGTTTAAAAAGCACCCGAAAAATCCGGTGATCAATTCCGGGCACGAGACGTCATTGTTTCCTTTCAAGACAGGATTGGCGGCGCTCGTTAGTCGGCATGGGCTTGAGCACAACACGATTCAGTATTCGCCCGACGGAGTGAACTTCGACATCGCGGCGATCACGAGCCTCATGCCAATCGCTCCGGGAGCCCATGTGCCTGATGCGTTCACAAACACCAAAGACGGTCGCGGCATCACTTGGGGGCTATGTCATTTCCGCAACCTTAAACGTGGCGAGGGAAAAAGCCACAGCATGTTGGCTCGATTTGATTGCGATCTGAGCCTCGACGTACACGATCTCGAGATGAAAGAATCGGATGTCTTCAACGACCCCGAAATCAATTTCAAATTCGGCTTGAGCGACAAGCAGCGAGCAAGAATTGAGGCGTCGACGAAAGAGACCCAAGAATAGGTGCGTCGGCCAATCGGCGGCGTTGGATGCCGCGACTTAAAAGTCAGGCAGCCCTGCTCGGTTGGTGATTGGAGCGTCGTCTTCGTCGTCCATGAAATTGCGATCTTGTGACTTCGGTAGAATCATCGCGATCAAGTTCCACACCGCGATGATGCCGCTTGCGATCATGCCAATCGTGCTGACCAACAATGCCGACTTCCCAATCATGGGGCTGGCTGGTCGGAAGCCGCCTTGCAACACGACGCATTTTGAAAAGTTCATCAACCGATACTGATGAGCCAAATCGGAATGAATATCCGATCGCAGCTTTTGCTGTGTGTACCACAACTGCGTATCAATTTGACCCGTCGCCAAACGTTCGGTCAATTCTTGCTCATTATGAACGTCGTCAAAGTAAACGATTACCGAGCGGAAGTTGTTACCAAGCTCGCGCAGGTCGGCGGGGAACAGCGGCACGTAGACCAGGTCCCAGTTACCGTCTTGGTCGTAATCGTAGGAAGCGTACCGCTTGCCGCGCTGGTAATCAGTCAGCACCAGGTGATAGTTGTCCTTGGGCCACGCCTCCAGCAGCTCCTTGCACGAGATGACCGTTGGATCAAAAACTTGGTCCTCGGCCGCAGCTGCGGAACGCTTGCCCACCGTATACACAAACGCGCAGACAACGCCCAAGCAGACGCTTAGCAGAATGGCGAGTTTGCGGTTCATCGGTCAGTCGATCGGAAGAAAAATCGGGAGCTTGGCGGTCCGTGCCGGCCACACTGGGTAGCTTGGGAACCCGAAAGCCTAGGTTTCCGTTAAGAAATGCCGTGTCCAAAACAGCATTCGGCGGTAAAAAACGGCCGAAATCTTGCCCGTGACCCCGGTACGGTCCTACCGATTTCAACGGTCGGAAGACTTAATTGCGGGCCGAAATCTGTTGGACGCGCGATTGCAGCTCCGATTCACGCGATTTCTTGATCTCGTCACCCACGACCTCGTAGAGGTTGGCGAACATTTTTCGAATGTGATCGAGCTCGCGTTTGTCGTTGGTCATGTTGTCCAGCCGGACCTTGGCGTCAGTCATCCGAGATCGAATGTCCTGTGGCGACTCGAGTTCCGTGTAGGTCCGCAAGATTTGTTTCGCAGTGTCGAGGTCGTTCTTCTTGATGGCCGCTTCAATCTGAGCCTCATAGTTGCGGCGCTGAATGACCAAGGCGGTAATGTCGTTGCCGAACCCGGTGATGATCCCTTGGGCAAAAAGGCGGACTTTATCGTTGGGCACCGTCGCAGTGACCTTCGGATAGAGCCCGGGGATGATTGGCAGCTTTTTCAGTGCGCGCGAGCCGCGTTTCAGGAAGATCAAACGCAACGATTGGTCCTCGCTCGGCGGGATCTCGATCGAGCCTAACCAGTCGGTCTTGCCAATGTACTCAGATTTTTCGTCTTTGGTCATCCCGGGCCGACGCGACCAAATCTCGACGGCCGGCATGGGTTCGCTCGTGTCGTCCTTGGACACCAAAGTCAATTTAGTCGGTTGCTCAGGGGCGCGAATTACCAACGCCAGTTTCTGTGCGCGTTTGCTTTTGCGCTGGGCGAGGGGGGCTCGTTGAGAGGAGTGAATTTCGCACTTGATGGCCTCGGGGGTAACTTCTTTGACACTTAGGAACGTGAATTCGATGGGTTCCAGCTTGATCACTTTTCCCTTACGGTCAGTCCGGCGAATCACGGGCAAAAAACGATCTTCATCGCCGATAAAGACGGGCGATTTTTTATTGAGCTTGGTCTCGATTCGAAAGGCTGAACCGCCTCCGGTACCACCATCTATCATCACTGGACGGCTGCGTAGGCACGCTTTGAGCCCACGCGGAATCAACCGAGCGCCCTCTTTTTCGGTAACGCGATCGATCTGAGCCAACGGCATAAACGCGCCTCGGATCATGCGGACGATCGCCGCGGCGATTCCCTGACGCTGTCCCAATTGCTGACTGATTAACGCGCCCCATTGCCCGGTGACTAGATCGTGCTCGCGCACATTCGCGTGCGTTCGTCCGTTGGGACATGTCAGGGCGACAACAATCAATTTGTCGTAATCCTGTAAGACGGGTTCCTCCTGAAAGCCGCCGCAGCAGTCAGGGTTTGCGATGTGGCTGAGAAACTGCCAACGCCACCGACGTGGGGCAGCATCGACGACGACATTCCAGCCGCTAGGATCAACTAGCTCGGTTAAGTCCGCGAGCTCTGACTTCAATGATGGAGCGACCGACGATAACTGGGGCGAGCCATCAACGCACAGCCATACCGCGACGCGATACGGCCGGTACTCCCACGCTCGATCGACGCTGCCGGCCAACGCGGTTTGATTGATATCGACGTCAAACTGGTCCGACTCAAGAATCGCGCCCGCGTCGCTAAACTGCAACGTTTGAGTGATCGGAGCGTCGACGGCTGCGGCCGTACTCGCCGCGTTTGACCGGAGCGTTGGGGTCGCTTGCCCCGGAACGGTTGTCGTCGTGGCCACCGCTTGACTGACCGCGCAGGGTAGGAGAGCGATCAGTGAGACGATTCGGACGTATCGAGCAAATTTTTTGGCAGCGTTCGCCATGCCTATTCGGTTTCTTCTGCGGGACGAATGTCAATTCGCCAGCGTTGGATGTTTTGGTACAGGTGAATGAGCTCGCGCCCGATGTTTTGCACCGTGGTGCGGTACGCGAAATGTTCTTTGATCTGCCACAGTGGAATCACTGATTGATCGGTTGCCACCTGCCGGTGCAGTTGCCTCAGGTTCGCACAGGCGGATTGCCATGTTTGTGTGTAACCCAAATCGCCCAGCGTCTGGTCAACCGGAGCACTCACGTCTTCCGCGAACCCTGCGGCCCCAACGACTCGCGAGATGTCAGCGAGGGGCTCCTCCATTGATACTTCTAGGTAGAGCAGGTCCCACCGATCGTCCGGCGGGTAAGATTCACCTGGTTCAAGAGCTCGAGTTTGGGTCACGATGCCAGCCTTGTTCCACGCCGTCGCGATTGCGAAACACGCGTTGGCGGCCGAGGTGCTTCGTGGGTGAGCCAGAACTAGTTCAGGCATTGGGATGTTCTTTTGAAACGCTCCGTCTTTTTGATCCGCATTTCGTTCGGCCGGCTTCTTTACCGGAACCAGTGCCATTTGAGTTAGAACTCGACCCAAGTCGACGTTGAAGGCAGGGTAGGGGACCTTGAAGTTGTACGCGTATGAAATCTGATCATTCTCTTCGGTTCCGATCGGCAGTGGGCCGCTAATGACCTCGCAACCGTTGATTTCCTGGCCACCGCAGATGACTTCCTTAAGAATTGTCTCGCGATCGATGGCGTGGGAAATGCCTCGGCGAAAGACTTTGCTCTTCTCTAGCTCGCCCCGAATTTTAGGCACCAGCATGTGAACGGTCGGAACAAGGTAGGCGCGAACCTGCACGCCCGGTTTTCGTTTCAACCGCGGCAGGTCACTGGCGGGCACCCGATCAACGACGTCAATGTCTCCTTTGAGCAACGCCGAGACGGCGTCCGAAGCAGAATCAAACCGCTGTTCGATCACCACCGGATGCTGCAAGTTGGAGCTGCGTTCGATTTGGGGATTGAGGTCGAACGTCGAGAACTCATCCTGTTGAGCCGTCAGCACATACACCCCGTCCTGCTGTGGTTGCCCTGAATCGTCAGGCGCCTGATACGTGATATTGATCAGTGACTCAGGCCGGACGAACGCGCGGCGAAGCTTAACGGTCAATTGAGTTTCGTTGTCGATCGCGATTGAGTCGACGACCTTGGCCCACGCTTCGCTGTACAACGGCGACTGAGGATCTGCCAAGGCTCCCAGCCGCGACGCGATCTCAAACGGCGTCGCCGAAGGAGCACCGAAAACGCTCATCTTTGGGTCGATCGTCAGTTGGTACTCGTAGCCGTCTAGGTCTTTACGTGTTAGTTCGCCGTTGAGAAACTTGTACTTGCCGCCCTCTTCGCTGACCCCGACCAGTTCGACGATCGTTCGCTGAGTCAGGCGGCCGACGCGGCGAGCACCCCAGTGATCGAAGCGTCGTGGATTCGCGTCCGACGCGGGCTGGTTAACCCCAACGACGATCAGGGGAAACTGATCCAGCACGGACTCCTGCAATTGTTCAATTTCCGCTCGGCCCGGCGTGATCTGAGCCGCTTGGCGGACGGCCAAGTGAGCCTTGCGTCCCTCGCCTTGGCGGGAGTATTCCTCAGCGTCTTCCATCAACCCGTTGGCTTTTTCGGTAAACGCTTTTCGCCAGCGTTCGGCGATCGCTTGGAAGTCCTCCGGGTACCGGTTGGCAACCGATTCAAGTGTTCGGCCGACCGTGCCGTAATCCTCCGCTTCGAATTGGGTCTTGATGATCTCGTCGTAGCACTTCATCACGATATCGACGAGCTTCTCGTTCCGATTGGGAACGTCGAAATCCGGGTCGCGCTGATAGATGTCTTCAAAAATCGATAACGCAAGTTCGTAGTTGTTCTGCTCAAACGCATTGCTGCCGTCTTCGAACAGGCAAGCTCGTAGTAACTGGCCAACTTTCGGATCTGATTTGCTGCCGTTGTCGTACAGCCACAACAAGTTTCGAAAAGCGCGGGCGAAGTCCTTTTGTTCCATCCGCTGCTCAGCCTCGGCGAGGAGCAGTTGGCTGAACGTTTGATAAGATTCGACCTCGCGATACGGAACCGTTAACAGGCCCTCGCTTTCGGAGAAATACTCGAATACGAGGTTGCCGGCGTCCGGCAGCGGCTCGCTAAGCGGATCGGTTCGCGGCACGACACGCAGCAGAATGTTCTCGGTGACCAGGGTAATCAGGTCGAACGGTTCGCTTTCCACCAACGGATTTGGCAGGTCCTCTGGTTCGATCCACTGGGCAGCGGCCGGGTTGGTAATGCCGCCCAACGCAAACGTCAGCGAGAGCAAGCACGCTAAACGTCGGGTGCTGCCGATCAGCGGCAGCTTAGCCCACAATCGATTTAGCCACCTCTCGTCCGGCGAGCAGGCCGCGGTACGGGCGGCCATTGATCGACGTTTGGGCATGGGCTCTGGGTGATTCAAGTTGTCAGGTTGAGGCTGCAAAAGAAAACCGGCGTTTCACGAAAATAAAATGTTCAAAAAGGTTCGCTCGATTGCCCATTATGAGCAGTGAAAGCTGAGCAAGCTGTTTGGTCACTACCAAGCTGAAGGATCGACCTCATGCACGGTCCCGTCCATGCCGCCGAAGTAGAGCCGTCCGTCTTTTAACAGCGGCGTCCCGTCAATCGGTTGTCCAAGATGTTGTTGGTTCACTGCTTCTCCTGTCGCCGGGTTCAACCAGACGAGCAACCCGCTTTGAAAACCAATCATCAGTTGCCGACCAGTCATCGTTGGTGGAAAAGCCAGTTTGTCATTCGGCAGCGCGATCGACCACTGGGGATTGAGGTCGGCAGCAACAGACACCAGTCGGTCGCTACTAAGCACCATCACCAAACGGTCATCGATCGTCCAAGGACCATCAACGCACTTGGCGTCAAGCTGTGCGGTGCCGGCTGCTTCGAGGTTTGCTCCCGACCGAAGTGCCACGATGGAATCTTGATTTTTGTTTCGAACGATGCCGTAAATCATGTCACCCAGCACAACCGCCGCCGACGCAAACTGGCCCTCGGGCTGATACGATGCGACCTCGGCCAACCGCGCGTCGCTATCGGCGCTGATGACGAACAAGGCGCTGTCGGTTCCGCCTTCCGCCGCCGAAGTGGCCGCAAAAGTACGATCGTCAATCATGGTCGGCGAAAACCAACGTGTCCTCGCACCGGGCTTGATGGCGGGTTGGAAAGGCGTTCCGTCCATGCGACCGTTTCCTGGGTTGACCTGCGCGATTTGGCCTTTGAGTGACGGCACGATCAAGCGACCGTCGATTGCGATTGGGCGACAGGCAGGCGCATCGGCTGGTGCCTCTAGTGTGAACAGGCGGTTTTTGCCGCTGCTGGTCTCATAGGTTAGCGCGTCGCCGCGCCCGGCTTCGCTGATCAGTGAAATCACGTCGTCGCTGACCTTGACCGCATGATCAAAGTGCAAGTTTTCGATCACTTCACTGCTGCGGACGGAATCAATGGCGACTCCAGCCGCGAAGCTACCGTCCGAAAGTGAGAACACGTCACCTTGATTGTTGAAAACTGACATGCCATCACGTCCCGCGATGGGCGAACCCGCCAGAGAACCGCCGAAATCCGTGCGCCAGATTGGTTTGAGCGATTGCTTGTCGACTAGCGACGCCGAGAGCATGGCCGAGCCATCGCGACGACGAACGTGAAGCAGGTTGTCATCGATCGTTTGCATCGGCGCGATGAAGACATCCGTCGGTTCGACGACGACCTCGCGGTTAAACTGACCCAAGGCTCGTTTGATTCGGTATCGAAGCAATCCCTGGGACGAAACCCACAGGTTGTTGCCCTCAGTCAGCGCGAACAAGTGCTGGCCCGAGCTATTGTCCACTCGGTCCGCGGCCAGCGTTCGGACGGGCGTCGCCTCATTGGTCGCGTCAAGCTCCAGCAATCGCATGTCGCCATTGTCAGCGATCATAAACACCCAGCGACCGAAGCGAGCCATCGGCGCGGTTATCGGTCCGGTTGTGACCCGTGAGATCAACTGTTTCAGCTCCAGTCCCGAGCCATCGGCGGACGGTTTGAGCACATGCAGGTCGCAGTCGTCGCCACTGTTGACGGCCACCAGCACATAGCCTGACCACAGGAACGGAGGCACGACGATGCTGCCTTTGGCATGACCGGTGTAATACACCTCGTTGCATTCCAGATTGCTGGCTGACAAGACGTACAGGTTGCTGTAGTTACCGGCTTGGTAAACGTAGGGATCGCGTTCGTTCGTGGCTGCGGCTGTGTTGGCGACCTGCGGTAGCTTGACGGCGGCCCGAATGCGACCAGTTTGAGCCTCGACGTTGATGACGTGGCCATCGTTGGTCGTGACGGTGATGCGTTCCCGCACGACCGCTGGGGTGAACATGGTCCGCCCGATTTCGGCTCGCCAAATGATCTCACCCGTCCGTCGATTCAAACGCAGCAGGTCTTGGCGAGCTGCATCGACGACAACCAGCGATCCGTCGTCGAGGGGCTGAGGTTGGATG
>CAZLFF010000046.1:18620-19912 GCA_964558755.1 uncultured Pirellulaceae bacterium
TTGGTACCCCACGAAGCGTCGCCAAGCGATCGAGCCATCGCTGGCGTCGATGCCGTACACCGAGCCCTCGGCCATGAACGACAGGATTTCGCCCCGCAGTCCCTCGATGGGTGTCCCGGATCGCGAGGCCAGCACGACGCTACGACTGATGGGCGACAGGGCAGCGGAGTCAGTCACCACGCTATCAAGCGTCACTGGTTGAACGAGGTCGCTCTCGCGTTCACTCACGGCCAGCATCAGTGTTTGCAGCTCCGGCCGGGAGGCAAGATCTCCGTAGTTTCGGGTCAGGTTGCGGTAATCTTGGAAGGCTTCGTCTGTTTTTCCCGCTTCGGCCAACTGTTTAATTTTTGCCAACGCGACCGTGTAGTCTTTCTCTTTCGCGATGTGACCGTCGAGCGTTTTAATGTTGTTGCTGATCGCGTCGAGCACCTTTGCGTTGCCCGCGACCTTGCGTTGACTCTCGGGAATGTAGATTCGGTTTTCGATCGTTTTCTGGTACTGCTCGATCTTCGCCCGAGCCGCTTCCATCTCTGCGACTTTTTCGAGTTGGGTCGCGTCGTCGGTAATGTTTCGCAGCGAAGTCGGTAGCATCACCGCCAAGTCATTTCGGATGCTGGCGAGTTTTGATTCCTTATAGTCACCGTCAGCCAGCGGCGGCAGTTCGACCTCGGCTCGCTTGAGCACCGTTTCCCATTGGCTGCGCTCGTAGCTGCTTCTTAGGACCGCCTGAGCCCGCACGGCCCGCGCGGTGTGATACTGCTCGTGGCCCTCGTTGTTTTTTAGGAACTCATCAAACTGTTTGACCGCCGCGTCGTATGCCAGTTTTTTGAAACTGTCCTGAGCCGCCTTGTATTGCTCTTCGGCCTTCACGCCCATCACGCTGATCCACAACACGCCCGTGGCGATCAGGATCATTGCTAGAGAACCAATCCCGATGAACACCCACTTGGTCGCCCATTGGTTGGACTTGTCGACTTTTCCAACGAAACCACGAGATTTACGCTCGCCGGTTTCGTCGTCCGCCGGGCTGTCGTCGAAAGCAGCGCCCGCATCGAGCATTGTTTCGTCCAACATGCCGGCTTGCATCCCGGTTTGCTCGACTAAGACCGGTTCGGGGTCAACGGCGGGTTCGTCGACGGGGTCCGACTGACGTTTCCGCTTCTTCTTTTTCTTCTTCCGCTTCTTTTTAGGTGCGGCTTCTTCAAGTTCTGGATCGGGCAGCGAGTCGACTTCGATGGCTGGCTCGGCTTCGACTTCCGCGACAGCGGCGATGTCCTCGCTGGGGTCCGGGG
>CAZLFF010000046.1:19922-25609 GCA_964558755.1 uncultured Pirellulaceae bacterium
GCCCGACCATCTTCTCGATCGTGCCTTCGAAGAGTCCGCCTACGGCGCCCGCGGCGTTGTCCTCGGGGGGGGCGGGGGGGGGTGCGGCCTCAACGACAGGGGGCGCCGCTGGTTGTTCTTCATTAACACCGCTGGTCAAGTCACCCGTGTCGTAGTCCGTTTCTACGGGTGGCTCTGCAACTTCAAAATCGTTTACGGGTTTCTTCGCAGCGGGTTCGGCCGGCGTTGTTTCAGCGGTTGCGGCTTTGCTGGTGGCCAACAGTTCGCGAGCATTCGCCTCAGTCATTTGCTCGTTCTTAACCAAGAACTTCAGCACCGCGCTGACCTTGACGACTTTTTCTGGATTCTCAACTTGCCGACGGATCTTGCGCAGGATCTTCTCGTCGATGGTGCCGAGTTCCGTCAGATGTTTCAGTAGCTCGCTGGGTGACATTCGTCGTATTCCTTCAATGGCAGCCGGTTCGTTATGAGTGGCTGCCGATCGCGATGAAGCGTCAAATTGGTTGGGGGTGGTTTTTTGTTGGCTAGTATTCGTCTTCGGTCGTTTTCAGCTCGATCGGTTCCATGCCGGCCAAAATTCCGGCATCCCACACCGTGACGACTTTACTATGCGCCGAGTCGACATGAGCTTTGATTGTCAGGCGTCGGGCGTTCAGACTGTTCTTGGCGTCCATGACTTGGGATCGCATCTCCGCATCACTGGCCGCTTCGACTTCTTCGCTATCGCGAGTGGTTATGTAATAGACATTGTTTTGATCGATAATGACTTCGACATAGTCGTCAACGATTTCTTCTTCAGGCTTTACGTTTGGGCTAGGATCATCTGTTTGAGCAGCTGGTTGTTGAAACGATTTTTGCAGTGTGAACGAAGCCGTCACCATGAAGAAAATTAGCAGCAAAAAGGTCACGTCGATCATGGGCGTCATGTCGATGTCTTCTTCGGGGATTGGCTCGCTACGAGTGATCGCGACTTCGGGCTCGAACGCTTCGTCCGGCTCAACGTCGACACCTTTCCAGCCCATGTGCTTATACTTCACCTCGCCCGACGAGTCAGACGTTTGCTGACTGGCGTCGAACTCGATGGCAGCACGACGCGAATCATGGCCGCCGCCCGTAAAACGATCTGGGTCCCCTGTTGGCATGGCTACTTCTCCTGCACCGCGATGTGGATCTCTTTTTCCTGCGCAAGTGCAGATCTCGCAACGCCTCGTTTGACGCTCTCGACCGCGCCGGTGCGGACATTTCCCTCGGCCTTGATCAAGACCGCCCGCTTGGTTGGGTACTGAGAAAACTCGCCCTCGACGAAATCACCGACCTCCTCCTCAAGGACCTCTGAATCCTCGACCGGAATCGTCATTGCATCATCTTTCGTGGTGCCTTTGTAGACGCTATACGATTTGCCGGTTTCGTCACCTGCGATCATCAGGAGAACAACGGCGTTTTTGTCAGCAACCGCGTCGTTCATGTTGGCTTGCGGCAATTTCATGCTGGGCTGGGGTTCCATCTTGGAGACCACGACGAAAAACGCCATCAGCAGGAACGTCACGTCGATCATCGCCGTCATGTCCAGCTCCGCTTCTTCTTTCTTGCGCGCCGGTTTAGGCAGCGCGGCGTCGTCGTCAGGTTGAGCCATTGTTCGAAGGGTTCAGGGGAGTAGGGTTCGGGTTTCAGGGGGGCAGAGACTCAGGTTGCCAGCGTCGCTACTTTATAGGAAAGCGGATGTTGGCTTCTTTGAAGACTTCCATGAACTGGTTGACACCGTACGATACGAGGTCTTCCATTTTTCGGATGCGGACGTTGATGTAGGCCGTGCAAAGGACCAACGGCACGGCGATGGCCAAGCCGAGTGCCGTCGTAATCAAAGCGAACTGAATGTCCTGGGCGAGCTTTGACACCTCGACCGTTGCGTTGGGATCCGACAGTTTGGCGAACGCTTTCATCATTCCCAAAACGGTACCCAAGAGCCCGACCATCGGCGCGACCTTAATCACGGTGTAAACCCAGCTGAGTCGATATTCTAGATCTTGCAGGACATCGCGTTGGAAGCGATCGGCCACCAACTGTTTGACCTTGCCGAAGCCAATTTTCCGATTGCGGAGCGCCAATTCGGACAGCTGGCACGTCGCGCGGCGATCGCCATCGCAGATTTCGGCCGCCGCATCGTACTCACCCCGCGACAACGGAACCTCGACCGCTCTCAAGAACTCGTTTTGCGCTTCCTCGTTGGCGAATTGCTTCTGTCGAACGCGAGACGCCACCATTACGACGCAGAAGCCACCCCACAATGCGATCAGGAACATGCATAGGTAAATAAAGTTGCCCAGCAGATCAAAAACAAAATCCATCGAATCTCAGTTTCTTAAATTGCGAATGTTAAAAGGGTAAGGTCGTTTGGCCGGTGTCAGCCAGAGCTTTACAAGCGGTAGATAAAGTCCTCGACAACGAACTCGAATCCATCGCCGCCCGGTTGAACTTTCAAGATCGTTTGGCGAACTTCCGAGAGTTTGCGTCCGGCTTCGGCCAGCGCCGTTGCTTCGACCAGTCGAATTTTTGCACGGGTTGATTCAGGGTAAAACTGGCACAAAAACGCTTCGCTCGTGTCGCTGCCCGCGCGTTTGGCCAACACTTGGTCCCAACGTTTCATCCGGCGTTTTTTGTGAGTGAAGCGAAGCGTTTTATCTTCCTTTTCGCGGTCGCTGTTAATCACTTGGCCACCGCTGGCGACGTCGCGAATGCGGTAAATGGCGTTCGAGTTCGACTTCACCACGCCGATGTCAATGTTGAAATGGTTCAGCTGGCTGGCGTACTGCTCGATGTCTGAGGCCTCGTAGTTAATCACCCAGCGTTTGTATTCTGGGATGCCGCCGCCGTTCCCGTCTCCGCCACCATCACGCGACCCCGCGCCGCGACCGCGCCCCATGACCGCTGCGTTACCGCTGACCGCTTCGCTGTTGGCTCGGACGGCGGAAACCGCATCGCTGACGGCCTCGAGTGCCATCGCCAATTGAGGGACGTCAATTTCTGGAAAGTCCTCGACCCCCGGTTCTAGTTCGTCTTCGGCGACGCCTTCGGGTTTGGAGTCACCCGAATCCTCGCTGATCGACGGTTCGATGATGATTGGTCGCTCGGACCCTTCCCAAACGCTGGTGTACCAAATCAAAAATAGGATCGTTGCCAACGTGCCGAACATCATGATCGCAGCGATCAAAAACGCATTCAGTTTGTCGTAGCCAGTCACTTTCGTGCCGACCGCAACCTCTGGAATTCGAGTTGGAAGTTCGCTGCTCATACGTGTCGTTCAAAAGAAGGGCAGGGCGTTTGCCCGAACCTTTGCTAATCTCTTTGCTACTTAATCTCTTTGCTAGTCCAGTAGTTTGGCGTTGGGTCTGAGTTCCAAGTACCACTTTTGCCACTGATCTTTGACTTGTAAGTACTCTAGCTGAACTCGTTTTCGAGTCTCCTCGTCGTCCGCAACCGGCGGTACTGCGGTGGGCGACAAGCGGATGCTGTCGATCTTTCGGCTGATTAACCGCAGTCCATTGTGGGCCTCGTATGCGATACGAAAGTCCGGGTCCGTGAGTGCGTATAGTAGCGCCGGTACATTGTCCAAGTCCTGTTCGCCCGCGAGGAAGCGGACTGCGATCAGGCGACGGTAGTAATTACGATCACTAATCATTGTCCGCAAGAACGTCTCGACGTTGCCACGGTCTTTGGCGTCTTTGGTGCGGAACTCTTGCATGGCGCGTCGCATCGAGTTCGCCAGTTGTTCAAGGTCGCCGTCGTCCAGCGAGTCCTTGCTCATCATCTCCATCATTTCGTCGAGATTTTGCTGCTGAGAGTTGGCTTGGATCTTTCCGCCTTTTTCTACAAGCGTGGCATCGGCTTTGAAACCTTGGCCACCCTGCATCGTCGAATCAGCTGCCGGTTGGACGAGGATCTCGCTGCTGCGGACTAGAAATAGAATCGCGAACGCTGTGTTGATGTAGTCGTTGGCGATCGGATCGAATCCTCGGGGGTAACCACCATCTTTCGTTTGAGCATTTTTCAAATAGTAAACCCCATCGTCGTACCAATTCTTCATCTTGCCGCCGCCCATGCCGCCCTTCCGTTGCTCGCGGAAATAGGCGTATCGTTCCAGCGCGTACAAGTAGTAGTACTGCCATTGTTTAATCGGCATGGCGTACATCTTTTCCATCGCCCCGTCACCCGTGCTTTTACTGCGACCCAGCAACCCGCGGTCGAAGCTCACCAGAGGTCCTTCCTTTTCCAATTCCTTGTCTTTGTCACTGCGCGGTTTCACGTAAACGGATACCCCGGGTGGCAAGTTAAGTGCTTGGGCTTCGAGCGTTTGGGCAGCGTTACCGCCACCACTTTTTCGACGCCCGCCCAGCTGCAGCAGGGACTCCAGCAAATACACGGTTCCAATGCCAGCGGACTGGATTGACGGCGTCGGCGTGAGGCCTGGCGATGGCCGGCTGGCGGTGAGTGGGTTGGCCGTTTTCAGTTTGTAGTAGAAGGTTCCACCTTGCTTCTGAGTTCCCGTCAGCCACAGCAGTGCGGATTTCGCTGCCTCGGGTTTGATAAAAAAGCGGTGCTGACGAGCGACGAACATGGCGAGGGCCGCGTATTGAATTTGCGAGGTGTCACCGACTGAGGGAGCTCGGGTGTAAGCGAAGCCACCGTGAATCTGCTGACGCTTCATCAGAATTCGGATCAGCAGTTCGATTTCTTTTTCATACTTTTGGTCGTCGTACTCACAAAGCAAAATCAGGGCCATTGCGGGGTAATATGTTTCTGGAGCCCCCGCCAAAGGGCCACCGGATTCGTCCTCTTTCTTGGGTAGGTCCGCTAAGATTCGCTTGATCGCTTTCTTAACCGTCGGACTGTTGCGCGGCACGCTTAATGTGTAACGCTTGCTGCACTCGACGACCGCCAGAGCGCCCAATGCCAACTCGCCCGCATCGTCGCTTCGTTTTTTTTCGAGAGCCGCAACGGCACGTTCGGCGATTTTTTGAACCGCGGCATCGTCGGGAGAAAACTTGGTCTGGCCCCCGCAATTGCTAGAAACAAGCAGCATCAGCGCGAATGCCAGCAAGCAGAAGCGCAATTCAGATAGCGCTCGGTGAAGCGACGCCGTTTGCTTGGGGCAAACGGAGCGCCTGATGGGGGCGGCGGCACCAAAACTATCGCGCATGAACCAAAAACCAAAGGATGAACCGTTACGCAACGCAAAACGCGCAACGGACACTGACGTCGAAACGGCCGCATATTAGAACGCAAGCCGCAGCCCGATGGCAGTGGATGAAGTCGGATATTTTTGGAAGTGGTTTGCGCGTGTCAGGGATCAACCCTCCTGCCGCGGTCCGCCGGATCGATCGGCCGGACGACAACATGCTATTCATCATTCCCGGGCGGGTCAATCAACTCGTGACGCAAATAGTGAGCAATGACGCTAAACTTTGCCGGCTTTGCCGGCTTTGCGTGCCGACTCCGGAGTATCGGTACGATTGACCGGCTCGTTCTCCTAGGCGTGTTTGGACGGGGACGGGCGATCATGACTGACGGTCCGGCAAGTTTCGGCAGAAAATTACTTGCTTCGATTGACAGCCGAAACGGCTTTCAAGTACCATCCCCGTTCGCAAAGCAGCGGTCAGGTAGCTCAGTTGGTAGAGCAATGGACTGAAAAT
>CAZLFF010000047.1:0-25490 GCA_964558755.1 uncultured Pirellulaceae bacterium
ATCTGACCTACGATAGTCAGCTGATGGACCTAGTCGTTCATGCGCGCGGTGGGTTGGGGGTTGTGTACCGTGGGACGGACGAAAAACTCAATCGCACCGTCGCGATCAAGTTCATCCAGTCACGGCACGCTCACAACGAAGAGCTAACACAGCGTTTTATGCAAGAGGCCGAGATCACGGGGCGGCTCGATCATCCGGGTGTTGTGCCGGTTTACGCGATTGGCGAAACCAACACTGGGCAACCTTTTTACTCAATGCGTTTCATTCGGGGTGAATCGCTCGACGAGCAATTAAAAAACTACCATGCTGAATTGCCACGGCTGACTCGTTCCCAACGGCGATTGCGAATGCGACAAATGCTGACCAGCATGGTCTCGGTATGCCGCACGATCGCTTATGCCCACACACGCGGGATCGTGCATCGCGACATCAAGCCGCAGAACGTCATGCTGGGAAAATATGGCGAGGCTTTGATTGTCGATTGGGGCTTGGCGTTGCCGATCGGTCGCGAGTCCCATTTTCGCGTCACCGACGAAACGACGCTAAGAGTGATGAGCGAAAACGAGCTGCGACCCGACATGGGCGAGGGGACACCGGCCTACATGAGCCCCGAACAAGCGGTTGGCAACCGCGGGATCTCACCGGCGTCCGACATTTATTCGCTGGGCGTCACTCTGTACAAGGTCATCACCGGGCAGTTGGCCTACGAGGCTCGGACGGCGAGTGAGGTTCGCCACAAAATCATTCAGGGCGATTTTTCACCGCCGCACACGCATGACCGATCGCTGGACAGACCGCTAGAGTCAATTTGCCTCAAGGCCATGGCGCTTGAGCCGTCGGATCGGTACGCAACCGCGACGGATTTCGCTGACGATCTTGAAAACTGGCTGGCTGACAACCAGGTCACAGCGCACAGGTATTCTCGTGGCGAGCGAGCGTGGCGTTGGTGCCGGCGGAATCTGGGTTTGATCTCGGGACTAGCCGTTGGTTTGTCGCTGTTGAGCATCGCGCTGATGTTTGTGTCGGGCTACGTGGTTAAGGCCGGTCGCCAAAAGGAGCAGTTGCACCGCCAGGCCGTTCGCTCGTTGCAGCACGCGATTCGCAACCAAGAAGAAAACGTCCAGATGACATGTCGCGTTGTCGCGAAGTCCATTCGGCTGACGATGGAGGCCAGTGTCGCCGCGATCGAGGAACTAGCGGCCTCATCCGAGTTGATCGAAATACTGGAGCAACCGTCGCCCGGCGATGATGCTGAGCGAGCGGAACGCGCTCGGCAGCTGGAAACGCTGCTGGCGAACGCTCGGTGTCGCGATGACGAGAACTTACACGCGGTTTCGTGGCTGGTGCTGGATGCCGACGGGCAGCTGTTGTCTCGGTCCAGCGATTCGATTTCCCAGATTCAGCTCAACCAGCCGATGTGGACACGGCTCTATTTTCATGGTGGCGATCGCGTCCTTCCGACCGATTTACCCGCCAGCGAACGGCCGACCGCCATCAAACGCACGGTGATCACGCCGCTGTTCATAGGCAAGGGCAAAGGTTGGCAGCTATGCAGCATCGCGTCGCCGGTCAAAGACGCTAACCAGAACGTGATTGGTGTCGTCGGGATGACCATGCAGGTCGGTTGCTTCGATCCGGCTGAACAATTGGAGGCGACGGAATCGACTCAGTTTGTTTCCCTAGTTGAAACGCGTGGCAAGTGGTCGGGCCGGTTGATTCACCATCCCGCGCTAAAGAAAGAAGCCGGTGATTCTGATACAGAATCTAGCTTGGAGATCGGCTCTCGTGCCGCCGTTACCAACGCATCGGTTGATGGCGAGGTTCTCGACCAGCTGTCGGCCGTTGATCGCCAGTCGCTCAAGCCGACCGTGTTGGACGACTACCATGACCCGTTGCTCGGAGACACCGACACACACTGGATCGCGGTCACCGCGCCGTTGCGAGTTCATTCGCGTCGGTATGGTTGGTTGGACAACGGTTGGTACCTGATCGTTCAAGATCGCCGGTACGAGATGCCCTCGAGTTTGAAGGCGACGGAATCTTTTCGGTTGTATTGATCGATTGTATTCATGCTTGCAGCCAAGCTGACTTGACGAAGTGGCCGGGCAGCTTCATAACCGTGTCATGAACAAAATCACTGTCGCTCAAGCTCGTCTCGCCGCTTCGATTGGTCTATCTACTCGCCTGCAGGGCTGGGTGCGGACGCGCCGCGATTCGAAAGCCGGTTTTAGCTTTATCGAAATCAATGACGGCAGCAGCCAAGGCAATGTTCAGATCATCGCCGACGCGACGCTGGAAAATTACGAGGCGGAGATCAAACAGCTGACCACCGGTTGCAGCATTACCGTCGAAGGCGAAGTCAAAGAGTCCGGTGGGCGAGGCCAAGCGACCGAGATTCAAGCGTCACGGATCGAGGTCATCGGTGGCGCGGACCCGGAAACTTACCCGCTGCAAAAAAAGCGGCACTCTTTCGAGAAGCTTCGCGAATGGGCTCATCTTCGACCTCGCACCAACACGTTTGGGGCGGTCGCTCGCGTGCGGAACTGCATCATTAACTCAGTCCACCAGTTCTACCAAGAGCGAGGGTTCCTGAACGTTCATACGCCGATCATCACCGCCAGTGACTGCGAAGGCGCCGGTGAGATGTTTCAGGTGACGACGATGGACTTGCTAAAAATTTCCAAGCAGGCGATCGAGAACCTGAACTATAAATTCGACTTCTTCGATCGTCCGTCTTATCTGACGGTCAGTGGTCAGTTGGCGGCCGAGACCTACGCGTGCTCGCTGGGCAAGGTTTACACGTTTGGGCCAACGTTCCGAGCGGAAAATAGCAACACGTCCCGGCACTTGGCCGAGTTCTGGATGGTCGAGCCGGAGGTCGCGTTCAATGACTTGGACGACAACATGCAGCTGGCCGAAGATTTCCTAAAGCGAATCTTCGGTGATGCATTAGAACGTTGTCCGGAAGACATGGCGTTCTTCAATCAGCACATTGACGAAGACAAAGCGTTGGTCGAGCGTCTGCAGGGGATCGTGGATAGTGACTTTGTGCGTTTGCCCTACACCGAGGCGATTGACATCTTGCTGGCCGCCAAGCAAAAGTTCCAGTTCAAGGTCGAGTGGGGCATCGACTTGCAGAGCGAGCATGAACGTTATCTAACCGAGCAGCATTTCAAGAAGCCCGTGATCTTGTTTGACTACCCAAAGACGATCAAACCGTTCTACATGTACTGCAATGACGATGACAAAACTGTCCGAGCGATGGACGTGCTGGTTCCGACGGTTGGAGAAATTATCGGCGGCAGCCAGCGAGAGCATCGTTTGGACGTGTTGGAGTCTCGGATGCGTGACCAAGATTTGAACGTCGAAGATTATTGGTGGTACACCGATCTCCGCCGTTACGGCACGGTCCCGCACGCCGGTTTCGGCCTCGGTTTGGAGCGAGCCGTTCAGTTCGTCACCAGCATGGCCAACATCCGCGACGTGATTCCCTTCCCGCGAACACCGGGCAACGCCGAGTTCTAAAACCACCGCCAGCACCGTTGGTTGCAATCTCGGCAGGCGTCACAGCGCGACCGGCTGCGGCGACGCACGATCCCTCGCAAATATTTGCTTTCCCGCAGGCCGCGAGTGCGAAGACGGTGAAAGCCGCGATGAACCGAGGTGTGTGGTGATTTGTCGGGGGTAGCGACGCACGCCATTTCCTCGAAAATGGCACCATGCAAGACAAACCCAAACACACCAACGCGCTGGCCAGCGAATCTAGTCCCTACCTGTTGCAGCACAAGCACAACCCGGTCGATTGGCACCCGTGGGGTGAGGCCGCGCTGAAGAAGGCGAAGGAACAGGATAAGCCGATTTTTTTGTCCATCGGTTATTCGGCCTGTCACTGGTGTCACGTGATGGAGCATGAGAGCTTCGAGGACGAGGCAATCGCGAAGCAGTTGAACGAGAATTTCATCTGCATCAAAGTCGATCGAGAAGAGCGGCCGGACATCGATCAAATTTACATGAATGCCGTTGTCGCGATGCGTGGCCAGGGTGGCTGGCCGCTGAACGTTTTTCTGACCCCCGACCAAGAGTTCTTTTTCGGTGGCACCTACTGGCCACCCACCGCGCGGATGGGTTCGCCTGGCTTTGACAGGGTGCTCACGGGCACGCTGGACGCTTACCGCAATCGACGCGAGGCTGTCGTTGAACAAGCAAAAAAGATTACCGAGTTCCTCAACGATAGCGATGACGAGACGGGCAGTCCGAAGGTAACTGCCGACACGCTCGCCGCAGCGGCCCGCTCATTAGAGAAAGGTTATGATTTTCAAAACGGTGGCTTTGGCGATCGCCCCAAGTTCCCGCACGCGATGCAGTTGTGCTTTTTGCTGCGGCTCGCACGCGACTGGCCGCCGCTTGAAACCCCGCGTCGTGCGACGTTGGTCTCGATGGTTAGCACCAACCTGGAGAAAATGGCTTGGGGGGGGATTTATGACCACTTGGGTGGCGGTTTCGCGCGTTATAGCGTCGACGAACGATGGCTCGTCCCTCACTTTGAAAAAATGCTGTACGACAACGCTTCGCTGACCGTTGCCTACGTCGACATGTTTCAGTTCACAGGCGAAGCGTTTTACCAAACCGTTGCTCGCGAGACGTTGGACTACGTGCTGCATGATTTGACCGACGAAACCGGGGCGTTCTACAGCACCGAGGACGCGGATAGCGAAGGCGTTGAAGGTAAATTCTACGTCTGGCAGAAGGACGAGGTCGAAAAGATCATCGGACCGGAGATCGCGGAAGCGTTCTGCGAGTTCTACCATGTCACCGAACACGGTAATTTCGAAGAAGCCAATATTCTGAACCAAACAGAGTCGTTAACGTCGTTCGCCAAACGGAAGAGTTTGGACGCCGACCAGTTAGCCAGCCAGTTCGCAGCGGCCAAGCAGAAGCTGTTGGCGGTCCGCAACCAGCGAGTGCGTCCGGGGCTCGATGACAAAGTGCTGGTCAATTGGAACGCTCTCGCGATCACCGCGTTCGCTCGCGCGGGCGCGGCGTTTGATGAACCTCGCTATCGCGATGCGGCAGCGAAGGCGGCCAATTTTGTGCTGACGACCATGCGACGTGACGATGGTCGGCTGCTGCATACTTGGCGAAACGGCCAGGCGAAACTAGACGCCTACTTGGACGATTATTCAGGGATGATCGTCGCGCTGCTGACGCTTTATCAGGCTGACTTTAACGAGCGTTGGATCGATGCGGCGACCGAGTTGACCGACCAAATGTTGAATCACTTTGCTGACGACAAAGAGAACGGTTCGGCCGCGTTTTACTTTACGGCCGACGACCACGAGAACCTCATCGCGCGCGTTCGCGACTTTCAGGATAGCAGCGTTCCCAACGGCAACGCGTTGGCGGCCACCGGTTTGCAGATGCTGGGGCATTTGACAGGTCAAGACAAATACCTCGAACGGGCCAATCGAATCGTGGCGGCAGCGTCCAGCCTGATCAATCGAGCCCCGATGGCGGCGGGGCAGATGCTAGTCGCGGCGAACAACATGCTCGATCAACACTACGAGGTGGTTCTGCTCGGTCCGACCGAAGCATCGGTGCAGCAGGCTCTGGCGACGCTGCGAGAGCAGTTTTTGCCCAACGTTTCGATCATCTGCCGTACGGAAGATCGAACGAACGATCGTTCAAAACTGCTAGACGCAATTTTGCTCGGCAAGAAAGTGATCGGCGGCGAAGTCACGCTGTTCATTTGTCAAAATCACGCCTGCCAGAAACCCGTCACGGGCGAAGACGCTGTCATCGAGGCGCTCAAAACCGTGGGCAAGTAGGGCCAGCGGCGCTGGGTTTGCCGGCCTCGGGGCTGTCGATAGGATATGCGGACGAACATCCTTACTGGAACAATACTGGGATACGAAACGACGATGAGTGCTGAACAACGCTTGCAAGAACTCGGTTTGGAGCTACCGGCTGCTCCCTCGGCCGTCGCGGTTTACAAACCCGCTCTGACGGTTGGCAACTTAGTCTACACATCCGGCCACTTGCCAATTCAATCGGACGGCTCGTTGATGACCGGCACGGTTGGGGGCGAAGTCGATGAGGCTTTCGGCAAGCAGGCGGCCCAGCAAGCGGGCTTGAACCTGTTGGCGACGTTGAAGTCGCATTGCGGTAGCTTGGACAAGGTCAAACGGGTCGTCAAGATTTTTGGCTTGGTCAACAGTACCGATGATTTTGTGCAGCAGCCCGGCGTGATCAACGGTTGTAGTGAATTGATGAAGAACGTGTTCGGTGACGACGCCGGCGTGGGAACCCGCAGCGCTGTGGGGGTCAACACGTTACCGCTGGGCGTAACCGTTGAGATCGAAGCGATCTTTGAAATCGAGGTCTAGGCGATGTCGCTATTTGACCACGATTACCCGACCCCTGAGAACCTATCGCCCCGTCTGCAGGATGCCGTGCGCCAGATCGAGTTCGCGCGGGGTTACACCAAGGTTTCGCTTGAAGGCTTGACCGATGACGATTGGTATTGGTCGCCCCAAGAGATGACGACCCACATCGCTTGGCAGGTCGGGCATTTGGCGATGGCTCAGTATGGTTTGACGCTGTTCATGCAGCGGGGTCGCGCAGAAATTGATAGCGAATTGATGAGCGGAAAATTCCGCAAACGGTTCATGAAAGGCACGATGCCGACTCGAAATCGCGAGGACTACCCAGAGGTGGCGGAGATTCTGCAGGTGCTCGATCGCGTTCACGATCAGATGCGAACAGAGATCGCAAATTTCGACGGCGACCATTTGGACCAGCCTGCTTCCGCTCCTCACGCCGCTTACGCGACGAATCTTGGGTCCCTCTTGTTTGCCAGCAAGCACGAAATGATGCACGCCGGTCAAATTGGAATGCTTCGCAGGTTAATGGGCAAGGAACCGATGCGGTAGGCGAACAGATGTCTAGAGCGGTGATTTGAGATTTGAAAACGCGAACCGTAGACCTCAAACCATCGACTTTGGTTTTGATGCTCCGACGAACAACATCCTGCCGGACAGACCATGCCCAACCCGATCGTTAAAACTCAAGCATTGACCAAGCGATTCGGCGGCTTCACGGCGCTTGACGATTGCAGTCTTGAGATTCAGACGGGCGAGGTGTTTGGTTTGCTGGGGCCTAACGGGGCGGGCAAGTCGACATTGATCCGACTGGTGATGGGGTACCTTTCGCCAACCAGTGGCACCGTGACGGTTGCTGGGTTGGATAGCTGCCGCGACCGAGTTGATGTTCACCGCCACGTCGCTTATCTGCCTGGCGACGCACGCCTGTTCAAAACGATGCGTGGGCGCGGAGTTCTGCGTTTGTTCAGCCAATTTCGTGAGGACATGGATCTGAATAAGGCTCTGTCGGTCGCCGATCGGCTGGAGTTGAATCTGTCGCGATGGGTCGCGTTCATGTCCACCGGTATGCGGCAGAAACTGGCTCTGGCCGTGACGCTGGCCAGTGACGTTCCGCTGTTGATTTTGGACGAGCCGACCGCGAACCTCGACCCGACCGTCCGCGGTGAGGTGATTCGGATGGTGGCTGAGCTTAAGGCAACTGGCAAAACCGTCGTCTTTTCGTCGCATGTGCTGTCCGAGATCGAGGAAGTGTGCGACCGAGTTGCGATTCTGCGTGCTGGAAAATTGGTCCATCAAGAATCCTTGGCTCAGTTAAAACGTCAGCATCGAATCCGAGCCAAATTAGCAGGCGACCTGCCGCCACTTCCCGAGCATCTGCAAACCAACGTCAGCGTCACGCGCGACGGCGATGCGATCCAAATCGAAACACCGGGCGAGCTGTCACCTGTGATGAAGTGGCTTTCAGACGCACCGCTGCGTGACGTGTACGTCCAGCCAATCGGCCTACGCAGCGTCTACGACCGGTTTCACTCGGGCACATCAAGCGTGGCCGAAGGAGCGACGGCATGAACGGGGCGTTGCGACGAAAGTACTTGTCGGAATCTTGGTTGTTGCTGCTCGCGATTGCGATTGGCGTGTTCAGTTTCTGCTGGTTTCGTACCTATGTGGTCGGCGAATTGGATACGGCTCAGTTTCGTCAAATCATTGACCTGCTGCCTAAGGACTGGCGGAAATTTGCGTCGGTCGATTTCGATTGGCTGGTTTCCTATCTAGGGCGGACGGCATTGACTTTGGATGAGCCGATGTTGGTGATGCTGATTAGTGGCTGGGTGTTGGTCCGCGGTTCGGACGTCGTCAGCGGCGAGCTGGGGCGCGGCACGATGGAGATGCTGTTGGCTCAGCCGGTGAGCCGCCGCCAAGTGTTCGTCACCCACGCTCGGTGGACGATCGTTGGGCTCACGTTCCTGATGGCCTTATGTTGGCTGTCGATGTCGCTGGGGATTTGGACGACTAGTGTTGAGGAAACGTTTTACCCCGAGCTTCATGTTCCCATCGTTGGCTCAAAAATTCCGCTAACGATGTTTCCGGCAAGGACGGAAACGATCGCGATGAGCAGCGTGGTGAATCCGGTGATGTTCTTACCCGGTGTCATCAATTTGTGGTTTCTCGGATGGTTCTTGGCTGGTTTGGCGGCGATGGTTAGCTCCTTCGACCGGTTCCGCTGGCGAACGCTGGGGATTCTTGCCGCGTTCTATTTCGTGAATGCGGGTTTGAAGGTCGTGGGGATGGGATCGGAAAGTTTGCAGTGGGTGAAAAAGCTAAGCGTGTTCAGTTTTTACTCACCAGCATCCGTGATCGAACGAACGAGCGTGAATCCGTGGAGCGTCCTGCATGTGTTTCGCTACAATGCGGAAGGCCAGCTAGTTGGTATCGGCCTGTTCGGCAGTTGTCTCGCCCTGTTCGCACTGGGCTTGGCGGCTTATTGGGTCGGCCTCAAGCGATTCGAAAGCCGAGACCTGCCGGCCCCAATGTAGGATATCGTCAGAGCTGGCTTTGAAGGGCCCGGAGTATTCGAGATGATCGAGAACGACCCGCTTGATGACGAGATTGAAGTCTTCGGATCGCGATCGAGTTTTATCGTTTTCGTGTTGCTGACAATCGCTGGTTTTCTTGGGCTCGATATTCTAACGCCCTGCTGCTTCCGAGACGCTTTGCCGGCTCTGTTCCTGATGACGCTTGTGGTGGGCCAGCTGACGCTAATTTGCGTTTGGGGAACGCTGGTTGAGGGAACGTTTTGGATTCGACTGCCGTGGACCGCTCTGCTGTTAGTGGTATCGTGGGCTGCCTTGTGCTTCGGGGTCTACCTCGACAATGGCTTGATCACGCCAGCGGAAGTGATGGGCATGGGCCTCGTTTGGTTTTACGGGTTCGCCGTTAGTTTCGTCCCATTAAAGATTGCGGCGTGGTTGTTCGGCTGGAAGATCTGGTTTGTGGGGGAAGACCGTGCCGCCGAAACGCAAGGTCGCTACGGCATTCGCGACATGATGGTTGGAACGAGCGTCCTCGCCCTTGCGTTGGCGATTGGCAGAGCGTTTATCCCCGGAGAGTTGCCCTCGTGGTCACAGGTGCTTCGGGCAAGCGGATTGGAAAGCTACGAGGCTTTGCTCGCGCTGTTTCTGTTCAGCATCATCAGCCTCGTCGTAAAACTGCCGTGCATCTGGATCGCCTTGGCGACACCTCGGGACAAAGTGGTTTCAAGAAGTGGGTTCTGGATTTTGTGTTCCGCAGGGTTAGGCTGCGTCGAGACGGTATTGCTCGCCGTACTGGTCGGTATCACTGGATCAGAGCTCGGCGAAATCTTGCTGGGCCTTGTTGCAGGTCATGCGGCGATGGCCGCACTCATGATCGTCGTGCTGTACGGTTTGCGAAGCTTTGGGTATCGCATGACTCGACAACGAACCGTGATCAGAGTCGCCGATTGATCGCGATGTGGTAGCCAGCGACGATCCCGTCGGCTATTGCGGGTTCCACCAACCCAGCACGTGGTACGCTTCCAGCACGGCGGTTAGCAGCAGCGTCAGGATAATTAGCGCCAACATCAGCCAGCGGGTCCATCGTGGTAACTGTTCATCGCCACTGACGGGGTGAACGCCGATCAGCCAGAAAACGATGCTGCCGGCCAGGACAATCGCGACCATGTTCGTCAGAAACAATAGCGTTGATCCGATTGCCAGTCGCCACGCGCCCAGGGCGAAAGATAAACCGGACGTTGCCAACGGAGGAACCAAGGCTGCCGCGATCGCAACGCCGGGGATAGCAGACGACAGGTTTGGGCGGCCGAGCGCATAAGCGGCTGCGATCCCGCTGACCAACGCGACCATCAGGTCGACGAATCCAGGCATGTTGCGAGACGACATTTCGGCCGTTGGCTGTGGGTCGTTGGCGAACGTGAATGCACAGAGTCCGGTGATGACACCGATCAGAAAGGCCGTCGCGAAACCCCAGCTGACCGTGCGGAACGATGACTTAATCAAAAACAGGTTGCCTTGAGCCAGACCCAACCCTATGGCAATGATGGGGGTCATCAAGGGGGCGACGAGCATCGCTCCGATGACGACGGGGATTGAATTATCGAGCAGCCCCAACGCGGCGATCATGGTTGACAGGCAGGTCAGGGCAATGAAGTCAAAATTCCATTGCGAACTAATTTGAACTCGCTCGAACAAGCTGATGCGATCCTCGCGTGTCAGTTGCGGCACGTAGTTTTGGATGACGTTTTGCATTCGCTGTACGACACGGTTGGTCAATGGCACGCGATTTCGAACCACGGCAATGGCCGGTGCGTCACTGTTTTCAATGCCCGGCACCGCGTTCATCGCGCGATCGGTCTCGCGACGTTGCCGAGAGCCAATCAAAATCAGGTCGTAGCGATCGGGCGGTAGTTTCGCGATGCCTGCGGCGACGTTGTCCGCCAATAACGTTTCACGACGTACGTCTTTGCCGTTGCGTCCGAGCTCATTGGAAACGATCCGTTCGAGGATGCGGTCGCCGACCTGCGTCGCCCAATCGGCGATCGCGGGCTCGAAGAACATCGCTGTCAGTTCTCCATCCACGTCTTTTACTAGTTCATAACCAGTCAGCAACGCGGCTTGGTCGTCCGTTTCGTTTCGCGCGATGACCAGAACCCGTAACTTGTCGGTCGGTCGGATTTGATCGTCGTGCAGAAACATTGTGCGGCACGGTGCGCGGCGATACAGTTTCTCGTGCCAGTCTTCGCCGCTTTGTTGAGACCGTCCGTCGATCGATTTGGGGATGATCAGCAAGTCGATCTTCATCGTCGCGATCGCCTCCGACAGCGAGGTGACCGGATCGAGTGACTCGAAACGACGCGCACGAAAGGGGACGAGCGAGTTGGGGCTGTCGGAGATCGGTTCGGGGGTTTCGTCGGTGGTTGGTGAGTCGTCGTCTTCTTCTTTGAGCAGTTCTAACTTCAGACCCAGTGATTCCAGCTGACTGTGGATCGCGGTCTCGGTGGGACCCGTCGTGTTGGCCCAATCAATTTCCGACCACTTCGCGGTGCCGCGTGAGCGTTTGACGACGATGGCCAACAGATCGGTTTGGCTCGCGCGAGCGAAGCGAGTTGCCCAAGGCAGGATCTGGGCAACCTGTTTTTCGTCGTTGAGGACAACAGCGACAGGCATGGCGGAACTTTCTGGGGCAGGTGGCGTTGATTGAAGAGCTTTTCAACATCGCAACCCGACGCTTGAGCGAGGGACGAACTGCTGAAGAATCCAGTCCCTCGGTTTCGCGTCGGGTCTAGAAAGGTCGTTTTGAAATGCTTTCTAGTCGGTTGATGCTTGTACCAACTCGCGGAACTCGGACTCCGTTAAGACCTGGACGCCCAAGTCTTTGGCTTTGGTTAGTTTGCTGCCGGCTTTCTCGCCGGCAACGAGGTAATCTGTTTTACTTGACACGCTGGAGCCCGCTTTGCCGCCGTGTTGCGCGATTAGTTTTTTGATCTGATCACGAGTGAACTCAACCAGCTTGCCGGTCACAACGATGCTCTTTCCTTCCAACACATCGCTGACCGTTGCGGATTCCGCTTCATTGGCCGTCATGTCCACGCCAAGCATCAGCAGGTCATCAATGATTGCTGCACCAGCGGTCGAGCGGACGAATTGATGGACGCTGGTGGCGATAATGTCGCCAACCTCGTCGACGTCGGCCAGGGTTTCCAGCGAAGCCGCTCGGATCGCGTCCATGGTTTGAAACTTGACCGCCAAAATTCGCGCGACGGTAATTCCGACGTGGCGGATCGAGAGAGCGTTCAGCAACCGCCCTAGTCCACGCGACTTGCTGGCGGCGATCGCGGCCAACAGCTTGTCGGTCGATTTCTTGCCCATTCGTTCAAGCTGAGAAACTCGCTCGGCAGTAAGCCGGTACAGGTCGCCGTAGGTTTCGATCAAGTTGTGACTGACGAGTTGATCGACCAGTTTGTCGCCCAAGCCCTCGATGTCCATCGCGTCGCGGCTGGCGAAGTAGCGAATGCGTTCTTTAAGCTGAGCCGAACAATGAAAGTTCGGACAGCGGATGTAAACGCCGCCCTCGTCTTTAACTAGTTTCGTTTCGCACTCCGGGCAGGTGGTTGGAAACTGAAACTCGGCCGGGCCGGCTCCTTGGCGAAGATGTTTTTCGACCCGAACGATGTGCGGGATGATCTTGCCCGCTTTTTCGACCACGACCACATCGCCCACGCGAATGTCTTTCCGCTCGATCTCTTCCGCGTTGTGCAGACTCGCGCGGCTGACGGTGGTGCCGGCCAATTCGACGGGTTCCAGATTCGCCACGGGCGTGATGGCACCGGTCTTGCCGATCTGTACTGCGATTTCATTCAGTCGCGTGGTGGCTTCGTAGCGTTCCCACTTGTAGGCGATGACCCATCGAGGACTCTTCGACCGTGTGCCCAGTTCGTCGCGGTGTTCGAACCGATTGAGTTTGACAACCAGCCCATCGACCTCGAAGTCCAGCTCGTGCAGCGTCTCGACGACGGCCAAGCAGTGCTTGGCGGCGGCGTTGATCCCGGTGAACTTTTTGACCTTGGGTGTCGGCGGCAGTCCGTAACGACCGATCTCCTCGAGAAACGTCATGTGATCGGTGCTTTGTAGGCCCTCGCACAGGCCGGTCCCGTGGCAGAACATCCGCAAGTTTCGTGACGCGGCGATTTGTGGATCCAGCAGGCGGATCGTTCCTGCTGTAACGTTCCGAGTGTTTTTGTATTCGGCCTCGCCGGCCGCGATTTGGCGTTGGTTCAAACGAACCAGTTCGTCGTTGGTCATGTAGACCTCACCACGAACCTCCAATAGCTTGGGTGGCGTTTCGGTGTTCAGTCGCAGGGGAACGTCCTTGATGGTCCGAACGTTATGCGTGATGTCGTCACCGATCTTTCCGTTGCCCCGTGTGAGGGCTCGAGTGAGTTGCCCGTCCTCGTAAATCAGGGTTGCTGCAACGCCGTCGATTTTTAGCTCGACCACCCACTCTAGTGGCTGTTCGAATTCCGCTTCGATTTTACTGCCGAAACTAATCAGTTCCTCGACTGAGAAACTATTGTCGATCGACAGCATGGGAACTTGATGTTCAAAACTGTCCAAATGCGGGACAGGTTGGTCGCCAATGCGTTGGGTTGGGCTGTCGGCGGCGACCAGCGACGGGTCGGCGGCCTCGAGTTCCTTCAACCGATTCATTAACCGATCGTATTCGCGATCGGAGATCGTGGGGGCGGCCGCGACGTAGTAGCGGTGATCGTGCTGACGGATCTCAGCGCGGAGGGATTCAATTTCAGAGGCAGACATATCCGCAATTTAACAGAAAAGCCGACGCAGCGGATCGGCCCGCTGCGGGGGCCAACGCCTATTGGGCGTCCACGCTGCTTAGCCGGGACGTGAGCTTGGTGAGCATTTCAGAAACAAAGGTCTTGGTTACCTCGTCTTCGATCGTAGGCTGCAGCGATTTTAGCTTCGCCAACGAGCTCGCCGCACGCTCGTATTCCTTGTTCTTAATGTGTTTGCCGACGACGGCCAGAGCGATTTTGTAGATGTCTTTGCGACTGGTTGGGTGATCTGCCAACGTGGCGAAGAATTTATCGATGTCAGCCAAGGTTGTTTCACTGGCGACGTTCATGCGTGTCAAAAGTGAATCGAGCCCCAACGTGCTGTAGGCCGCAGTCTCGCTCATCGCGTCGCCCATTGACCGCAAATCTTCGTTTTCCTTTGCTCGAAGTCGCTGCGCGCAGTCGGCGTGAATGGCTCGCAAGCGGGGATCGTACGGGCTGCTTAAGAGAATTCGTTGCATCAACGTCGCGATTACGACGGCCTCTCCGGGCACTTTTAAAACCGGATCGATATGCCGCTGGTAGGCTTCCTCGAATTCTAGAACTTCGTCACTAATTTGTACGAGCAGAATATCGACGCCTTCGGTCGCGATCAGGGCCAGATTGGCCTTGGCGGCAACTTTCACATCGCTGTGCGCTGATAGCTGTTGAGCGAGCGTGAGCAATTTCGATCGCGAGTCTGGGAGGCCGAGACCGTGCTGGACATTCAACCCATTCAGCTGACTGCGGGCTTCAAGTTCAAAGACATCCGTCCTCGTTAATTGTTCTTCCGTCAGCGGCAACGTTCGCAGTTGGCGGCAGGCTAATAACCGCCGCTTGATACCGGCCAAGGATGTCACTGGTGGCTTGTCGGAGATGTTCGTGTCCGCATTCTTGCAATAGTCGAGCAGCTGTTCGGCGTTCGAGGTTTGCAAAAATAGAGTGAACTCAGCTTGAACACTGGGGCCAGGGTCGCTTACTCCCGGGACCTTGTCATCAACCAGCGGGTTCCTTGAGGCGTCAGGTTCGGCTGTGGCTGTCGTTGCTCGCGATGGATTACGGGCGGATGGTGTATTGACCGGCCGCGGTTGGATGACAAATTTCTCGGCGGTTCGATCCCGGATCCGAGTCTCGGCAACCTTGTCTGACGAGGCGATGACGACCCTGTAGCAGATGTAGATTCCGATCGCCGCAAAAATGAAGTTCCGGTGAAACCACAGAAACCCGAATGCGATCTCGATCATTTCACCGATCGTGAGCCCTGGTGGCAGGGGCGGTTCGGGATCGGTTGGCTTATTTGACATGGCGGTGGATTCTGGTTCGGGCGGTTCCCTGACAGTGTACTCATTGTACGCGACGATTGCGCTGCGGCTCAAGCGATTTCGTCTTTCGTTAACCGTTGCGGTCTGGGCGAGGGTTATTCGTCAGGGCTTTGATGGCGGTCGCGTTAGTTCGCTCGCGTTACTTCGCTTAGCCAGCGGTAGACGAAGCTGCCAACGACCAGCAGCGTAACGACCGCTGCTGCGATTTTGCCAAGGCTGGGGCGAGCCACTAGGACAACCGCCAGCAGTAGGACGGCGAACGTGACGAACTGAGGCAACCGGTTTCTTGCGCTGGACAGTTGTGGCCACGCCAGCCAGGCGACCGCCAACAATGATCCGGCGCGGACGAGTGCGGCGATCGTCACGGTTACTTCACCGCGCGAGTAACCGATGCCGCCCAGCATCAGCAGAATGCAGCCAATCGCTCCGCACAGGTGCCGTCGAGTGTCCATGTGGTCTACCGTTGATCGGGTTCGGGCGTAGGAGGCGACGAGGAAAAACCGGCACAAAAAAAGCGTTCGAGTCGTAGTGGAATATTTCACCACGACCGAACGCGTTTGTAAACTTGGCGGTAATGGGAAGGAACCGCCGCATGTTGGGTTTGCGACCGGAGGCCGCTTCGGCTTAGTTTTCGATCAAGCCGACCTGGTCCTCTTCTAACTCTTCTTGGATCAGAATTCGAGGCGTTACCATCATCATCAGGTTTTGTGTTTCCTGACCGATACCAACGTTCTTGAACAGGCGGTTGATGTACGGAATGTTGCTCAGCATCGGAACACCTCGTTCCTCACGTGCTTCGCTTAGGCGTTTGATTCCACCCAGTAGAACGGTTCCGCCATCGGGCACGCTGACCACCGTATTGACCGACGTGATTGCCACGACCGGCTGTTGAACGGTGATACCTTGGGTCCGTGTGACCAATTCTTCGTCGGAATCGTCAGCGTTGCTGCCGCCATCGACCAAGTCTAAAAGATCATCGAGCACCGAATCGGTCGAACGCTCGGTGTCGCTTCGTCCGTCGAACGTAAATTGTTGCACATCGACGATCTCGCTAAAGAACGGCGACAGATTGAGGCGAACGAATCGCCGGTCGTCTGATACTACGGCTTGGACGCTGAGATTCGTTCCGTCTGGAACCAGCGTGATGACAGGCTGATGCCCGACCGCAAAGTCACCGACCACCGGTGTTACCGACGTCACGAACGGACGCGTCTGCGTGTCGTTGATGCTGGCACTCTGGCCGTTAAACATTGTCACCGTCGGTGCCTGCATCACGCTGCTGCGCGAGCTGCCTTTGGCGGCCTGCAATAGGAAGAACACTTCGATGTCCGACAAAATCGCAAAGCCAAAGTTGGCGGCGGTCGGTGCGTCGGCCGCCGTGAAGCCACCGAAGCTCGGAAAGGTCGAGCCGAAGCTGTCTTGGGTGAACTCGATATCGCCACCCGTTGTAGCTCCTGCTCCAGACAGACCGACAACTGCTGATTTGGCAACGTTGTCCAACGCTAGGGCACCAGGCGGTCCGTTGTCCTCTAGACGGAATTCGAAATCAACACCGATCCGTTCGAAGAAGTTATCGGACAGAATCATGAAGCGGACTTCGATCACGATCTGTACGTCATTCAGTTCTCGCAGTTTCTTCAACAAGTCCTGAATTTCGTCTTGGATCTCTTGTGTTTGCGAGACGATTAGGCTCAGGTTTGGCACGAATGCTTGGATCGCACCGGGCCCGTTCCCAGTCTCATCCCACGAATCTGGCTTGACGGTGTTGACAATCAAATCGATCAGCTCGTCAAAGTCAGCTTCGGTCACACCACCCAATTGTCGGCCGGAGAGGTTGCCAAAGGTCGGGTTCCCTGACTGAGCCCCACCATAGGAAAGGCCACCTTGATTAGGCCCTCCCAATTGCTGAGCCATCACGCCAGGTCCTGACGAATTGGCGACGTTCATTACGCCGTTTTGGTAGTACTGGCCGTTGGGGGCAATGTTGTTGATGGGCGATTGGTTGGTCTGCCCCGATGATGTCGGAACTAGGTCACCGATGTAGTACACCTTTTTGACCAACGACGAGTTTTTCGACGCGGCACTGGTTACCTTGATGATTTCATCCTCGACGACGTACTCGAGGCCCGACGATCCAAGGATCACGTCCAGGGCGCTCTTCAGCGAAATCGGTGCGACAATAGGCACGTCGATTTGAGTGTCTTTCTCGATGCCTTCGCCACGCAGGGCAATGTCATCAAAAATGATGTTCAGACCGGTTTGAGCCGATAGTTGCTCGATCGCTTCGGCCAACGTTCCGCGGTACTCACCTTGGACTTTGGTGTTTCGAAGCTGGTTATAAATCTGCCGCTGAGACTCCGAGCCGAAGTTTCGTTCCTGAGCTCGCTCTAGACGTTTGCGGCCGTTTTTCAGAAATGTATCGGCGTCATTGATAACAGCCGGGTTGTCTGGGTCCATGTGGACCATGCTGGCTTCGATGTTAGAAAGAACCTTCCAGATTCCATCTTCTTTACTCTCAGCGATCGCTTCCATTTCCTCGTTGCGGATCCGGAATTTGGCTTTCTCTTTCAAGACCGTTGCGATCTCACTGTCGGGGTCAAGGTCAACGGCTTGACGCACAACGACCATCGCCTCGGCGAAACGTTCTTGCTCCATGAGCGAGTTGTAGTCTTCGACCAACTGCTGCATCTGTTTCTCAACCTCAACGCGACGCTCCTCACGCTCGTCAACCGAACGCTTGCGAGAATCGTTGAGCTCTTGGTTCTCAATCGCGGAGAGATTTTTCTCGATGTATTCTTGCATCTCGCTGATGTTGCGATCAATCGAAACCAGCAACGGACGCCGGGCGTCTTTTTCTAGGTTAGATTGAGCGATGCGGTTCCGCAGGTTGGCCATCGTTTCGAGAGCCTCGCGCGGGCTGTCTTTTAGCTGACGCTCTGCCAGCGCCCGCTGCTTGAGCACTTCCGATTGGTAGCGTCGGTACGTCGCCTGTTGTTGCATGCGGATGTCTTCAAGGTCCAGCGTGTCGACCGATTGGTTCGGAGTGATCGCGTTGATTCGCGACAGCTGATCTTGAATCGTTTGCCGAGTGGTTGGGTCCAGTTGGTCTTGGAACTGCCACGCGTTACGGAAGTACTCCGCGGCTTTCTCTCGATCGTTCTCCGACAGCGCGTCCATCCCCGAATCGAACAGTTGCTTGCCACGATTTGGGATGGGCTCGAAAGTGCTGCTGCTCAGGCCGGCGATTGCACCGCTGCCCGTGGCCGATTCATAGCCCGCGACTTGAACGTTGCGCGTCGTGTCCGAATCTGGATCGTACTTGGCTTGGACGACCGGTGAAGCATTGCTGGTGGCGGACGCCTGCACGACGGCAGAGTCAAAGATTGCATTGTCGTCTGACGCCGGATTCAAGTCGCTCATCGCAACCGAAGCGCCGGTGCGATTAAGTGCTTTGCGGACTTGGAGGTCCAATTGCCAAGGACGAACCTCGTTGGCGTCAAATTCGGTTTCAGGAACGTTGAACGCTTTTGCCTGCTGGATCAGTGCGTCGGCATGAGTCCAGTCTTCTTTGGCGATTGCGAGTTGTGCCATTGAGATCAAACGCGAAACTTCGGCTTTGCCAGTGACCGCTTGAGCGACGGGTGTGGCGGGCGAATCAGTAATGTTGATTGCGTTTGCTTTCGCTCGGGCGATCATGTTCTCTAGACGCTGCGGCGTGTTGTTCTTCGCGTCAAAGGGAACGGGAAACGTGCGAGCCTGATCGATCAGTAGCGTCGCCGTTTCAAAATCGTCGTAATGAATCAAGGCTTCTGCTTGCGACAGCAGAAATTCAGCTGCCCCAACGTTGTACGTTGGGTCTTGGGCCTTGGCTAAGTTCGTCAGTTCATTTTGACGCTGGATCATCCCAGCGACGAACTGCGGTGAGTCCCCCACTTGTTTGAAGTCCATCGGCTTACCAGCAAGTGAATCAAGCAGTTGCTGCGCGGCAGGTGTGTTACCAAGTGCCAGCGATTGACGAGCTTGCAGCAACGTTTGCAGGATTGATTGAATGTCGGCTTCGCTCATCTTCCCTGGCAACGATCCGCTATCGCTCGGGTCCACGGCGGCGCTGTTGGTTGCGAGTGGAGCTTGGCGATCTTGATGCATCCACAAATGCAGTTCCTGCTGAGCCTTAACAGGCGAGTACGCCAACTGGTCCGCGCCGGGAATCAGCTGAGCCTGTTGGATTAGCTGGCTGGCCAACGCATAGTTGCGAACGCCTATCGCCGAGCGAGCGTCCTTCAATAGCGTTTCCGCATCGTTGGAAGTCGCCGTCGTTGAACTGGCCGCGCTGGTGGTTGGCTGGTTCAACTGGTGATCGGCAGGAATAATTAGTTGACCGTCCGCTGGTGCCGCACAGACACTCAGCAGGATGGCGATCACGGTGATCGTGACGGCGTAGGGCCGAAGCACATCGTGAATTCGATCGGAGGCTAACACGCAACTCTCCTTGTTTTGTGGCGCTCAAGTTTTTTTGAAATGTAATTTCGTGCCGTGGCGATGGCATTGAACCGCCGCACGGCAAAGCTCCGGCAGACTCCATTCTGGCCGGAAACACGCAAAATCGTTGGCTAAATCGCAGGTGCGGCCCGATAGAACGGCCTCGCAAAAACGATTCGCTGTGGGGTAATTACGGGGATCACCTCGCCCCGTCAACACCAGTTACCAAACTCAACAGCAAACATTTCCACGGTGACAGCACTTTTTGCGAGGACGCGACAACGCCGGGGCTTTCCGACGCTGTTCTCTGGTAAATTATGCTCTGACAAGCCCCACGATTCACTGTTTCAGATAGTCGACTGCTCCAATGACCGAACCTTCCAATCCACCCGGCAACGACGGCATGTCGGAGCCCGTTGCGCCAGCGACACCGACGATTCAACTGGATCAGTTTCTGAAAACCTGCGGTGTCGAAACCGGTGGACAAGCAAAGCTGTTGATCCAAGGAGGCGAGATACTGCTTAATGGTGAAGTCGAAACACGGCGGCGGAAGAAGTTGACCGTTGGGGACGAAGTGGAATGGGACGGCACCGTTTTCGTGGTCTCGTGGGGCGGTGATGAAGCGGACGAGTGAATTCGTTGGCTTCGTCGTCGACCGTCATGATCGTATGATGCGGCGCGGCAGTTGATTTTTTGAGTTTTGGATTGGGTGTGCTATAACGTTCGATCCGGGGCGGCGCTACGGATTTTTCAATCAAGGAACGGACAATGAAATCGTTTAAGTATGGCTTGACCATTTGTTCAGCCACGTTTGTGATCGTAACTCTCGCGGTGGTTGCTTCTTCGCCCGCTGTCGGATCAGTTGTGTCCTTGACCCCCGAAGACGAGAAGCCGCCGACGATCAAAAAGATCATGCAGCTGGCTCATAAAGAAGGTCTGCTCAAGAAAGTCGCGACGGGCAAGGCGAGTGACGCCGAAAAACAAGATTTGCTGAAGTACTACCAAGCCATGCCCAATCAAAAACCTCCTCGCGGGGAAGAGAAAAGCTGGGCGGAGAAAACAGCCTCGCTGATCGAAGCGGCTCAGGCGGCGGTCAACAATGACGCGGACGCTGGCAGTAAACTAAAATCAGCGTCCAACTGTGCTGAATGCCACAACGCCCATAAGTAACCACCTGCAACTGCCCGCGTAATTCCGGTTTGGAAACGTTGCAGGTAGTTGTACCGGAATCAGGCTTAGATTAACCACGACCGATTGATGATGAGGAAACATCGATGACGTACCGCCCGGCTATTGGTTTTATTCCCGCTTGCACGCTTGTCGCAGTCTTTGCGATGGCGAACTTTGCGATCGCTGGTGCTGCAACGGCTCAGGTAACCGACCAGCGGCGCGCTAACCGGCGTGCATTTGTGGAGGACCTGTTGCGTGGCTTGATCGAATCCCAGGTTCCCCAGCAACTGCCGCCGCGACAGGTGACCGGCCGCCAGCCGCTGCCGCCGGGTCGCCAACCCATTCAGCGTCCCGTCGTCGAAGTCTCGCCGGACATGCTCGCGGTGCGGAATGGTCTAAGCCAAATGGCGGGTCAGTACGATGGATTGATTCGCGAGTTGCAAACAATGGAGTTCCGGTCCCCCCGCATTCGTCCGCTGATGGCCGACGCGTTGCAGGTCCGCGCGGCGGTGGATGGGTTGGCTCGCAAAGCCGAATTGTACCCTCGCGTGGATGCGTTGACGGCCGACTATCAAGCGATCGATCGCAACTATCGCGTCTTGACCCATCGCCTGCGAGAAACCGGGCAGATGACTGACGCGTGCCAACGCGTGCTTCAGCAGATTGATACGCTTGATACTCAGCTGTGCGAGCGTTTTGGGATTCGTCCGCAGATTGATCGTCGTGAGCTGCTGCGGCTTACGACGACGTTGCGATCCGACTTCCAGCACACGCTACAAGACTTGTATTACGAGTCAAACGATCAGCCTGAGCTACGGCCTGCGTTGCAAAGCGGCAAGGTTTTGCTGGCGAACTTAAATCAGGCCACTGGTTTGATCTCGACGGCAGACTACGAACAGATTGTGGCAGCGTATCAGGGCTGTCACGATCAATGGCGAGATTTTAACAGACAGCTTTACCGGTTTCCTAACCAGCGAATAATTCGTGATGTCCAGCAATTGAAATCGACGGGTGCTCAGATTCAGGATCTGTTGTACTTGCACAGCGAAGTGGATCGGGAGTACTTGCAGTTCTTGGCCGGTGCGGTCAGCAGTAACGCGGCTGGGATGATGAACCTCGTGACGATGACCCATCTGCTGAACTGTCCAGATCCAGTGCGAATGGTCAACGACGCCCGTGAGTTTTGTGCGTTGGCGGACGGCCTGAAATCGAACGTGGCTGCGGGTCAGCCGATCGAGGATCTGGCGTGGGACTTCCGACTGTTTGACGTGCAGTGGTCGACCATGCGAGACCAACTAGCCGCGCTAAACGATGAACTAATTAACCAACGGCTCAGTGAGATCAACTACACCGTCGCAACGCTGGGGCTTAACGTAGGTGAGGGGCCGGCGATCTCGGCTGATCAAATGTTGCAGCTGACGTCACAACTGGATCAGCTAACTTATCAGCTGCAGCGTGAGACCGATCGGCGCTTGGGCCGCGGAGGCTATCAGGCTGGATTCGCCAATCAGCTGCGGAAACGCTCCGAGGATCTGCACGACGGCATCCACGTGCTGCAGACCAGCCTTGCCGCCGGCGAGACGGTCCAGCAGGTCTCGCGACAGGTGCGGCGAGTCACACGTAGTTGGGACAAAGTTACTCCGCAGCTGGCCAAGATGAGCGAACGCGATCAACGGGATTTGGCCTACCTCCGTAGCCAGATCGAACCGTCAATGGTCAAGTTAAAACTGGTTTTCTCGCGGTAGCCGAAGCCCGTCCGAACGCGAAAAGGCGCATGTCGCCTCGGTTAGAGGTGTTTGCGCTGATCGGCAGTCGTGTCGAAAAGGCCAACGGCTGCGACAAACCGACCGCCCGAATATTGGCGTTTCGAATGCTCGCCGGGCCGCTTAAACTGGAGTGGTTTCATTAACCTTTCAGCAACTTGTTTCGTAGCGACTTATCATGGCAACCGAACTGAAACCTGAAGCTCAGCCTGCTCCCCAAGCGTCGGACACCGCCCGCGACGAGGTCGCCAAGGACCGGCACGTTGAGACCAAGAAACTTGGTTCGCGGAAGCAGGACCGGGTGCCGCGTCCCGAACAGGTCGACGGAAGCAGCCGGATTTTGTGGGAGTACGTGATTCCGGTGATCGGTTTTCATCTGCTGATCCCGCTGGCGTTCACGGCGTACTTTTTCAGTTGGTGGGGCGTTCTGTTCCTGCCGATCGGAAACTATATCTTCACCAGCATGGGCATCGGGGCGGGTTATCATCGCTTGCTGACGCATCGTGGATTCGATTGTCCCAAGTGGTTTGAGTACACCTTGGCGATTTTGGGCGTTTGCAGTTTGCAGGATTCGCCCGCTCGCTGGGTGCTAGTACATCGCGTCCATCATCAGCACTCCGATCACCAACCCGACCCGCACACCCCGCGAGTCAGCGCGTTTTGGTCGCACATGGGTTGGTTGTTTGTCGAGAATCGCGAACTCAGTACGGCCAGAGCTTATGACAAATACACCCGAGACATGATGCGCGACCCGCTGTACCGATGGTTGCAGGGTGGATTGAATTGGGTGTGGGTTTATGTGGCTCACGCGATTCTGTTCTTAGTCGCCGGATTCGCGATCGCGGCGCTGGCCTGCGAAACGCGTGCTGGGATGGTTCAATTTGGTGCCCAGTTCTTTTTCTGGACGGTGATCATGCGAACGATCTACACGTGGCATGTGACTTGGGCGATTAACTCGGCCGCTCACATGTGGGGCTATCGGAACTACGAAACGCGCGAAGACAGCCGCAACAACTGGCTGTTCGCGTTGCTGACCAATGGTGAAGGCTGGCACAATAACCACCACGCCGATCCGCGATCGGCTCAGCATGGTCATCAGTGGTGGGAGTTTGATTTCACCTACATCACACTGGCGACACTCGAGAAAATCGGACTCATTAGCAATCTCGCCCGGCCCAATCGCTCGGCGCTGGATCGCAAATCGCTGTAGGTCGGCGTAGAAGTTAAACTTACTGGGAGCCGAAGGTCGCAAACGCCTTCGCGGCGGCGTGGCCTACCTGATTGGAACTGACGAGGCGGGTTACGGGCCAAATCTTGGTCCGCTGACCGTGACTGGCACGCTTTGGCGCGTGCCCGCGGTGGATACCGATTTGTACCAATCACTGAAAGACGCGGTTGTCGCCGATCGGCCGCGACGAGCGTCCTCAAAAGGTGGCGCGGCAACGGCCAAACTGCACGTGGCCGACTCCAAGGCCGTCTATCAGTCGTCGGGATCAATCGCGTCACTCGAACGATCGGTGCTGGCCATGCTGTTCGCACTGCGGGGTGAGGTCCCGGCCGACGAGCGTCAGTTGCTGGCGTCGGTGTTTAGCAAATGCGTCGAAGATCGAATCGCCCTGTTCACGCGGGAGCCCGCGTTGTGGCAAAGCGGTGATCCGATTCCGCTGAAGTGTCAGGCCGACGACGTTCGAGCTGCTGGCCAGAATTTGTCCGACTGTGCCGATCGTTCGCGCGTCATGCTGATGGACGTGTTGTGTCGTCCACTTTTTCCCGCCGCGTTCAATCTATCGTTGGACCGATTGGAAAACAAAGCCAACGTGCTCTCGTCCCACACGATGTCGATCGTGCAATCGTTGCTTCGCCAGCTTCCGCAAGCGTCGGACGAACGCGCAGGCAGCCAAGACCTGCTGATTGGCTGTGACAAACACGGGGGCCGTAGTCGCTATCTCGGTTTGATTCAGCAGTTCTTGACGGATCGGCCAGTCACGATCGAATGCGAGGGCCGGGAGCTTAGTCGCTATCATTGGCACGACGGGCGGCGCGCCATCACGATTCAGTTCGCGGCGAAAGGCGAGTCCTTTTTGCCGATCGCGGCCGCGTCCATGGTTTCCAAATTCGTTCGTGAAGTTTTCATGGACGTTTGGAACGACTTTTGGAATGAACGCGTCGACAACCTACGCCCCACCAAAGGCTACCCGGCCGACGCGAAGCGATTCATGGCCGACATCGAATCGGCTCGAGCAAAACTGGGTATCGCACCGCCCAGCATCTGGCGCAGGAAGTAGAGCCGAAGTAGCGATCCGATTCGCTGGTTCGAGACGCATGCACGCCACCGCTATCACTTGCTGGTGTCACGCTGAGCAAGTTTGGGAGACTTTTTTGATTATTCAAAGATTGACGAAAGTCTGGGTCGTGCGGATTCCGATTCCTGTTGGTGACGGCCGTTCCCGTGCAGGTGAGCGCGTGGATGGTCCAACCCCCTCTGACAAAAGAACAGGAAAGCCAAAAATGTTCTCGTTCACCCAAATCAAAACCGTGGCCTTTGCCGCCGCAGCCAGCACGATCGTGCTGGCATTCGCTGCAGACGCCAACGCCCAGAACTCAGAATTCGAGCGTCGCGCCGAGGCGATGCGACGGGCTCGCAGCCGCCAAGCTGGTGTTGAGGTCGTCGAGCAGGCCGACCGAACCGCTCAAGCGGCGGTCGCACGCGTGGCCGCAAAGCAACCCGCCACACGATCGGCCAAGCCCGTCCGCAGTGCCGCGGTCGGTGGCAGCCGAGTTCGTTCGAGCGGCCCGTCCTACCGAGTCGCTCAAGTATCGGCTCAAGCGCCAGTTAAACGACGTGCTCGAACCGCCCCACCGAAAGCTCGCGTTGCTCAAAACTTGGCACCCAGCACAATCATTGACGGCGGTATGGTCAGCGGTGGCATTGTCCACGGCGGCATGGGCGAAACGATCATCTCTGACGGCGGGTACGTTGATGGTGGCTACGTCGAGAGCAGTCTTGGTG
>CAZLFF010000048.1:0-21099 GCA_964558755.1 uncultured Pirellulaceae bacterium
TCAGGTTCTAGTGGGGGCAACCCCGTGGAGGTTCAAGTCCTCTCATCCGCACTCGGTGATACAAGGGTTTTCGTCAGTTTTGGCGAGAGCCCTTTTTTGTTGCCGGCACCGCCTATGCTCAGCTTTAACTTCTCTTGAGTCCGCTCGTTTGGGAAATGTTATAATCGGTGGCCCATCTGATTTACCTAATCTGTTATGTCGCAGGAATGACCAAAACTGACTCGGTGGACTCGCCAGTCGAAAAGCACATAAGGCGAAACGCAAATGAATCAGAATAGCCCTGTCCCAAAAAGCGAAGACTGCATTTCTCCAGAAATGGTGGTCGTCTACCGAGACAAAACACCAACGCAGCGTTTGCAAATCGCCTTTGGAATGTGGCGTTCGGCCCGAAAGCTGATCGTGGCTGCGGTTCGTAATCAGCATCCAGATTTCACCGAAGATCAAGTCCAAAGGGAAGTGGCTCGAAGGATGTCCAATGGAACCACTTGATCTGTTGCTGCACGCGGCGGAAGCCCTGACCGAAATGCAAGTGCCGTATTTGGTGACGGGTTCAATGGCCACGATTACCTATGGCGAAGCGAGATTTACCAACGATGTTGACATTGTTGCCGACTTGCGTTCGCAACACGTTGCCACGCTGCTGGGGTTCTTTCCGGCACCCGAGTTCTACGTCTCAGAATCCGCAGTCAAGGATGCGATTGAGCGTCGCTATCAATTCAATGTCATTCATCCGGCATCCGGATTGAAAATTGACTTCATGGTGCCGACCGATGACCCTTTCAATGAATCGCGGCTTGCTCGCGGTGTTTCGATCCGTTTGGACGAGCAAGGAAGAACCGCGATGTTTGCATCTGCGGAAGATGCGATCCTGAAAAAGCTGCAGTACTACCGTGAAGGAGAATCTCAGAAACATCTACGTGACATTCGGGGAGTGTTGTTGGTTCAAGGTGAAGCGATTGATCAAACGTACTTGAAAAAGTGGGCGGATGTTTTGGGCGTTAGCCAGCAATTGGATGAGATTCTGTCGCAATGAACGAAACTGGGCTTGGATTGACCAAATTGACCGACAACAAATCTGTTTACGTGACCTAGATTAGTTCTTGCACCAAGGATCCACGTTGTATCGGCAGAGACAAAATCATAAGTGATCCCGGCCGAGAGATTGTTCGTTCAAATCAAACGAAAACACTATTGAACAGACGTTCAGTCTAATGGCGTCAGTTCGCAACAAGCACAACGTTGAGGTTCAAGTCCTCTCATCCGCACTTTGAATTCGAGAGTGAGCTATCTACGGTGCTGGGCGGGCTCATGCTTTGTTTCTCGCTCGTTGAACTTTACGGGTCGGTGGAGTTTTGTTTTCGCTTCCCTCGCACGGCCCAGGCGATCATGCAGGTAACTATGATCGTCAACGCGATTGCTGGCCACGCGATATTGACTCGTGAAAGCACCAGCAAGGGTAGGGCGATGGTCAATAGGCCGCCGCCGATGAACGGGGCCGAGATCGGGACAGCCAGCGCGTAGTCGCTGGCGGCGTTCGTCTTCAAGGCCGGATCGATCACACGTAGCAAAACGAATCCCGTTGCGGTGGTTCCGGTCGACATGCCGTAATTGATGATGCCTAGCTGAAACCAATCTTCGCGTTGCAACACAACCCGCGAAAGCAACAGCAAACACACCGACGTCCAGATGACTCCCGCCGCAAACAGGATCCCGAAGGGCGTCAGCAACCTCGCCACGGCGTTCAAGTTCAACGAGGTTATCGCCGCGACGATCAGAACGTCCATCGCGATCCCAGTCAACCAATCGATGACCTCCGAATCAATCGTGTGTTGCCAACCGATCGTCGCGACCATCCGCCCAACGATCATGCCGCCGAACAGCGTGTAAATGAAAAGGGGAAAGTCCAAGAGCTGGCTGGCACTCAGACGATCCGACAAAACATTGCTGGTCGCCTGAAACTGCTCAGTCACTCCAGCCGAGTTTGCTGTCAGGCCAATGCTGTGATCGACGCAAGCAGCCGCCAACACGACCGCTTGCTGCAGTAACCAACCAACGGAAAACGCCGCGGCCAACCATAACAATTGCGGCGGCACTCGCTTGGCTCTCGCCAACCAAATGTTTCGACTTGGCAAATTTTCTTGCGACGGGCTAGTTCTCGACGACGCCGTAACACGTTCGCTTGACACCCAGCCGCAACGAACGGCCACATTGATCCAGATGATTCCCGACGCGATGCCGTAAACCAAACCGCAGGTCGCCATCAACACGCCCAGATCCAAACCTTCGGCGAACTGAATTGACGGGTGCGAGCAAACTTGGCCCATCGCGGCGGCGGTTCCGTGGCCACCCGCGAAGCCCGTTTCGATCAACATCCCGAACGAGCTAGGCACATCGAACCATGGTTGAATCAACAACCACGTTGTCATCACCCCAACCGCCGTTTGCCCCAGGACGATAATCCACACCATCAATCCCTGCCGAGCGACTCGGTTGGCCGTTCGGGAACTGCCGCCTTCATCGTCACCAGCATCGCTTCGGCGTTGCAGCATCATGCCTGCGAACACGACCGCAATTAACCAACTGGGCCATTGTCGTAGGGTCGCGCTAACCGATTGAAACGCTTCTACGACCGGCGGCGATGCGGCGGACGAAGCCGATTGGATAACCAACAGCCCGATCGCTCCGGCCAACACCGACGCGGGGATGTACAGCCAGCGGAACACCGGCGCAACCGCTCTCAGCCCAACGCCCAGCATCATCACGAGCACCGTGAACGCAAGGGCAAGGAGCATATCGAGCCGTCGTTAGAGAAAGACAAAACAGCAGCACCCAGATGGCCGCTCGTCAAAAGTATGGAGCGTTTGACACGTCCGGCAAGTGGGTTAGGTCATAACTCGATGTGAAACGGCTCCATCGAGCGACCTCGGTCCAAAACCGACCCGAGTTTGCTCGTTCGGCCCGAGTGCTTACCATAGGAGGATGAATCGAAACAAAAAGCGTTGGCTCGCGATTGCCTTAATCACCGCGACCGTCTTGATCACCGGTGGTGTGCTTGGGTTTGCACCATTGTTCGAAGTCCGTACGCAATCATCGGCGACTCGTTCGTTCACGATTGACCAATCAATGGCACGTGTTCGAAAAATTTTCACACGCACCAATGCCGCGAAGAAGATCATCGCAGGAGCAAACGCGAAACTGCTGGATCAAGAATGGCTGAACATGGATTTCGAGATTCAGCAGCCAATCTTCAGCCAAGACTGGAGTCTGAACGGGGACGGTCAGTTAACGGTCGAAACCAACGACAGCTACCTCGGCCAGCACAAGATGGTCCTCGATCAAACGCTAAGTATCTCTCCTGAACGCTTGCATGTAACGAACCAGCTGGCAAGCAATGGCCCGGCTGGACAAGTAAACGCGTCCAACCCGGTCGTCGCATACGATTCGATGATGGGCCTCACGCCAGACGAACAAGGCCAAGCGAAATTTGAAACCAGTTTGGATTTAGAGATCGTCACCACCGCCGGACTGTTCACCAAAAGCATCGTCGCGGATGAAATCCGCCAGGCCGCGGGCCGCTCGCTAAAGAAGCAAGAGGCCGCGATTCGCGACGCCGTGTCCGAGCATGATGGCCAGCTGATCGTGATCCCAGACGCGATACGAGGTTTGTTTGGCGGTGGAAAGTCAGGGAAAGACTAGGGAAACCAAGGTGTTGTCGAATCCAATCGCTTTGGTGAAATTATTTTCAGCACCACGTAATACACGACTTTCTGCCAGCTTCAGAAGCTTCCGCGATCAATTCTAAACAGGTAACCAGATGGCAACCGCGACGACTTCCTCGGCAACACCAAAGCCGGACCGCAAGCGTTACTTCCCGACGGTTCCACCGGAAGAGATCGTGCCGGTGATCGACGGCGATTTCGAATCCAGCGTTCGCGGAATCTACGTTATCGGTGACGTCACCGGTCTGCCACTGGTGAAAGTCGCTGCCAATCAAGGCCGTGAAGTCATCCAGCGAATGGAAGCCGCGGGCATTGTTGCGTCCCGCTCGGAAACCGCGACTGACACCACGCCAAACCATCAGGCGGGCTTGGACCTTGTCATCATCGGTGCTGGCCCCGCGGGAATTTCGGCCGCCATCGAGGCCGCCAAGCGCGGCTGGACCTATGTCTTGATCGAGCGTTCGAAAGCCGCCAGCACCATTCGTAGTTTTCCTCCTGGCAAGAAGGTTTATGCAGAACCAAAGTCCATCGAATCAAACAGCGAGCTGGCCGTTGCGGTAGATCGCGACAAGGACGATTTCTTGAACGTCATTCGCGAGGCGATCGACGAACACTCGCTAAACCTAAAAGAAGAAACCGAAGTCAAAGCGGTCAAGCGCGTTGCTGACGGGCAGTTTGACGTGCAAACCGCGAGCGGCAAATCCTTCCCGTGTCGCAACGTGCTGATTGCCGTCGGCCGGCAAGGGCAACCGCGTTTGTTGAACGCGCCCGGCGCCGATAACGCCGACAAAGTGACGTATCGTTTTCACACGGTCGAAGACTACAACGATCAGGATGTGCTGGTGGTCGGCGGCGGGAACTCGGCGATCGAAGCAGCGTTGATGCTCAAGGATCACAACCGCGTGACGCTTTCCTATCGCGGTAGCCAGTTTTTCCGGGCCAAAGAAGAAAATCGGCGTCAAATCGAACAAGCCATCGCGGACGGCCAGCTCAACGTCATCTACGAAAGCGAAGTCACCGAGATACGCCGCGACGAAGTCGATTTGCAAACACCCGCGGGCTCGACCACGGTTCCGAACGATCATGTCGTGATTCAAATCGGCTCGCTACCGCCGATCGATTTCCTCCACGAGATGGGGATCGAACTGGACGGGATTTGGACGCCACGCCGCGTCGTTTGGTCGGTGATCGGTTTTCTGGTCGGGCTGTTTTTGTACTTCGGTGCAAAACATTTTACATTGCTGGCTGACAAAGCCGGAGCAGGGCGGTGGCCGGTACCGGGCGTCGCGGGGCTGAAATCGATCGGTGTTAACGCGGCCGCGATTGGAAATTCCGTGCTGACCCCGGTTAGCAGATTGATTGAGTACGCACTACCGATCCCGTGGTTGGTGCTGGCCGGACTGTGCCTTTTGAATTTCACGCTAAAGCAAAAACGCAAACCACCGTTGCTCGAGGTCAGGGCAGCCGGCTGGTGGTTGGCCGTCGGAGCATTCGTTTACTACTTGAACCAATCAGCCGCCAATGTTTGGACGCTGGACGCGGCAGCTGCTGGAAAGGGGCCCTATTACCTGCCTGGTTTTGAGTGGCTGTTCGCGATCGTGCCCGAGTACTTTCATAACCTTGGCGGGTTGTATTATCTGGCGTACTTCACGGCGATTGCCGTCTTTGGAATTTACTGGGCCGTCAAATTGCCCAACCCAATCCGCTGGCGACGGAACCTGACAATCATCGCCACGCAATGGACGTTGTGGTGGGGTATCCCAACCTTCTTGGTTGTTTTCATGGGCACGAATCCATGGACGCCCTTGATCTCGCGATCCCTAAACGCTTGGCCGCTAAAAATGGACGCCTTCACGGTTGACCCCAGCATCGTCCGGCCGGGCGATCCGCAGTGGTGGTACACCGTTGCGGTCGTCGGCGTCATTTGGGCCACGCTGTTGACCTTTGTCATCATTCCGCTGTTCACGATTCGATTCGGAAAGATTTACTGCTCATACATTTGCTCGTGCGGCGCATTGGCAGAAACGGTCGGCAACGGCTTCCGACATCGAGGCCCCAAGGGCGATGGGCCGCGGCGGCTAGAGAAATGGGGCTTCGTTTTTATCGTGATGGCGGCAGTGGCAACGGTCGCTCCCTTTTTCGGTCATGACTACTTGTTGAAGCAGTACAACGTTTGGGTCGGCACCTTCCTAGCAGGTGCGATCGCCATCGGCATGTATCCATTTTTGGGTCAACGAATTTGGTGTCGCATGTGGTGTCCGCTGGCGTTCTGGATGAATTTTTGGGGGCGTTGGTCGAAGTTCAAAATCTCGGCCGAGAAAGGAAAATGTATCGACTGCAACGTCTGCAATCAGTACTGCCAAATGGGCATCGACATCAAGTCACGGGCCCTCCAAGGTCAACCGGTAACGCTAGTCGACACACCCTGCGTGGGCTGCGCTGAGTGCGTAATTCGTTGCCCGATGGAGATTTTACACTTGGGTGACTTGCCGACAGACAAACAGACCTTGGTTCGGCTGGGAGGAACCGAATCATGAATCGCGGAACAAGCTACTATGGCGGTTTTTTTTGGGTGTCATTGATCGCGATGATCGTCCCTCTGTTTGTCGCGTGGAAGGGATTCGATCAAGTTCGCCCAACAACCAAACCAACACCACAACCGGACGCGTCGGGCGTGGACCACGGCCTGTTCGACTATTTGCTGCGGACGTACGTGGAAAGCGGCCTCGTTGATTATCGCGGCATCGAGCGAGATCACCTGTTCAAGTCCTACCTAGAACAACTTTCGGCGGCCGATCCGCAACAGCTGAAAACACGTGAGGAACGGTTGGCGCTGCATTGCAATGCCTACAACGCGTTTGTGATCAACGGGGTGATTAACCACGAAATTCACAAGCGCGGAAAAAACGTGTTGGCGTGGAAACCCAAACTGGTAGTCACCAAGATCGCTGACTTAGAGGAGCAATTGGCTGCAGAACAAAACGAAGAGCAACCCAATCCGGCACTGCTCGAGCAATTGCAGGTTGAGATCGACGGCCTGAATCAATCGCCGGGCTTCTTCGATGCGAAGGAGCATCTTTTTGCAAATCAAACGGTCTCGTTGAACACGCTCGAGCATAAAATCATTCGCCCAACCTTCAACGAGCCCCGCATTCACGTCGCATTGGTGTGTGCCGCCAAAAGCTGCCCGTCAATCCGCGCCGAGGCGTACGTCGGCGCTCGGATTGAGCAGCAACTGGAGGACCAAGCCGTTCAGTTCGCGAACAACGAAACTTACGTTCGCTTTGATGCCGACCGAGGAGCCGTGATGCTCAGTCCGATCCTGGATTGGTACGGGACGGATTTTGAAGCGGCCGGTGGAATCCGAACATGGGTGGCCAAACGCGTAAACGCCCCGAACATAAAGTCGCAACTGCAATCGGCCGACGTGCCGGTCGCGTTCAATGGTTACGACTGGTCATTGAACGCCGTCGCCGGCGGCCGCTACGCAGGCAGCACGGGTGAGAGCAGTTTTGGTTCGGGCTCGGTGCCAAACGAATAGGAAAACCGTTCGCAACGGCAACACGGCCACCAACACGCCACGACTACGCTTCGTCAAAAGCAGCATCAAACTGGACGTCACTCGGTGCGAAATCGAGTTTCTTAGTGAACTCGCAGGCCTCACGAGCACCGTACTCGCGTTCCATGCCGCAGTCCTCCCACTCAATCGATAGCGGTCCGCGGTAGCCGATCACGTTCAGCGCTCGCGTGATCTCCTCAAAGTTAACGTGACCATGGCCGGGCGAGCGGAAGTCCCAACCGCGACGTGGGTCACCAAAGTTGATATGGCTGCACAAAATTCCAGACTTGCCGTTCAGCTGCTTGGCCGCATCCTTCACGTGGACGTGGTAGATACGATCGGGAAACGCACGAATGAACTCGACCGGATCGACATCCTGCCAAATCAAGTGGCTGGGATCAAAGTTAAACCCAAACGCTTCGCGATGCCCCAACGCCTCAAGCGCCATCTGAGCGCTGTAGATATCAAACGCGATCTCGGTCGGATGAACCTCAAGCGCGAACTTTACTCCACACTCATCGAACACATCTAGAATCGGATTCCAACGATCGGCGAATTGCTGGAAGCCATCGTCGATCATCGATTGCGGCACTGGCGGAAAGGAATACAACAGCGGCCAGATGGACGAACCAGTAAAACCATTGACTACCTTAACGCCAAACTTCTTTGCCACGCGCGCCGTGTTTTTTACTTCCTCGGCCGCACGCTCATTGACGCCCGCCGGATCACCATCACCCCAAACGTAGTCGGGCAAGATCGCTTTGTGACGCTCATCGATCGTGTCGCAAACGGCTTGGCCGACCAAGTGGGTACTAATCGCGTGACACTGAAGGCCGATGTCTTTCAGGAAACTACGGTGCTTGTCGCAGTAGTCGTCTTCCTCGATCGCTCGCTTGACTTCGAAGTGATCGCCCCAACAAGCCAACTCAATCCCGTCGTAACCAAAGTCCTTAACTTTTGGAGCCAGTTCAGCGATCGGCAGGTCGGCCCATTGGCCGGTGAACAAGGTAACAGGGCGAGCCATTGAGGGGTCTCCAGATACAAAAAAGTCAACGCGAGAAACGGCCTCCATTTTGCCGGGAGGGACTAGTTTCCGCAAGTTAGCGCCCCAAAACGTCCTGCGAAGATCTCGATCTTCTTCCGCCAACGGCAATAAAGCTGACGGCTCGTTGACGATCGATGCCATCACGACACGGCAGATTGGTCGTTTGTCATCTACCATTCTTCATCGGTCGATGAAAATAGCAGCCAATCACTCGCCCGCGATCTTCAGCACCAACGGCGGGAAACAGAGGATCGGGATTAGCAGCGACACCAACCCTAACAGAAATCGCCCCGCACCAAGCCGCACCGAATCATCGCGCGTCGGAGGATGATCTGTCCCCATCAGCAACAACAGCACGATCATCAGCGCGAAGGTCGGAGCACCATGGTAGGTCATGAACGCGATCGCGATCACGATCGTGGCTCTCGCGATGACGTGAGCTGCTTTGCCGAACAAGGTATAAGTAATGTGTCCGCCGTCGAGCTGGCCGATAGGCATCATATTGAGGCCCGTAATCAATAGACCAACCCAACCGGCCACAAACCACGCGTTCGCTTGGCTCAGCCAAACCACCGAACCGGCCTCATAGCCCGCGACGCTGGTGCTTTGGGCGAACCATTGCATTAGCAGCGGCAAGCGAAACGCCACCCAGCCTCGTTCGGGTGTCGTTAGGTCCAGCTCCGCGACTCCCCACCAAGCAATCGGTACGGCGGCAACCAAACCGGCCAATGGGCCCGCGATCCCGATATCAAAAATCTCCTTCCGATTGGCGGCGTTCCCCTGCATCGCGATCACGGCTCCCATGGTGCCGATCGGGTTCGCAGGAAAGGGCAAAAAAAACGGAAACGATGCGGGCACCTTGTAGATCAGCGTTAGAAAAAAGTGCCCAAACTCGTGCAACAATAGAATTAGCAACACCGCTGCCATGTAGATCAAGCCTTGCTCCCAATCGGCCAAAATCATTTCGCGCACGGGGATCAGGCTGCTGGTCGTTAGGCATTTTTCCCAGAGGTTCGTCTGATCCCAGCCAATTGCTCCAATGAAAAACGTCGAAGCGCAAGTCAACAAGAACAGGATGATCGGCAACACGACACGGCGCGGCGCTGGCCCCGTTGATTCATATAGTGGAAACGGGGCGTTGGGATCACGGATTGGATCGGCAGGTCGATTCATGCAAAACAGAATAGCCGAGACCACGAAATCGAGCCATGGCCTGCGCCCCATCGTCGGCTGGGTATCAGGCAGCAAAAAACGGCCTGCGAGATCAACCGCAGGCCGTTGTCGGTTACCGGGCACCGTCACAAAAAAGGCCCAGCGTTTAGATTGTCTTGGCCCTGCGGTAGCAGCGAGGGCCAATCATCCAGCAAGACGCGACCAAGGGGTAGCTAATCACTCGGTTGCGCAGCGTGGAATGGTTCAGGGCACCGGTCAGCTTTGACTGAACGAGACCTGTCCGACCATCATCCAAACAGCCAAAAAGCCAATGGCGATGATCGAGTTCATGCTTTCGATAGGCATGGATCGCTCCTCAAAAAGAGGTGAAATGATCCGTCCTTGTTGGTAGCGTAGTCTTCCGTGTACTTCGATCATCGGAAGGCACTTGCATTAAAATGAAAAAATATCGGCCGGCACCTAGAGTTTCACCAACCGCTACAGATTACTGCCGGACAATGTGATTAACCTGCGGCGCCATGGTTTCTCCTCCCCCCGGCATCCTTGGATCGCCAATTGCGGACCGAACCAATGTTGTCTTGACCGTTGATACGGATATCGTCAGGCATCGCAACGAGCCAAGGAACAACGGTGACCTCGCTCAAAATCAGAAGACTCTTGTTGTCCAATATCACGAACTGAAAATCCATGACGAACTCCAAAACAAAAATCGTCGCCCTCACCGGCGCTGGCGTGAGCGCTGAAAGTGGTGTCAGCACGTTTCGCAACAGTAACGGACTTTGGGAAGATCACGAGGTCATGGACGTCGCGAGCCCCGAGGGCTGGGCACGCGATCGAGGATTGGTGCTCCGGTTTTACAACGCCCGGCGGGCTCAGTTGAAGGAAGTCCAACCGAACGCGGCTCACACCGCGATCGCCGAACTGGAGGCCCGGTTTGACGTTCGCGTTATCACTCAGAACGTCGATGACCTGCATGAACGAGCCGGTTCAACGAACGTGCTGCACTTGCACGGCGAACTGCTCAAGGCGCGATCGACGGGTGATCCTTCGCTGATCTACGATTGGACTGGTGACTTGAACGAGGGGGACCATTGTGAGGACGGTCATCAACTGCGTCCGGACATCGTTTGGTTTGGCGAAGCCGTTCCTGCGCTCGACCGCGCCGCACGGCTAACGGCTGAGGCTGACATCGTCCTCATCATCGGGACAAGCCTGCAAGTCTACCCAGCGGCTGGGCTGGTGGGTTACGCGCCGTCCCATGCAAAGGTTTACTACGTCGATCCGAATCCCGCGACGAATCATGAAACTCAATCGCTGGGGGATCGACTGACGGTGATTGCGGAACCCGCCGCGCAGGCGGTGCCGAAATTGGTTGCGAGCTTGGAGTAGCGAGTTATTCGAGCGCCGTTGTTTTTTGTTGAATGCTGGGTTGCTGGTGTTAGTTTTGCAATGCTTGTTGGTGGGGCTTTATTTGTCATTGGCTATTTTTCAGTTGTCATTTGTCATTGAGGGGTACGACGCTAGAGACAACGGGCACCACATGACGAACGACACGTGGCAAATCGCAAAAGAAAAATTTGCCTCCTAACGAAACGCGAGCCAATCGCACTACCCCGCGCACAAGCAACCGCATCGCCGCTTCAACCAAGCTCAACCGTTGCTCACCGAATCGGCGCAGTGACGGTGCCACGTTGAACATCGCCCCGTAATCCGTTTGCTCGATCGAGCAGCAAATTCTCCTGCACCTGAGCCTTGGGTTCCAACTGAAAATCCAGCAGACGCTCGTCCCGTATCTCGTTGGGCGAGAAGTGATTGGAGAAAAAGCTCACAGGAAACTTGTCGTACCAGGGCGACTGGATTCGCTGTTGGACTTTGACGGTTTTGAAACCGTCTTTCTCCAGCTGAATGTCGCGGGTTCCGTAATAGGTAAACGGCACCGAAACGGGGGTGTAGCCGATCTGCTGGCCATCGATGCGCACGAACGCCCCCTCTGGTTGGCTGCGGACGATCAGACGCCGTTGCACGCATCCGGTCAGACAAGGCAACACCAACAGCAAGGCCAGGGCGATTGGCCAAGCGGCGATCGATCTGATTTTGGGATAGGAAACGGGCATTTGCGAGCCGATCACAAGCCGGCGCGGGGCGTTTTTGTAGTGGTTCATCCAATGACGCAAATCGCCAACGATAGTTGGGCGACCGCGCGGACGTTAGCAAACCGGCCCAAACGGTGACAGATCGATTTTGGAACCCTCGCAAACCGACGTTTTGCCCGGCGTGATTGCAGGCTAAGATAGCGGGTACCTTTCGACGCGCCCCACGACAACAGCTCATGAGCGACAGCCTTACTAACTGGGATAACTGCCTCGCGGTCGCCTCGCTGAGCGATATTGGGATGCGTCGCACCAGCAATCAAGACAACCTGTCGGTTTCGCTGGCGGGCAGCATGCAACAGTGGCAGCGGAAAGGCCACGTTTTTGTTGTTGCCGACGGCATGGGGGCTCACGCGGCTGGCGAGCTGGCCAGCAAATTGGCGATCGAGCACGTGCCGCATCTGTACGCTCGCTTTAACGACGCTTCAGCTCCCGAGGAGCTTCGTAGCGCGGTGAAGGGGGCGAACGCAGAAATCCATCGGCGGGGACAAGCGAACGAAGAGTTCTACAACATGGGCACGACGTGCAGCACGCTAACGCTACTGCCCCAAGGTGCCGTGATTGCTCACATCGGCGACAGTCGAGTTTATCGGCTGCGGAAAACGCGGCTCGAACAGCTGACCTTCGACCACAGTTTGGTGTGGGAGATGAAAGCGGCCGGGCAACTTTCTGCCGAAGACGAAAAACTGGGCAAAATCCCCAAGAACGTCATCACTCGCTCGCTCGGCCCGTACCCTGAATGCAAGGTTGATCTCGAAGGCCCATTTCCGCTGGCTGTCGGGGACACGTTTCTCATGTGCAGCGACGGCCTGACCGGCGTGATCTCCGATCCTGAAATCGCTTCGATTCTAGCCAACATGACGCCTGACGAGGCGGTTCGTATGCTGGTCGATTTGGCCAACCTTCGCGGTGGCCCGGACAACGTTACGGTGATCGTCGCCAAAGTCACCAACGCCAAACTGGCGACCAGCGACGAGGCTCCGCCGTTGAAAATCAACTCGAAAAAATCAAAATACCAAGTGCCCATGTTTTTGTGGGCCTTGTTCGGTGGCTCGTTGCTGTTCGCGTTAGTCTTCCTGCTATCAATGGACTGGACAACCGCTGTCCTGCCAGGTGTTGTTGCGATCGGGACGGCGATTTACATAGCAACCCAACTCGTTCGCTCGGCCACAACGGGTCAGACGATGACCGCCACCCAACGCTTTGGCAAAGGCCCTTACACTCGGGTTGGTGGTGCCTCGCCGCCACAGTTTACCAAGCAGCTGCAAGGGATTTGGAGCCAGCTAATGAACGCGGCCAAACAGAACCAATGGCAGGTCAATCTGACCGAGCTAACCGAGCTGTCTCGCGAGGCTGAGGGGCTGACCCAGAAAAAAGAGTTCTCGCAGGCCATCCGCTGCTACGGGCGTGCTATCACGCAAATGATGGAAATGCTGCGCAACCAAACCAGCGGCAGCAGCAGCTCGATCGATTTGTAAACGAGCAAATGAACGCTCGAGCGGTGGCTCAAACTGACATTGTGGCCGCTTAGCGACCTCTGTAACGTCCTCCAGCTTTGACATTTTTCAAAGTTTGGCTCAAGTTCCCCGGACGTGGTAGAGGCTTTAAGGCTCGTGTTCTCGATACGCCGAATTCGAACCCGCATGTACGTCGGCGTCGCGATGCTATTCGTGATTGTCGCGGTGCTGGCATTCTCCGGCTTCCAAGGCGCGATGCGATTCCGCACGCTCACTAAGAACATTCGCGCTCGCAGCACCGAACTACCGCTGGTTGCGGAACTCAGTCAGCGCATCAGCGAACTGCGTTCATTTTTGTGGCAGATCGAGGCCGACACCGCCAGCGATAGCAATGACTTTCAACCCGTCGTCGAGAACGATCCGTTCTGCCGAATGAGTTTCGTCGAGAAACTGAACAAGATTGAACATACGCTCGACCGCTACGCCATCCAGCTTCAACAGGGGCCTGAATATGACGGCACGTTACTGGAGAGCCGTCATGAGCTGGATTTTATCAGAAAATTCCGCCACTCATTGGAGATGATCAACCAAGTCGTTGGCGAGAAAGATTGGATTCTCGGCCGAGACAAACTAGTCAGCAGTTTGCGGGACGAGCTAGAAAAATTCCAACACGACGCCAGCCAGCTGCCCATCTTCTTGCAACAACGCATGGAGACCTTCGCCAACAACGCGCGGCGGCAGTACTACGCGTGGATGTACGCCAGCCTGTTCCTGACGGTGCTTGCTTTTGCGTTGATGGCTCTGCTGGTTACTCACTTCCGGAAGAATGTTTTCCGGCCCATCGCACTGCTATTAAAGGGCTCTCGCCAAGTCGCCAAGGGCAACTACGGACACCGTGTCGAACTTGGGACCGACGACGAAATGTCGGAATTGGCCGACGCGATGAACGCGATGACGTCGGGCTTTCAAGCCATTCGCAAGGACCTGAACAAAAAGGTTCGGCAACGAACGCGTGAGGTTGTCCGCAGCGAAAAAATGGCCAGCGTTGGTTTTCTGGCGGCCGGCGTTGCCCACGAGATCAACAATCCGCTCGCCACGATCGCGTGGGCGGCCGAGTCCTTAGAATCACGGCTGCACGACATCTTGGATTCCGACTACGAACAAGACGACGAGGAACGCGACGACAACATCAAACAGATGAAGAAGTACCTGCGGCAAATGCAGGACGAAGCGTTTCGCTGCAAAGGGATCACCGCCGGCCTGCTCGATTTTGCTCGGATGGGCGACATGAAAAAGGTAGAGGCCAATATCTCCCAGATTATTGACTCGGTGGTCGAAATGGTCCGACCGCTTAGCAAGTACCGGGAGCGAACGATCAACGTGAAGGCCGATCGCAGCTTGGTCGCGGTCGTCAACGCCCAAGAAATCAAACAAGTCACACTCAACCTAATCACCAACGCGCTTAGCTGCGTCCCCGAGGGCGGGACGGTGAACGTATCCCTAAAAACCGTCGGCCAGAACGCCGAACTGCGAGTGCAGGATAACGGCTGTGGGATGACCCCCGAGGTCATGGAACACCTATTCGAACCATTTTTTACTCGCCGGCGAGACGGGCAGGGCACGGGCCTTGGGCTGTCGATCACCTACCAAATCATTGAAGACCATGGCGGACGCATCGTGCCGTTTAGCGCCGGGCCCGACCAAGGCTCGACTTTCGTTGTTACTTTACCCTTGAAGTCACATGACTCGAAAAAGCTCCTCCCAAAAGCCGCCTAAACAGAAATCCCTGAACGTTCTGTTTGCCGACGACGAAATCAACTTGCAAGAACTGCTGGCCGCCGAGCTACCGCGGATGGGTCACAGCATTACCGTGTGCGGAAACGGCATCGAAGCCGTCGCAGCGCTCGAAAAAGAGCACTTCGATTGCGCGATTCTGGATTTGGACATGCCGAAGCTAGGCGGAATCGGTGTCATCGAGAAAATTCAAGAGCTATCGCCCACCACCGAGGCCGTTGTCCTGACGGGTAAGGGATCGACCGAGACCGCGATCGCCGCCTTGCGATTAGGTGCGTTCGACTACCTGCAAAAACCGTGCAAGCTGGTCGACCTGAAAGGGCTTTTGCAACGCGTTGCAATTCGACGTGAGCTAACGAACAAGATTCACTCGTTGAAGCGTCGGCTGACCCGAGTGGAAGGCCAACCGGACATGATCGGCGATCATCGCTCGATGCAACGCGTACGTGCGCTGATCAAGAAAGTCGCGCCGACGAATTCTGCCGTGATTATTCTCGGAGAAACCGGCACCGGCAAAGAGCTTGCGGCTCGATCGGTTCACCAACAGAGCGACCGGGCCGACAAGCCGTTTGTTGCCATCAACTGCGGTGCATTGCCCGAAAACTTGATCGAGAGCGAGCTGTTTGGGCATCGCAAAGGTGCCTTCACCGGCGCGGACGAGCATCGTCAGGGTTTGTTCGAGGTCGCGACCGGAGGCACCTTGTTCTTGGATGAAATCGCCGAGCTACCGATGGCGACCCAGTCGTCGCTGTTGCGCGTGCTCGAGAGCGGCGAGATCCGCCGCGTGGGTGACAACGAGCCGTTTCATGTTGATGTGCGAATCGTGTGTGCAACGCACCGTGATCTGCCGGACATGGTCGCCGACGGTGATTTCCGCCAGGACCTAATGTATCGCATTAATACGTTTGAGGTCCTCTTGCCGCCGTTGCGAGAACGAATCGAGGACGTACCCGCGATCGCGCGTCATTTGCTGGCCCGTCATCGCCCCGAGCTATCCGGCCGCGTGCCGCCGATGGCCCAGTGCTTCGATGACTCAGCCCTAAAACTGTTGTCGGCTCATTCGTGGCCGGGCAACATTCGCGAACTAGCCAACGTGATCGAGTACGCAGCAATCCTTAGCGACCGACTGCCCATCAAGGGCGCTGACCTACCGGGTCACTTGGGATCGGCGGCCGCCACCCCGCGCATTGCCGCCGCAGCGGGGCAGTCCTTGCGCGAGATCGAAATGCAAACGATCCACGCCACGCTGGACAAGTGCCAAGGCAACAAAACCGCCGCCGCCCAGTTGCTGGGTATCAGCCTGAAAACGCTCTACAACAAGCTCAACAGCGAAGCCATCCGCAAAGCTGCGTAGTGGCATCCGCATAGCGAAATAGTGACACATCGCGCAATTGGTAATAACCCCTTCAGCCTTCTTGTGCGCGGACGCCGATAGGTGTTGCTACCAACGGCGCAACCTGCGCTGCGAAAAGCTGGCATGCCGGGGTTTGAACCGGTCAGAGTTTGCCGTCGTTTGGGACGGGCGCGCCTTAGATTCGCAGGTGAATTCCTTTTCTTCGAGTGGGCGTTCCTTACTTGCCCAAGGGTTGAGCCGACGTCAGTGGTGGCCGAGGCAACTCGCGATCAGAGATCGTCGCTACCGGCCAGTTCCCAACGTCGCGTTGGTGTCAGCAGTACTGACGGACGCTTTGGTTTGAAAGCGTCTGTGTTGCATGAACCGAAAAGCACTATCCGTGCCAAAGCGACTGCTTGATACAAAATACAAGCAACTGATCCACCCGAAACGTACACAAGCAAGGTTTTTCGCGTGCTAGGCGGCAAACGCAAACCGACAGTCGACTCGTGCTGATGCAACTTGAGATAGCGTTCGTGTAAACCTTACACGAACGATTGGTCCGGTTTTACATGTCCTGAAGCAGACTGGTCGTGATCGCATCGAAGACGATCTCCAGCTTCTCGAAGTCCCGGTCCTCTGCTTGATACCACGCTAGCACTTTGTGCTCGTCCGTTCTCAGCACCTGCAAACGGGTTCGGACCAAAAAGTCTAGGCAATAGAACAACGCCTCGGTCGCGACGCCCTCCGTCGCGGGCAAACTGGCTTTGGCGGTCGAGACCTCCAGATCCGGGTAGGTTTCGCCCAACGTTTTTAGCGTCTCGCCAATCAACGCATCACGATCGGCGTCGTCCGGGTAGACATGAACCGACCACATCGCGCCTCCGTCGGGAGACTCGATCGTGATTTCGTGCGGCAGCTGATCGTCGCCGCTATCGGTCAACTTCCAGTTCTCGGGATAGAGAAACTGCAGGCCCAGTTTGTCGTAAGAGGCAGTCATTGGCAAAGTTTGTTTTGGATAAGCCGGACGTTGCAATCTGGCCAAGCGTTAATTTTGCGAAAACACGAGCATAAACAAATCACCGCCGTTGGGAATGACGTGTCTCGGGCGCGACCAACAATCCACCCGACAATTTCCGGCATAGCCACGTTTTCACGCGACTGCTAGAGTCCGATTATGTCCGCTCGTTGCCGTCAACCAAACCGTCGCACCAGCCCGCAAGGAAACCACGCGCGGTACCTGTTGGTTGCGAGTGCTGTGATCCTGCTGAGTGGCTGTCAAACATTGACGCCGTTTCGCGCGTCGGTCCGACAGAAGACCGTGGTGCTCCGCGAGTGGACGCACCGGGGTTTGGACGCGATGCAGAACGGACGGTTGGCGCAAGCGCGATCGTTCTTCACTCGCGCCGCCAGCCAGTCGCCGCAGGTCGTGATGGCCCGAGTAAATTTGGCGCGGGCTGACGCGCGGTTGGGCGATTTAAACTCGGCGATCGACCACATGCAGGCGGCCGTCAAACTGACCCCCGACGACCCCGGACTGCTCGTCGAACTGGGTGAATTGTACTTTCAGTCAGGACGCCGACCGCAGGCCGTCCGACAAGCCGAACTGGCTCTCGCGATCGACCCGAAACATGCCGGCGGCTGGGCGTTGCAGGGCAAGACCTGGCACGCCCAAGGAAAATACGACGCCGCGCTCGCGAACTATCAACGCGCGCTCAGCTACCAAGCTCAACAACACGCGTCACCTCACACAACGGGCAATGAAGAAATTCAGATGCTAATGGCCGAGGTGTACCATGCACTCGGTAAGCCAACGCGGGCTCTTGCGACGGTGGAACAGTTGCTTAGTCACTATCCGCACGATCGTCAGCCCGAACCCGCGCTGTTGGCCAAGGGCCGCGCGTTGATGCAATTAAATCAATTTGCGCCAGCTATCGATGTGTTGGGCATCGCCTGTGATCGACCGGACGCATCGGTTGAAGCCTTCGTGCGACTGGGCGAAGCGCAAGTGGCCAGTGGACAGCTGGACCGGGCCCGTGCGACGATCGCTGTGGCTCGGTGGCAGCACCCCAGTGATGTGGTGCTAGATCAGTTGGCCAGTCAACTGCAAGCCGCGCCCGTCGGATCCGCGCCCACCGCGATTGCCAACCATGCGAGCGGCCACTCGGTAGCCGGCCCGATTCTGAGGTAGCTCGCGCGTCAGATGACGAGGCTTGTTGGGGCAGGTTCACCAATCGGCACAACCGCTACGAACCGTTTTCTGGTTGGCTCCGTAAGGCATTGCCCGGTTGTGCTTGCGGTGTGAGAGACGTCCGATCTGAAAAAACTGGCGTCTCCGAAGCAGAATTTTCGCCCCCGCGATAACGGCAAGCTAACTTTCTAGATGATCAGGTGGTGCCGTGTGCCACCCCGATCCAATCGAGTTACCCCTGTATTCCGAGAGCCACTATGTCGGTCGAAAATCAAACATTTGGAACTGCTGCCAACCCTGCCGATTTCCTAGATCGTCGCGATCCAGACGCGGGCCGAGCAAGCCCGGGGCTTGAGCGTCGACAGTTCTCCGACGGTCACTCGAACCTCTCCGAAGAGGCCGCCGAGTTGGGCAGAGCGATTGATCAGTACAAGCTAATGAATCGCCGCCGCTACATTTCGTACGAAGAAATGCTCAGCATCGTGCAATCGTTGGGTTACACCAAGAAGTAGCCTGGCGTTCAAGCCACGGTTTTCTTGCCGTGCCGTGGCCCGCCACTGCGCCGATTTGGAACCACGATCCGTCAAGCAACGAGCGGGGCTGGGTGGCTTGGCGGTCGGTTGAAACAAAAAGTCAGTCAGAGCGCAGAGCTGTGCTCGGCTAGGCTGTACTTGCAAAACCGAGGTGCTCACATCCCGCGGCTTTCATTCGGTCGCGCCGCCTCTTGGGCGATCCATCACGTTGGGCTAGCGATCCGGCCGCCGGTAAACTAGCCTGACGTTTCTATCTACGCCGCAAAAGCGCCCACCACCGCCCACCCAACTCGTGTGGACAGGCACCGGAGGCTTCTTCGCAGCACGTTATCGTACTGGGCGATGCGCCGAATCCGGCAAGATTCTTTTAGGCCTTGGAGAAATCGATCGATGAAGAACAACGCTCTTAGCATTATTCTATTGGCCGCCATGGTCGCGAGTTGCACTGCCAGTCACGCTCAAGATCCGATTAGCCAGCCGAAAGGTGCTCAAGTGTCAGATGCTCCAACGTATCCCGCGACCAACCCGGACGAGTATGAACTGAAGGGCGATTGGAAACTGGTTTGGGCCGACGAATTCGACGGTGATGAATTGAACTTGAAAAACTGGACTCGGCAAGTCCTGCCCGAGCCTTACAACGACGAGTGGCAACAGTATTTCGATCGCAAGGAAAATGCTTACGTCGAAGACGGCCACTTGGTCATCAAAGCAATTCACACTGGCGACACGCACGGCAAAGCTCAATACACGTCGGGGCGTTTGCACACTGGCGGCAAGCAGGAGTGGAAGTACGGTCGAATCGCGGCTCGAATTCAGTTGCCTCACGGCAAAGGCATGTGGCCCGCGTTTTGGATGCTGGGTGCCGACATCGATGAAATCGGTGGCGACGTGCCTTGGCCGAAGTGCGGTGAAATTGACATTCTCGAACTGTACGGCACGCGTGATGACGGTGTCGTCGAGGCGAACATTCACTACGACGAAGACGGCCACAAAATGATGGGGGCCAAGTCCTTCAAGTTAGAGCAGGGCATTTTTGCCGATCAGTTCCATGTCTTTGAACTTGAATGGAACGAAGAGAAAATCACGTGGTATGTCGATGGTTCAGCTTACTGCGAAGCTGACATCTCGGGCGAAAACCTTTCCGAGTTCCACGACAAGTTTTACATCCTGTTGAACATCGCTGTCGGAGGCGAACACGCCGGTCGCCCCGATGAAACGACTCCGTTTCCGGGTTTGATGTACGTCGATTGGGTGCGGGTTTATCAGCGGAAGTAGCGGACGAACCAAAATCGGTTTTGTTGCCGACGCGCCGTTGGACATTCACCCTACGTCTCTACCGCAGGCCTGTCGTTAGCAGCTTTCGCCTCGAATCTAGCCGTCCGCGGACTTTTTCTGAGCGACGGATTTCCTCTTCGACGTTAACGAGCGCCTTGCGTTGCTTGGTGATCGCAGCTTCTTGCTGTTTTAGCTTGGTCTTCAGGTCTTTCAAAATGTCAGCCTGAGCCTCCATGCGAATCCGCTCTTGCTCGAGCTTTCGTTGCAGTTCTTCGCGGCGGTCGGGCAAGCCACCCAAACGCTCGGTTAACTCAACAAGCTCTTGATCGACGCGAGCAATCGCTTCTTTGTTGACGATCTTCGGATCCAGCTCGCCGGTTTTCAACTGATCGACGATCGGAGCAATCGTGCTGACCGGCAACGAATAGCTGGCCACACGGCCGGCTCGGGCAATATTCACGCCAATGACTTGTCCTTTCAGATTCACCAACGGGCCGCCACAGTTCCTAGCCGTTAACGTGCTGTCGTGCTGGAACGCGTTGGGAAACGCTTTACGACGACGGCTCAGCCGGCTGCCCATGCTGTTCTGCTGGTTGCTACGTCGGTTCATTGGGCTGATCTTGTCCTTCTCGGCCAAGGTAAGCTTGATTCGTTTTTCGATGTCGCCCCGCATGGCGGTAACCGTGATCCGATCTTCGGGATCGTATTGGCCAAGCGCGTCACGAATCGATTGCATGTCGCTGATCTCGACGTCGTCAATTTTGACAATCACGTCGTTCACCCACAGCCCAGCATCGTCAGCCGGGGACTTGCTGATAACGGTCGTGATCCGAACGCCGTCTCGGTCAGCAAGCGGAGCCATGATGATCC